>NZ_FODB01000044.1 GCF_900110265.1 Vreelandella aquamarina | reverse complement strand
CTGAAAAACACGCCCTTCGAACGTATGAGTGCCGGCACCTTGCGCTTGAAGCTGATCAAGGTTGGCGCAGTCATCATCCGCAACACCCGCCGAATACGGGTGTTGATGAGTGATAGCTATCCACACAAGAACGATCTCTCAGCACTGGTTCAGCGCTTGGTGCCCCAGTAGATAATCGGGCTCCCCCGGCCCGATACCAATGGGGGAAAGGGGGAGTTGTGCCTGAATGCCGGAAACTGGCTAAATAATCGCCAACTTCGACCATGACCACTCGGATCTGGCACTACCAGGCTTGGTCTGCGAAGGTTGTTGGAGCACTATGAGAAATCCGGGCTAGAATCACCCAACCATAGCGGCAAACACTCGCCGCTGATTCTGACCGACTACTCGCTTTACTAAGGAGAGCTGCATGAGCGAGGCAATTGCCCGCGAATTGATGGCCCAGCGTTTTCGCAGTTATTTACCGGTTGTCATTGATTTGGAGACGGGTGGGTTTAATGCCCAAACGGACGCCGTATTGGAAATTGCAGCTGTCACCCTCACCATGGACCCGGACGGTAATTTACTGCCTGACGCGACCTATGCGTACCACATCCACCCCTTTGAGGGGGCCAACGTGGAGCAGTCGGCTTTAGACTTCACAGGGATCAATCTGGATGACCCGCTGCGTCGCCAAGTGGCACTCAGTGAGTCTGAGGCACTGGGTGAGATCTTTCGGCCCATTCGCAAATCGTTGAAAGCCCACGGCTGCTCACGAGCGATTCTCGTCGGCCACAATGCCGCCTTCGACCACGGCTTTCTGAATGCCGCGGCCAACCGCTGCAACATCAAACGCAATCCGTTTCACCCCTTCTCAAGCTTTGATACGGCGACGCTCGCAGGGTTTGTGTATGGTCAAACTGTGCTGGCCAGAGCGTGCCGTGCGGCAGGCATTGAGTTTGATAACAAAGCAGCCCACTCCGCGCGTTACGATACCGAGCGCACGGCTGAGCTGTTTTGCGCAATGGTTAACCGCTATAAAGATTTGGGCGGCTGGCGACTAGCCCAGCGTGAACAAGCGCTGGACGGTAGCGATGAGTAATCCGCACAGGCAGCTAAAAATCCCCGCAGCGGCGGGTTTGAAACAGCATGTAATGCAGCAGAAATAGCTTTACGCTAAACTTTGCGTCAATTAAGAGCGCTTGGTTCACAGGGCGACTTTCAGTGCGCCTGTGAAGCATCGGCAAGCAAGGGAGCGAACGCTTGCCGTCAATGACGATGAAACCACCCGTTTTCAGGAGATGAGACGTTTCCATGGCCCAGCATAATGCCTTTTACGCCCAGTCCGGTGGCGTTACCGCCGTCATAAATGCCAGCGCCTGCGGCGTTATCGAAGCTTGCCGGCAAGCCCCCGACCAAATCGGCAAGGTGTATGCCGGCCATAACGGCATTATTGGTGCGCTGACGGAAGACCTGATCGATGTCACCCAAGAGAGTGATGATGCCATTGCGGCACTTCGTCATACGCCTGGCGGTGCGTTCGGTTCGTGCCGCTACAAGTTGAAGGATATTGATACCCACCGCGCCCAGTACGAGCGCCTGATCGAAGTCTTCAAAGCGCACGATATCCGCTATTTTTTCTACAACGGTGGCGGTGACAGCGCCGACACCTGCCTAAAGGTCTCACAGCTTTCAGAAAAGCTTGGTTACCCGCTGACCGCGATTCATGTTCCTAAAACCGTCGACAATGACCTGCCCATTACCGACAACAGCCCCGGTTTTGGCAGCGTCGCAAAGTACATTGCCACGTCTACCCGTGAAGCATCGCTGGATATCGCCTCCATGTGCGCCACGTCCACCAAAGTGTTCGTGCTGGAAGTGATGGGCCGCCATGCGGGCTGGATTGCCGCCGCAGGCGGACTGGCAGGCGAAGGTGAAGGCGAGCCGCCACACCTGATTATCTTTCCGGAAGTGTCCTTTAACCGTAAAGCGGTCATGGCACGAGTGGATGAGAGCGTTAAGAAGTACGGCTACTGCGTGATCGTCGTATCCGAAGGCGCGCGCTACGAAGACGGCACCTTCCTGGCAGATGCGGGTAACACCGATGCTTTCGGTCACCGCCAGCTAGGCGGCGTTGCGCCCACTCTGGCCGGTATGATCAAGCAAGACTTAGGCTACAAATACCACTGGGCCGTGGCCGACTACCTACAGCGTGCGGCTCGCCACTTAGCATCAAAAACCGACGTTGAGCAAGCATACGCAGTAGGCCGTGAAGCGGTGACGCTGGCACTGGCAGGTAAGAACTCCATGATGCCGGCGATCCGCCGTATTTCACAACCCCCCTACCAGTGGGATGTGATTTCTGCGCCGCTGTCGCAAATTGCTAACCAAGAGAAATTCATGCCTCGCGATTTCATCAGCGAGAACGGCTTTGGCATTACTCAAGCATGCCGAGACTACCTCTCGCCGCTGATCCAAGGCGAAGACTTCCCTCCGTTCGAGAATGGCCTGCCTAAAGTCGCCAAGCTCAAGCTGGCGAAAGTGGAGCAGAAGCTGCCTAAATTCACACTGTAACTTCTCGGCTGGCTGAAACGCTGGCCTAGAAGAAGGGGCGATGACCAGTCATCGCCCCTTCTTAATTGATTGTCCCGTCCTGAATAGAGTGGACTACTGGACGCATTCCTAACGCAGCAGCCAGGAAAGCACCAATAGCAAAAGCAAAATGCCCGCCACGCCTTGCCAAAAGCGCCGAGACTCCGTACGCGGCTCTTCTCGCTGAGGCATCCGTCCTAACGGGATACGTAGCGCGTGAAGAAACTCCGACATGCGCCTAAAGCGCAACGGCCGCTGTGGGTCCAGCGCTCGACGCAGCGCTTCATCCAACGCGGGGGTAATCTCCGGGTTGGTGGTACGAGCGCTACGGTAGCTGAGCTCTTCTAAATCGGTATGGCAGCGCAGCTTATTCGGCGTCAAGGTATAGGGCAGTTCTCCGGTTAACAGCCAATAAACCGTGGATGCCAGCGAGTACTGATCGCTGCGTCGCCCCACACTGTCGCCCAGGGCGTACTCTGGAGCCGTGTGTTCATTAAAGCCGATTTGGCGAAGCAGTTCGCCTGAGTGACGATGTCCATCCACTTCACGCATGTGGCAGGCGCTAAAATCCGCCAGCACTACCTTTCCATGCTGATCAATCAGCACGTTATCTGGCGTAACCTGCTGATGGATAATATCGCGGTGATGTAGTGCTTGAACCGCTTTGCCCAACTGATTGGCAATGTCCAAGCGCTGAACAAGGCTTGCTTGCGGGTGGCGCTCCGCCCACTGGCGCAAGGTCTCACCTTCCACGTTCTGCATGAGGTAGTAGAGATAGCGACGTGGGCGCGAGGGCTCCATGACTTTCACTACAAAGGGTGAATTCACCCGCTCTACCACCCACTGCTGCAGCAAAAAATGCTCTAAATAGGCGTTACGCAGCGAAAGTTCCGGGCTGGGCGCTTTCATCACCATCACGCGATCGCTATGCACATCACGGACTCGGTAAACGCGAGATTGGGCGTTTCGTGACAGCACGGCCTGAACCTCTAACCCATCAAGGCGCTCGCCAGGAGCTAATTCAGGGGGGATTGGCAGATCACCGTAGAGCATGCCAGGATGGTCGGTTTCTTCTTCGGGTAGCTCATCAATGCGCAATAGTTGGAAGCAGAACTGATCACCGCCGTAACCGCGCTCCTGAGCGCGCTGTTTTGCCTCACTGGCCAAACGCTCGCAGGCGGCATCCAAATCGCTGGCGTCTTGGCGAATAAGCCGCACGTAGTCCGACGGCATCAGCGTGCCGCGCACCGCCTGGGTAGTGAATACGAACAGGTCGCCCTGTTTAAGCGCTAGATGGGTGTAGTCGATGTCGACGCTGCCATCCATCCCCAAAGCGCGGGAGGGATAACGATAGCCGCCTACGTCGGTCACATGGTCACGAGTGAGCTGCTCAAACTCGGCACCACGTAAGCGAAATACCAGCGTATCGCCCATATGGAACAGATGCCCTTCGCGGCCCAAAAACACCATCGCGGAGAGTGAGGAAACAAAGCCACCCTCTTTAACATGCTGGCTCTGGCTGTAGCACCAACTATTAAGAGCACGCAGCACACGGGTAGCCGAGGTTTTGGTATCCCAGTGTTCAGGCGTCGAGTAGTAATCCGCAAGAAACCCGCGCACGCTCAAATCTCCCGCCTGCTTGGCCATGGTATTGCGGGAAATCGAGTCACTAATCACCGCACAGCCGCCCTTCACTTTTAACAGCGGTGCTTCCGGCAGGCGCACCGACATTGAGCTGCGGTGCTGCCGCCGCTCCGGGGCAACAAACGCTTGACCATAACTAATTAGCAACTGGGCGTGCGCCAACTCATCCTCCTAGGCTTACGGCTCACCATCGCAACTACCATTTCACTAACATCACAACCACACAGGGCTATCATACACGCTGGCACAGTGAAACGATGCCCACCAAACGTCGCGAACGGTACAAAAACCCTACTCATGGCGCGTGACTGCCTGGAAGTGCATCAAGCCGACTAATATGAGACATCCCCTTAAATCGCAATGAACTTCAACATCCACGCCGCTAAACACCTATGTCGCATTGGTAATCTATCGACCATGTTCGTATAATTCTTCACCATTAATGCAATGCATCAACTGCTTAGCTACTGCGCTCTGCAATAGGTAAGAAAAGCCAAGCCAAGGAACCAACGATGAACTTTGATAACATCCCCGCTGGAAAGGATCTGCCCAACGATATCTACGTGGCGATCGAAATTCCTGCTAACCACGCGCCGATTAAGTATGAAATCGACAAAGATATGGGTGCCCTCCTCGTTGACCGTTTCATGGCCACGCCCATGTTCTACCCGGCCAACTACGGCTTTATCCCGCACACGCTGGCCGACGACGGTGACCCGCTAGACGCGCTGGTAGTGACCCCTCATCCGGTAGCGCCTGGCAGCATCATTCGCGCGCGTCCGGTGGGCATTCTGAACATGACCGACGAAGCCGGCGAAGACGCCAAGCTGGTATGCGTGCCGCACCCGAAACTCTCAACGTTGTATGATGACGTGCAGGAAGTGACTGACCTCCCCGAACTGCTGCGCCAGCAAATTGCTCACTTCTTCGAGAACTACAAAGACCTCGAAAAAGGCAAGTGGGTCAAAGTTGAGTCTTGGGAAGGCGTTGAAGCCGCTCGCAAGGCCATTGAAAAGTCGGCCGCAGCTTACAAAAAAGCGTAATTAGCGTCACGACACTGATTGCAAAGGCCGCCTTTAGAGAGGCGGCCTTTTGCGTTTACATTAACGGAGCATGAAGCACCGCGTCACGTCACCGCAGTAAATGCGCTAATCTCAACAGGTGCGCTATCCTGCCCCTTTGCACCCAACCTGTTACCAAAGCGTAAGGATACTCCGTGTTACTCATGCGACGTTTTAGCCTATTTTTTTTGTTGTGCTGGCTACCTTTATTGGCCCACGGGCAGTGGTTCTCCTCAAGCAATCAGAGCGACTTCCTGCCGGTAATGGAAGCCTTCCAGCCCAGCGCTTGGCACGATGGTGATACGCTCAGCATCGGGGTCGATATTGCCGACGATTACTATTTGTACCGCCACCAGCTTGACGTCACGAGCCAGCAGGCATCGGTCGACTTAGAAGACCCCGTCATTCCACAGGGCTCATTCACCACCGATCAATTTATGGGGGATGTGTACGTTTTTCGCGATCAGCTCGTTTTTGATGTTCCGCTGAGCGCCCCTTATAGCGGGCCAATCAGTATCGAGCTGACCTTTCAGGGATGCGCCGATGCGGGGTTATGCTACCCACCTGAGCGCATCACCCTTGAAGCCGCAGAAACGTCACCGCCCAGCACGTTTGCCAACTGGCAGGATGAAAGCGAACAAAGCTCTCCAAATCAAACAAGCACGGGTGAACCTGCCCCAAGCAGCGCAGCGACTCAATCGGGCGAGAACGCTGGCTTCTCCGCCCCGCAAAGTGAAGATAGCAAATTCAGCGCGCTGATTAGTGATACCAGCCTACCGCTCGCCTTAGGGCTCTTTTTCCTCGCGGGTATTGGGCTCACCTTTACGCCCTGTGTGCTGCCGATGATTCCTATTCTGTCGTCCATCGTGGTTGGCCAGAACCCCACCAAGCCCCGCGCTTTTGTCCTGTCAGCCAGCTATGTACTCGGCATGGCCATTACCTATGCCTTGGTGGGCGTGCTAATGGGGCTATTTGGTGCGGGGCTCAACCTCCAGGCACATTTACAGTCCGCCCCCGTTTTAATTACTTTTGCCATTCTGTTTACCCTGTTCGCTTTGGCAATGTTTGGCGCCTTTGACCTTCGCATGTCACCGCGAATCGCCAGCAAAGTAGACTCTTGGCAAGCCCGCGCCCAGCGCAGCGGCCCACTGGGCTTGGCGGTGGCGGGTGCGCTGTCAGTGCTAGTGGTGTCTCCCTGCGTAACGGCTCCGCTAGCGGGCGCCTTGGTATTTATCTCTTCCACTGGGGACGCCTTTATGGGTGGCGCAGTGCTGTTTGCGCTTGGACTTGGCATGGGGCTCCCTTTATTGCTCGTGGGCACCTTCGGCGCAACGCTGCTACCCCGCTCTGGCGGCTGGATGAATGGCGTTAAAATTGCTTTCGGGCTGTTGTTATTAGGTATAGCGATTTGGATGATTGAGCGTTTAATTGCGCCATCAATCTCTCTTCTGCTGTGGGCGGCCCTAGCAATCGGCAGTGCCCTTACCCTTGGCGCACTGAATACATCGCCCTCTCACGGCTGGGCAAAAGCCCGGCAAACGGCGGGGTTAATGCTGTTGGCCTGGGGGGTAGCACTCGTGTTGGGCGCCGCCCAAGGAGGCAGCAATCCATTACGACCGCTATCGGTGACCACTTCTAGTACAGGGGAAGCCGCTACCACTCCAATCTTTGAAGAAGTCGACAGTCTCAGCGCACTACAGTCTGAGCTGGAGCAAGCCTCTCAAGCGGGGCAGCCCGTGTTTGCCCACTTCACGGCAGAGTGGTGTATCTCCTGCAAACTGATGGAGCGAGAGGTCTATCCTGATCCTCAAGTCGCCGCTGCATTGAACGATTTTCAACTAATCGCGGTCGATGTGACAGAGACCAATGCACAAAGTCGCGAACTGCTCAATCATTTCAACCTTTTTGGCCCGCCCAGCCTGCTACTCTTTAGCCAGGGCAAGGAAGTGCGCGAAGCTCGCATTCAGGGCGAAGTGACTGCTCAAGACCTCGTTCAGCATCTCGACTCGTTCAAGCGCTGGCAGCAGGGATAAAAGATGAACTCATGGTCGGTTGCGACAGTGCAACCGGCTTTGAACACATTTTTAAGCTGCCGTGTCGCGATCGTCGTCAAACAGTTGTTTAAGTCGCAAATATCACACACATTACCGCGGCTACTGGACAGTGGGTGACTTTTTCGGCAAACTCCACAGCCATATTTGCTAAAAAATCCATCTTTTAGCACTGAGTCTGGGTTAACGTTCGCCATCGTGCTGCGTTCTCTTCATTTTTAAATTTGGTTTACTGCACTTAAAAAGCGCCGCGCCTAGCAGGCATATCTCTCCTGTGACGACGTGTTACTTTGATCAACTTTTGGGGCTATACGAATGGATATTCGCAAAGTTAAAAAACTGATTGAGCTGCTGGAAGAGTCCAACATCAGTGAAATCGAAATTCAGGAAGGTGAAGAATCGGTTCGTATCAGCCGTCACCCCAACGGCACTGCGTGGCAGCCGCAACCGATGCCTCAGTACGCGCAGCCCGCGCCTGCTGCTCCTCAAGCGCCGGTGGCCACTACCCCCGCCGATGCCGAACCTCAAGGCGCTAGCTATCGCGGTGAAGCAGTTAACTCGCCGATGGTAGGCACCTTCTATCGCAGCCCGGCACCAGGTGCGAAAGCATTCGTTGAAGTAGGCGACACAGTGAAGCAAGGCGACACTGTGTGTATCGTTGAAGCGATGAAAATGATGAACCAGATTGAAGCCGACCGCGACGGCGTGGTTGAGGCCATCCTAGTGGAAGATGGCGAGCCGGTGGAATTTGATCAACCAATGATCGTCCTCGCTTAATCTTTCATATCAACACGGGTGGATTCTCCCATGCTGGACAAGGTACTTATCGCGAACCGCGGCGAGATAGCCCTTCGTATCTTACGCGCATGTAAAGAGCTAGGGATTAAAACCGTTGCGGTTCACTCCAAAGCAGACCGCGAACTGATGCACGTTCGTCTTGCCGATGAAGCCGTCTGCATTGGCCCTGCCTCTTCGGCGCAATCGTACTTAAACATCCCTGCGCTGATCAGCGCGGCTGAAGTGACTGACTCTAGCGCCATTCATCCCGGCTATGGCTTCCTATCTGAGAACGCCAACTTTGCCGAGCAGGTGGAGCGTTCGGGCTTCACTTTTATTGGCCCACGCGCTGAAACCATTCGCCTGATGGGCGATAAAGTCAGCGCGATTGAAGCCATGAAGGCCGCTGGCGTACCGACAGTACCCGGTTCCGACGGCCCGCTAGGTGATGATGACGCCACTAACCTGGCCACTGCACGTCGCATTGGCTACCCAGTCATCATTAAGGCGGCTGCCGGTGGTGGTGGACGCGGCATGCGTGTTGTGCATACCGAAGGCCACCTACTCTCCGCCATTACCGTTACCCGCACCGAAGCCCATTCCGCTTTTGGCGATGGCACGGTTTATATGGAGAAGTTTCTCGAGAAGCCTCGCCATGTGGAAGTTCAGGTGCTGGCTGATGGCCAGGGCAATGCTATTCACCTGTATGACCGCGACTGCTCGCTACAGCGCCGCCACCAGAAAGTACTCGAAGAAGCACCGGCCCCAGGTATTGATCCAGAAGCCCGTGCTAAAGTGCTCGAAGCCTGCCGCCAGGCGTGCATCGAGATTAACTACCGCGGTGCGGGTACGTTCGAGTTCCTATACGAAGACGGTGAGTTCTTCTTCATCGAAATGAACACCCGCGTACAGGTAGAGCACCCGGTGACAGAAATGGTCACGGGCGTGGATATCGTTAAAGAGCAGCTGCGTATTGCTTCAGGCATGCCGCTCTCAATTCGCCAGGAAGATGTAAAGCTGAACGGTCACTCCTTTGAGTGCCGTATCAATGCCGAAGATTCGCGTACCTTTATGCCCTCTCCTGGCAAAGTCACACTGTTCCACGCACCCGGTGGCCTAGGCGTTCGAATGGACTCCCACCTTTACACCGGCTATACCGTTCCGCCGCACTACGACTCCCTGATTGGTAAATTGATTACCTGGGGCGCTGACCGCGAGATCGCTTTAACGCGCATGCGCAACGCGCTCGATGAGCTGCTGGTCGAAGGCATCAAGACCAATATCGACCTTCAGAAAGATCTGGTGCGGGATAGCTACTTCCGCCAGGGTGGTGTCAATATTCACTACCTGGAAAAGAAACTAAGCAGCTAAGCCATAGGTTGCTACTACGCCTGCCGCTTGGCGGGTGTTTCTGCGGGGTGGCCATCGCCACCCCGCTGCTGTTTTGTCCTAGTTATATCGCAATTTCGCTTGTTCCTTTATCCTCTAAAACGCCGTGGAGACCCCCGATGCCCTGGCTGCAATTAAAAGCACACGTCGCCCCCGAACAAGCCGACCTCCTCGAAGAGCTGCTGCTCGAGGAGGGCGCGACGGCCATTGGCCTACAGGACGCCCACGACGATCCCGTCTTTGAGCCCGAGCGCGGCACAACCCCACTATGGCAAGACACCATTTTGACGGGCCTCTATGATGATCTCGACGGCATCAACGACATGATAAGCCGTATTGAAGCCGCCTGGGCTGAGCAAGTGCCCGGTGAGCCGTGCCCGACCATTGAATACGAGCTGCTGGCGGACCGTGACTGGGAGCGAGAGTGGATGGATGATTTCACCCCTCTTCGCATGGGTGAACGGTTATGGATTGTGCCTAGTTGGCATGAGCCGCCCGAAGCTGGCGCGGTCAATTTAATCCTTGATCCGGGCCTCGCGTTTGGTACAGGCACACATCCGACCACCGCGCTATGCCTTGAGTGGCTGGATAGTTTAGCCGTGCGTAATGAACTGCAGGGCAAAGCCGTACTGGATGTAGGCTGTGGGTCAGGCATCCTCGCCATTGCGGCGCTGAAGTTAGGCGCGACCCATGCAGACGGCACGGATATTGACCCACAAGCGCTACAAGCCAGCCGCGAAAACGCGGAGCGTAATGCTATTGGCGCGGCGCAGCTCGCGCTCTACTACCCAGAACAACTCAAAGGCGGCTCCTACCCCATCGTCACGGCCAATATTCTAGCGGGACCGCTGGTCGAGCTTTCTAGCATGATTGCTAGCCACGTAGCGCCCGGTGGTCACATTGCACTATCCGGCATACTGGCCAATCAAGCCTCAGACGTGCTGGAAGCCTACGAAGCCCAAGGGCTTTATATGGATGAACCCACCGTGCGCGAAGGCTGGGTGCGGTTGACAGGCCGCCGCCCCGCATAAAATCGGAATTGGCCTTCAATCCCTTGCCGAGTAGGCGTATCATACGCCCCCTTGAAACGTCCTACTCGTCGATTTCATGCCTACCAAAGTGCACCGCAATGACCTTGATGATTACTTCGCCACCTGCGATTGGGCCTTACCAACTGCCTAACCCGGTAATGCTGGCCCCCATGGCGGGCGTCACCGACCGCCCGTTTCGCCAGCTCTGCCGTCGGCTAGGGGCTGGCTGGGTGGTGGGTGAAATGGTCACCGCTGACCCTTCACTATGGCATACCCGTAAATCTCAGCTACGCATGGATCATCAAGGCGAGCCCGCCCCCCGGGTAGTGCAAATTGCCGGTGGCGATGCCGAGATGCTGGCCCAGGCCGCCCGACTTAATGCTGAGCTTGGCGCGCAAATCATCGACATCAACATGGGCTGCCCAGCGAAAAAGGTCTGCAACAAGGCGGCGGGCTCTGCCCTAATGCGCGATGAAGCGCTAGTTGCTGAGATTTTAGATGCCGTAGTGAGCTCAGTGGATATTCCCGTCACGCTCAAGATACGCACCGGCTGGTGCGCTGCGTCGAACAATGCACTGCGCATTGCCAAACTGGCAGAGTCTGCAGGCATTCAGGCTTTGGCTGTCCATGGCCGTCACCGGGAACAGCGCTATACTGGTGAGGCTGAATACGACACGATTGCTGAGATTAAGTCACACCTTGCTATCCCGGTGATTGCCAACGGCGATATCACGTCGCCCGAAAAGGCTGCCTATGTGTTGCGCTATACCGGCGCAGATGCCGTAATGATAGGCCGAGGCGCTCAGGGAAATCCGTGGATTTTTCAACAGATCACCCACTACTTAACTCATGGTGAACGGTTAGCACCACCCAGTTTGACAGAGCGCTGCCAGATACTACTTGAGCATCTGCAGGCACTGCATGCGTTCTATGGCGACACCATGGGCGTACGCATCGCACGCAAACATGTCGGCTGGTATCTCAATGACGACCAGCGCTTTTCAGACGCTGAACAGCGAGCACTCAAGCAGCAGTTTAATGCCCTTGCCTCGACTGAAGCGCAGTTTGACTGGATTAATAACGCCATGACCCACGACGCCGCTCAGCGTCTGCTAGCCAAAGGAAGCCATGCGGCATGACTGAACGCAACCTGCTCTCCAGCGAACGCTCCTCCCATCTCTCTGGCACGCTAGCAGACCCTTCCGACAGTGCCCAGCCACAGCCGCTAAGAGAAGCGGTTGAGATGGCAATGCGCCGCTACTTCGAACATCTCGATGGCAGCCAAACTACCGATTTGTATGCCATGGTGATGGCAGAGGTGGAAGCTCCTCTGTTGGCATGCGTGATGGAGCACACCGATGGCAACCAAACGCGCGCGGCGGATGTGCTTGGTTTAAACCGTGGCACGCTGCGCAAAAAGCTTAAGCTGTATGGATTAATTGAAAGTGACGCCCCTTAAAGGGGCGTTGTTGTTTTAAACTCCGACCTGCACACGACGAGCACCCTTATGGCCGATAGTACCGCTACCCCCGTTCGCCGCGCCCTGCTGAGCGTATCCGATAAAACTGGCATCGTAGAGTTTGCCCGCGGCCTCGCCGAACATGGCGTCGAGCTGCTATCCACTGGCGGCACCTTCCGCTTACTGCAAGAGAACAGTATTGCGGTTAAGGAAGTATCTGAGCACACCGGTTTTCCAGAGATTATGGATGGACGCGTTAAAACACTGCATCCAAAAATTCACGGCGGCATTTTGGCACGCCGCGGCCAGGACGACGCTGTCATGGCGGAGAATGACATCTCACCAATCGACATGGTGGTGGTGAATCTTTACCCCTTTGCCGCCACGGTCGCCAAGCCAGACTGCACGCTAGAAGACGCCATCGAGAATATCGATATCGGTGGCCCCACCATGGTACGTGCCTGCGCCAAAAACCACGCGTATACTACGATTGTGGTTAACGCCAGCGACTACGACCGGGTACTGGGCGAACTTAATGACCACTCTGGCCAAGTGAGCGCCGCCACCCGTTTTGATCTAGCCGTTAAAGCGTTTGAGCATACCGCTGGTTACGACGGCGCCATCGCCGACTATCTTGGCCGTCAGGTAGCCAGCGAAGACGCCACCTTTGCCCGCACCTTCAACCTGCAGCTGCATAAAAAGCAGGACATGCGTTACGGTGAAAACCCGCATCAGAAAGCGGCTTTCTATGTGGACCCCGCCGCCAGCGAGCCAAGCGTTGCTACGGCCAAAACGCTTCAAGGCAAACCGCTCTCTTTCAATAACGTGGCTGACACTGACGCGGCGTTTGAGTGCGTAAAAGCCTTTGAGAATACCGCCTGTGTCATCGTCAAGCACGCCAACCCTTGCGGCGTTGCCGTGGGCGCAACGGCTCTGGAAGCTTACGAGAAAGCTTTCGCGACCGACCCGACCAGCGCCTTTGGCGGCATTATCGCCTTCAATGTACCGCTGGATGCCAAGACTGCACGCGCGATTATTGACCGCCAGTTTGTCGAAGTCATTATCGCTCCAGGGGTCAGCGACGACGCAGCCGCCATTGTGGCCGAGAAGCAGAACGTGCGCCTACTGGACGTAAGCGCTCATTGGCCCGGTACGGCGCAGCCTGCATTTGACTTCAAACGCGTGAATGGCGGCCTGCTGGTGCAGGATCGTGATCAAGGCATGGTCACTGAAGATGAGCTTACCGTGGTAAGCGAACGCGCTCCGTCTGAAGAAGAAATCCGCGACCTTGCCTTTGCATGGCGAGTAGCAAAGTTCGTGAAATCCAATGCGATTGTTTACGCCAAAGCAGGCCAAACGATTGGCGTAGGCGCAGGCCAAATGAGCCGGGTTTACTCGGCTAAAATTGCCGGCATTAAAGCGGCAGATGAAGGGCTTTCCGTTCCTGGTTCAGTGATGGCTTCTGACGCCTTCTTCCCCTTCCGAGACGGCATCGATGCCGCCGCAGCAGCGGGCATTACGGCGGTTATCCAGCCTGGCGGCTCCATGCGCGACCAGGAAGTGATTGATGCCGCTAACGAAGCAGGCATTGCCATGGTATTTACCGGCATGCGCCACTTCCGCCACTAATCAGAGGATAGCCTCCTGCATTAACAAAAGCCCTCACTTGCTCCAAGTGAGGGCTTTTTCGGTCTAGGACGTATTACTTGCCAAGATCAATGCACAGGTATTTCGTTTCCAGATACTCTTCTAAGCCTTGATGGCCACCTTCACGGCCAAGACCCGACGCTTTCACCCCGCCAAAGGGTGCCGCCGCATTGGAAATAAGCCCGGTGTTAATGCCCACCATGCCATACTCCAACGCCTCCGCTACGCGCCACACGCGAGCCAAATCGCGAGAGTAGAAGTAAGAAGCCAAGCCATACTGGGTGTCGTTGGCCATCACAATGGCGGTCTCTTCGTCATCAAAGGGGAAAACGGCTGCCAGCGGGCCAAACGTCTCTTCGTGGGCCACTTTCATTGCATCGGTAGCAAAGCTGATCAGCGTTGGTGTGAAATAGTTGCCACCCAAGGGGTGCGGGTGTCCACCCAGAAGCAGCTCCGCACCGTTATCAATGGCATCTTGAACGTGCTCACTGACTTTCTTAACAGCATTCTCGTCAATGAGCGGGCCAATATTAATATTTGGCTCTGTTCCATTCCCCACCTTTAGCTCACTGTTCATTGCAACGGCAAGTTTTTCACAAAACGCGTTAATGACGCTGGATTGCACCAGAAAGCGGTTAGTACATACACAGGTTTGCCCGGCGTTACGGAATTTAGCCGCCATGGCACCTTCAACAGCCGCGTCTAAGTCCGCATCTTCAAAAACGATAAACGGCGCATTGCCCCCCAGTTCCAAAGAAATTTTCTGGATATGCTCAGCGGCCTGAGCCATCAGAGTGCGCCCCACCTCAGTCGAGCCCGTGAAGGTGATCTTACGGACTTTGGGAGATTCTGTAAGCGCTTTCGCGATGTCAGACGCACTGCCTGGCACCACATTGAAAACCCCACGGGGAATGCCAGCACGTTCGGCGAGTAACGCCAGCGCAGTGGCGGAAAAAGGCGTTTGACTGGCGGGCTTCACCACAATGGTACAGCCAGCAGCCAGTGCCGCCCCTGCTTTACGAGTAATCATCGCAGCGGGAAAATTCCACGGCGTAATCGCGCCAACAACGCCTACCGGCTGTTTCGTCACCACAATACGCTGATTAGCATTGGCGGCAGGAATGGTTTCACCATAAACACGGCGAGCTTCTTCAGCAAACCAGCGTAAGAAGCTCGCGGCGTAGGCAATTTCACCTTCTGCTTCTCTTACTGGCTTGCCCTGCTCATAGGTCATCAGCAGAGCAAGGTCATGCTTGTGTTCAAGCATTAGGTCATGCCACTTGAGCAATAAGTCTGCCCGTTCCTGAGCGGTTAACGCCCGCCATGACGGCAGCGCCGCATCGGCAGCACCAATGGCACGTTCGGTTTCCGCCTTACCTAGGCGTGGCATCTCACCAACCGACTCACCAGTGGCTGGGTTCAAAACGTTGATTTGCTCACCGCTGTCGGCGGCTACCCAACTGCCGTCAATATAGGCAAACGGGCAATACAGCTGTGTTTCTTTCAGCGCTTCCATGACAGACTCCTGACCAAATGACGGCCTTGCAGGCTCATTTACTTGTTCATGCTAAGACGAAACGAGGCATTTAACCAAGCCTTTGACATGAAACCTGCTGAGTTTCACTCAGGTCAGTTGATCAGCGTTAAAAATTCTTGGCGCGTTGCCTGGCTACTGCGAAAACCTCCCAACATAACCGATGAGGTCATACTGGAATTTTGCTTTTCCACACCGCGCATCATCATGCAGAGGTGGCGGGCCTCAATCACAACAGCCACCCCTCTTGCCTGAGTAACCTGCTGAACCGCCTCGGCGATTTCACGCGTTAAATTCTCTTGGATTTGCATTCGACGTGCATACATATCGACGATACGAGCAAATTTGGAAAGGCCCAGCACCCTGCCACTCGGCAGATAGGCGATATGGCATTTGCCGATAAAAGGCAGTAAATGGTGCTCACACATGGAGTAGAGCTCGATATCTTTGACCAGCACCATCTCATCGGTCTGTGACTCAAAAACGGCCCCATTCACTATTTCTTCTAATGATTGATGATAACCAGCATTTAAAAACTGCATGGCTTTAGCTGCGCGCTTTGGTGTATCTCGCAGCCCTTCACGGTCAGGGTTTTCACCGAGCGCGGAAATAATTTGACGGTAGTGTTGGGCGAGATCGTCGGTCATTGTAGGCCTCATCAAAACTGTGCTTATTCGCTATCACTTAATCGCCTTGCAGCAATGTTATCGCGCCAGCGAGCTTCCATTATCGGCAAGCCACTGAGTAGCTTACGGTCTCTTCCGTTTAGCTGCCTTACCTTGCGAGTGCTAGCTGAACCCTTTATCCTGTACAAAAAATATATATCAATCAATTTATGCACAATACTAACAGTAGATTAATCTATTTTAACGCACCTATGCAGGCTGTGGCAGAGTGACACGCACCCCCCTTCGGCACTAATTGAGCTGTGCTATGATAAGAGCACAATTTTCCTGCTAATAGTGCAGGGGCCACTGTTGAGAGTATGCCATGTCATTTAAATCATCGCCCTTTTGGCTAACTGCCCTGCTGGGTCCTTTCTTTGTATCACCTTTGCACGCAGAAGAGTCGGCGCTGGAACTTCCCAGCGGCGCGAAAGTAGGCGTTGAAGTCGTTGAAGCTTTGAAGTTTGATAGCAGCGAAAAACGTTACAGCGATATTCTGCTGCATCCAAAACAAGCAAGCGGCACCACCCATTCACTGCCTGAATACTGCTTGTTAGTAGCCAATGCGCAATTAAACGGTGATCGCGTCCGTATTACTACCCAAGATGCAACCTGCATTGAAACCCACGATTCAGAAAGCGCCATCTACTCAGGCACTTTTTCAGCCAGCGCCTATGCAGAAGATGGCCAGTATGGTCTTGCCTGCGACGACGGCTCCTGTTCATTAACTCCTGGACAACCCTTCGTCTTGGCATTAGATCAAAGCGTCCGTATTGATGCTCAAGACAATCCCTCGGCTGACATTAATGCCATCCGTCGCCAAGCCAATGGGGAAGGTGTCGGCAACCCTATTCCGGGTGAGCGTCCAGACCCTGACCAAAGCGTAGAAAACCCAGCCCCGATAGAGCAGCCTGAGTAGTCAACCTGCAAGACCCAGGCGGCCCTTCGCGAGCATCTCACTAAGGGTCGCCTTTAAAGGTACAAGATAAAACTAATCCAGCCGATGCATTAGGCCAACCATAATGGCTTATCCAGGTGCAGTAGTTGCTGCTCAAGCTGGCGAATATGCTGATCCCAATAGCCACTTTCTGCCAGCCAGGGAAATGCCCGAGGAAAGGCAGGATCATCCCACCGAGTTACCAGCCACGCCGCGTGACGTATTAAGCGGTAAGCACGCAATGGCTCAATAAGCGACATTTGCTGATGGGGAAACGGACTTGTCTCTTCATAGCCTTCTATCATCTCACTGAGTTGCGCCCGCCATAGCTGCGGATTTTCCATGGGCAGCAGCATCCATATATCTTGGATGGCGGGCGCCATCAGGCAATCATCAAAATCGACAAGCGTAAATGTCTCATCGCGACCAAGTATATTGCCTAAATGGCAGTCTCCATGGGTACGTATCATGCTTGCAGAAGGGATATGTACTGTCTCAAGTTGGCGGCGAATCTTATCGACTGCGTTTTGATAGGCGCGGGTTTGATGATTATTAAGCCAAGGGCTTGTCACTACGCGCTGCTCGGCCTCGGTCACCCCTTCACTGAGCAATAGCGTTCCACGATGCTGAAACGGCTTTTTAGCAGCCACTTCATGAAGTTGACCCAGCACCTCACCTAAGGCAAATAGATGGGCAGGGTTATCTAACTCGGGCGCTTGTCCTATGCACTGTGGGAATAAGGCAAAGCGAAACTGCTGATACTCATGCAACGATACATCTTGGCCATTGCGCCACGGTGCCACCACCGAAACGCCCGCCTGCGTTAACTCGGTTAAAAAATCATGCTCTTCCTGAATAGCCTCATTTGACCAGCGGTTTGGCCGATAGAATTTCACGACCCAGCGGCCACCGTCGTCATCACGAAACATCAGCACACGATTCTCATAGCTATTGAGAGCAAACGGTTCGCCAGCAGGCCAAATACCTATCGACTCAACGGCTGACATAACCAGATCAGGCGAAAGCGCGCTAAACGGATGCGACATAGATGACTCCTTGGATGGGCTGCCTAGTTTATCAACTCTTCTGCAGCGGTGTACGGGCAGCGGCCCAAATATCAACGCGCTTGGCACCCTGTTCCAGCAGTACGGTCGCTAACGCATGGCCAGTGGCACCGGTTGTTACTACATCATCGATAATAGCCACATGCGCGGGCATCTCAGTGTCCACCATAAATGCACCTGCTAAGTTTTGCTGTCGCTCCCGGCGGTTTAAAGAGCGCTGAGAAGGCAAATGCTTAATACAATGCGCCTGCATCACCGGTAGATCCAACCGGTCGCCTAGCCGTTCAGCCAGCCACTGTGCCTGATTGAATCCGCGCTCTTTGGCACGCCCAGGATACATAGGTACAGGGAGCAATGCGCTGGCCATCTGGCTGGGGCACCGGGATAACATCAACTCAACTAGCAGCATTCCCGCACGCGGGGAGCCATGAAACTTAAAGTCGTGCACCAAGGAAGTTATCGTATCTTGGTAGCAAAGCGGCACTGTCGTGGTGGTAAAGCTAGGCGGCTCCGTCAGACAGTGACTACACCGTTTACCAGCCACCCCTGCCAGCGGCTCGGCACACTGCTCGCAGCTATGAAGATTCCAGGGGAGCAATGCAAAGCATTCATCGCACCACCCTGCACTTGATGAGCGCCCAGCAAGGCAAAATGCACAGTAGCCGGGCAGCCCCTGCTTGAGCCACTGGTTAATGGTCGCGATCCATTTCTTCACCGCTTCACGTCCCCCTTTACCCTCATGTTAAAAAATAGCGCTGCAAGATTTGACATTAGCGCAAATATTGATAAAATACGCCTCGTCTTCTGCGGATGTGGTGGAATTGGTAGACACGCTAGATTTAGGTTCTAGTACCGTAAGGTGTGGGAGTTCGAGTCTCCCCATCCGCACCAATTTAAAGCGTATCATTTCAAATAATTCGGTAGCTTCATGCTAACCGAATTTTTTTGTTTCCAAACTCCCTCAAACTGCTCTAACTAGCTGACGAGCGCCTATTTTTACGCTACGTTAGCGACGACGCGCTGTGCTGCCATTAAAAGTCGATACAGAGCGCATGAATAGCCGAAGAGATCGCAAACGCGTTTTGAAATGGACCAAAGATATCGAAATGCATAAAGCACAATAATGCAGTGCGCATAATTAAAATTTTGGGGACAGACCTATGAAACCCGTCATTGCGTTTATTTGCCTTGGCACACTTACCGTCCTCTCGTTTCAAAGTCATGCTGCTGAGGAAGATAGCGATTTACCTGACTGGGCAGAGGAGCGCGTTGAGCCATTTCGAGCCAACGTTGGCAACTGGGTCGACAATACCTCTCGCAACATTGATGCATTTTTTGGGGGCGGCGAGTCCGCAACCGTCAATAATGAATCCTATCTGCGCCTTGGCCAGGAAATTGATTGGATGGAAGGTGATGGCACCAGCGGCGATATTAGTGTCCGCTACCGGATCGACTTGCCTACGACAGAAGAGCGTCTACGCCTAGTCATTGAAAGCGACCCCGAAGAATCACAAGGCACGTTGGCAGATCAAGGCTCCGGCCGCCTCTATAACGACCAGCGTGACCGCAGCACCTCCACCTTTGGCCTGGACTGGCTAGAGAGCCGTGATAAGCGCGAAAACTGGAGCAACCGAATTGGCGCGGGTATTCGCCTTCGCATGCCTCTGGACCCTTACGTACGCTTTACCAGTGAGCGGCTTTGGGATATTGGCGACGGCCCCTGGCAGTTAGAGTCTTTCAACCGAGTATCCTGGTTTAATAATGATGGTTACTCAGCGCGTACTACTTGGGACATGGGCCGACCGCTATCGGAAAATCGCCATCTACGCTTCATTACCACAGTTCAATGGCGCGAAGAAGAAGACACCTTAGAATATAGCGAAGTGGCTGAGCTGAATCAGCGACTAAATGACCGCAGCGCCATGCGCTACTCTGCCATTGCGATTGGTGAAAGCGCTTCTAACCCGCGCATGACCAATTACTACCTACAGACGCGCTACCGTCGCGATCTTCATAAAGGGATTCTGTTTGGCGATGTGATTCCTGAACTGCATTTCCAGCGTGAAGATAGCTACGACCCGCGCTGGGCAATGACCGTACGCCTAGAAATGTACTTTCAGCGGGCAATTCAGCGGGACTACTTTGAGTTTTAGCGCTACTTAACACAAACCCCTAGCCGATGAGCATCAGCGCACTATATGGCCAATGCTCATCGCTTTTTGGTTAAAGCCGCAAACCACCGTCGCATTCAATAATACGTGCAGTGAAGTAGTCGTTATCAAACACAAACGCCACGCTTTGAGCAATATGGTCAGGCTCACCTAAATGCTTTAATGGAACGCTGGCAGCAATTCTTTCCAGCATGTCTGGGCGCATTGAGGCAGTCATCTCAGTCTCGATAAACCCTGGCGCCACAGTGCCGGTGCGAATTCCATAGCGCGCCAGCTCTTTCCCCCACGTCACCGTTAGCGCATGCACCCCCGCCTTTGCCGCTGCGTAGTTACTTTGCCCCATATTACCCGCACGGGAAATACTAGAAATATTGACGATAACGCCTTCGTGCCCAGCCTCAACCATGTGTGTCGCCGCTTCACGCCCACATAGGAATACACCCGTTAGGTTAACGTCCAGCACACGCTGCCATGAAGCGAGCGACATGCGCTTTTCTACAACGCCACCTTTCGCTTTAATCAACATCCCATCGTCAGTAATGCCTGCATTATTCACACAGCCACTGACAGGCCCCAAGCGCTGGCCGATATCAGCGAAGGCATGCTGAACCGATTGCTCGTCTGCCACATTAGCAACAAATGCATGGGCAGATACGCCCTCAGAACCAAGCGCAGAGACCGCGCCATCTAAAGCCTCTGCACTCATATCAATGAGGGCAATCTGAGCCCCCTGCTTGCCTAACCGCTTGGCAATGGCAAACCCTAATCCACGGGCACCACCGGTAATCGCCACCACTTTTTTATCTAATTGCATCTCTTTCTCCTTAAGCAAGCGTGCTGACAGCTAGCTAGTACCAACAACACGCACTCTCTGCACCTACATTTGTGCACCGCAGCATATAAGAGCCAGTTTAAAATATCGAGCGGCCTTTGGCTTGCCAAACCACACTTGCTGCTTGTTTTTTATATTTCTGTCACCATATTCAACGATTACGCCTGTTTTGGAGTCGCCCATGCCTATTCTTCTCTTTATTTCGCTGTTCACTCTACTGGACTTTGTGCTGCTTTTTACCATCGGCGGCCAAATAGGCCTGCTAACCACGCTTTTATTAGTGCTAGGCACAGGCTTTATCGGGCTTTACCTCATTCGCAAGGAAGGCGTTTCTACTTTTGCCCGCGCACGCCAGCGCATGCAGATGGGTGAAATACCTTCCCAAGAGCTGCTTACTGGAGCTGCGCTAATCTTTGGTGGGGCGCTTTTGCTCGCCCCGGGGTTTCTATCGGATGCACTGGGCATTGCCTGCCTCATACCCAATGCGCGCCAGTTGCTGATGAAAGCGCTGACCTGGGCGGGGCTCAAAACCGCAACGGCCAAGCAACACACTTACCAGAGCGGCTCTTCAGGCTGGGAGCAGAACACTCAGCGCGACTATTCCAACACGCAAAACGGCCCAATTGAGGGAGAGTTTATTAGCGGCGACGATACGCCTCGTCGGCGCTAAGTGCTTATCGCCTTTGCAAACCGCTATTGTGTAATTTTTTTCTTATCCACCCCTTGAAAGGTGTTGGCTAGCCCCCATTTTTGAGTCAGCACACAGGTTCGGTGAAAGCTACGCTTTCGCCATAAACATGAAGGCAACGTGCCTTCACTTTCCGAGGGCTTAGCCCACGGAAATCACTTTAAGCTAACTGCCCTTTTTGGGCTTTGACGAACCTCAGGAGAACGTGAGCATGAATATCCGTCCTTTGCACGATCGCGTTGTGATCCGTCGCGTGGAAGAAGAGCAGAAAACCGCTGGCGGCATCGTGCTACCGGGTAATGCACAGGAAAAACCCACGCGTGGCGAAATCCTGGCTGTTGGCAATGGCCGCATTCTCGACAACGGCGACGTACGCCCGCTGGATGTAAAAGTTGGCGATACGGTGATTTTCAAAGACGGCTACGGCGTTGAAAAGCAAAAAATCAACGGCGAAGAAGTTCTGATCATGAGCGAAGCCGATATCCTGGCCGTCGTTGAAGGCTAATCCGCATCGGCTACTTACTTTCACTTTTCTATTTCAATATTTAGGAAGTAACGAACATGGCAGCTAAGCAAGTTAAGTTTTCTGATGATGCTCGTAAACGCATGGCGCGCGGCGTCGACATTCTGGCAAACGCCGTAAAAGTTACGCTGGGCCCGAAAGGCCGCAACGTAGTGTTGGACAAGTCGTTTGGCGCACCGACTGTGACCAAAGATGGTGTATCGGTTGCCAAAGAGATCGAACTGAAAGACAAGTTCGAGAACATGGGTGCCCAGATGGTGAAAGAAGTCGCTTCCAAGACTTCCGACGCCGCCGGTGACGGTACCACCACGGCCACCGTTCTGGCACAGGCCATCGTAGCGGAAGGCCTGAAAGGCGTGACCGCGGGCATGAACCCGATGGATTTGAAACGCGGTATCGACCAAGCCGTGACCGCAGCGGTCAAAGAGATTCAGGCGATGTCCGTGCCCTGCACCGACACCAAGTCCATTGCGCAGGTAGGCACGATCTCTGCCAACGGCGACAAGCGCATTGGCGAAATCATCGCCGAAGCGATGGAAAAAGTCGGTAAAGAAGGCGTCATCACCGTTGACGAAGGTCGCGGCTTCGAAGACGAATTGGAAGTGGTCGAAGGTATGCAGTTCGACCGCGGCTACCTCTCGCCCTACTTCGTCACCAACCAAGACACCATGACCGTCGAGCTGGAAGATCCGTACATCCTGCTCGTCGACAAGAAGATCTCCAACATCCGCGAACTGCTGCCGGTGCTGGAAGCCGTTGCCAAGCAAGGCAAGCCGCTGGCCATCATCGCCGAAGATATCGAAGGCGAAGCGCTGGCGACGCTGGTCGTGAACAACATGCGTGGCATCGTGAAAGTCGCGGCTGCCAAAGCACCTGGCTTCGGCGACCGTCGCAAAGCCATGCTGCAGGATATCGCTATCCTGACGAACGGCACCGTGATCTCCGAAGAAGTAGGTCTGACCCTTGAGCAGGCGAACCTGGATCACCTGGGTACTGCCAAGCGCATGACCATGTCTAAAGAGAACACCACCATCATCGATGGCGCAGGTGCCGAGGACGACATCGAAGCACGCGTTAATCAAATCCGTGCGCAAATCGAAGAAACGTCCTCTGACTACGACAAAGAGAAGCTGCAAGAGCGCGTTGCCAAACTGGCAGGCGGCGTTGCCGTTATCCGCGTCGGTGCGGCGACCGAAGTCGAAATGAAAGAGAAGAAGGCCCGCGTCGAAGATGCGCTGCACTCGACTCGCGCTGCCGTAGAAGAAGGCGTCGTACCTGGCGGTGGTACTGCCCTGGTTCGCGTGATGGCCAAAGTACAGGGCCTGACCGGTGACAACGAAGATCAGAACCACGGTATCAACATGGCGCTGCGTGCCATGCAGGCACCGCTGCGTCAGATCGTCACCAACGCGGGCGAAGAAGCCGCTGTGGTCATCAATCGCGTCAAAGATGGTGAAGGCAACTTCGGTTACAACGCACAAACCAGCGAGTACGGCGACCTGTTCGAAATGGGTGTTCTCGACCCGGCAAAAGTAACCCGCACTGCATTGCAGTCTGCTGGTTCCGTTGCTGGCCTGATGATCACCACCGAGTGCATGATCGCCGACGACCCGGAAGAGAAAGAAGCTGCCCCGGATATGGGCGGCATGGGCGGAATGGGTGGCATGGGCGGCATGATGTGATGCACCCATGAGCCTAACGCTCTGACGTTGAACGTCATCAAGAACCCCGCTTCGGCGGGGTTCTTTCATTAGTACCGACGTCATGGCGTCATAAAGCGTGCTACCATCACCGACTTTATTTGGCAGCTTTTAGGTTCGACTTCCCGTGCTTTCCAATATTCGTATCGTGCTGGTGCAAACGTTCCACCCAGGCAACATAGGCGCAACAGCCCGCGCCATGAAAACCATGGGGTTGACGGAGCTCGTGCTGGTCAATCCTCGTACCTTCCCCGATGAAGAAGCCACTCGCCTAGCCGCCGGCGCAACGGACGTATTAGAAAACGCTCGCTGCGTAAAGACACTCGAAGAGGCCGTGAATGACTGCGTGCAAGTGGTCGGTGCCAGCGCTCGGCTGCGCAGCATGCCACTGCCCCATTTCGACGAGCCTGACGAGATGGCCCAGCAAGTCATCGACAACGCCCACCAAGCCCCGGTGGCCCTGGTATTTGGCCGCGAACGCTCCGGGTTGACCAACGATGAGATTCGCTGCTGCAGCCACCAAGTCAGCATTCCCGCCAATCCCGAGTATGGCATTCTCAATCTATCGCAAGCGGTTCAGATTCTAGCCTACGAAGTGCACCGCGCCTGGCGCAAGCGCAACGCCAGCGGCTATGAGTATCAGCGCCCGCTGGAAGCGACGCCGCCTAGTCGCCAACAGTTTGGCTATTTCCAGGAACATCTTGGCCGCTTGATGCAGCAAAGCGGTTTTTTAACCCAGCCCCACGCCCGTACCGAAGAGCAGCTTCAAGCGCTGTTTGCCCGTGCACAGCCTAGCCGCAAAGAGCTGTCCCTACTCCGTGGTCTGCTAAGTGCCTTTGAAGCACACTTGCCTAAACAGTAACGTCTTATCCACTCAACGCGCTTTCATCAAGCACTTCCATCAAAAAAGGGCAGCCTCAGCGCTGCCCTTTTGGTAAGTATTGAGTGTGCTTAAAGCGTCATGGCCGCCAGCCAACCAAACGCAATCAGCGGAAGGTTATAGTGAAGGAAGGTCGGCACGACGCTATCCCACATATGGTCATGCTGGCCGTCCACGTTCAATCCTGAGGTGGGCCCCAAAGTGGAATCCGAGGCTGGCGACCCCGCATCGCCCAAAGCGGCAGCGGTGCCCACCAGCACTACGGTCGCCATGGGTGAGAAACCAAACTGCACGGCCAGTGGTACGAAGATCGCCGCAATGATGGGAATGGTTGAGAACGAAGAGCCGATGCCCAGGGTAATGAACAGGCCGACCAGCAGCATGACCAAAGCGGCCAAGCCACGATTATCGCCAAACAGATCGAAGGCACCCGCCACCAGCGAGTCGATATCGCCGGTAGCTTTCATGACTTCCGCAAAGCCTGCCGCCGAAATCATGATAAAGCCAATCAAAGCCATCATCCGCATACCGCTGGTGAACAAATCATCAGCCTCGCGCCATTTGAAAATACCACCCAATGACAGCAAGCCGATACCCACCAAGCCTCCAACGATCATCGAGCCAGTGTAGAGCTGAAGGCCTAACGCCGCCACGATCGCCACGCCTGACACGACTAACCCTAAGAGGTGCGGTTCGACAGGCGTGTGCGTCTGGCCATTGAGCGCGGCCACGTCCTTGCTCGCGTAGCTACGCTGGCCGCGATAGCTAAACAGTAGGGCGACCAACAGGCCCATGGCCATACCACCCACCGGAAGCGCCATGGCCATGGGCACCATGCCACGCGAGATTTCCAGCCCTAGTGGCTCTCCGGCACTGTTCAGGTTTGCCAACAAAATATCGTTCAAGAAGATCGCCCCGAATCCTACCGGCAGCAGCATATAGGGTGCCGTAAGACCAAAGGTCAGCGCGCAGGCCACGGCACGGCGGTCGAGTTGCAGGCGATTCATCACCGCCAGCAGCGGTGGAATCAGCACGGGAATGAACGCGATATGGACCGGAATGGCATTTTGTGAGGAGATGGCGACCAGTAACACGGCCACCAACAGCAACATCTTCACCCGCGCTTGGTGGGCGGCGGTCGCCTCTTTACCTAGCAAGGTGATCAATCGATTTGCCAGCATGTCCGGCAACCCAGAACGAGAGATGGCCACGGCAAAAGCGCCTAAGGTTGCGTACGCCAGCGCCACCTGCGCGCCTCCGCCGACGCCCTCGTTGAACGCGCTGAGCGTATCGTCCAGGGAAAGGCCTCCGACCAGCCCCCCTACTAACGCACCGACCACCAGCGCAAATACAACGGACACACGAAGAAGCGACAGTGCCACCATGACGAGCACTGCGAGAATTACTGCATTCATGGAAATACCCAGGGTTATTGGAAGGTCATCAACGCCAAAGGTGGCGGATTTTAACAGATGGGGCGCGCTTAAGCAGGCGAAAGTGACGCTCTCTTTTGGTTACGACTTTAGTCACAACACTATTGCTGCGATGCAATATAATACCTAGTATTCCGGCCTTTGTTTACACGCACCGATGACTAAATTAACAAATACTTTGGAGCCTGTATGGGCATGCTCGCTATTATCGTCTCATTGTTGCTGTTGATGCTGCTGGCCTACCGAGGTATCTCGGTCCTCCTGCTTGCGCCGTTAATGGCCGCGTTAGCGGTTTTACTATCAGGCGACGGCGCTTTTTTACTGCCGATTTACACCGACACCTTCATGGGCGCCCTGGGTAACTATGTTATGCAGTTCTTCCCGCTCTTCTTGCTTGGTGCGCTCTTCGGTCAGTTGATGGCAGATTCAGGCGCCGCGCAGTCCATTTCCAACGGTATCGTCAAGCGGCTGGGCACGCATCACGTGGTGCTGACGGTCGTCATGGCCTGCGCCGTTCTGACCTATGGCGGCGTCTCGCTGTTCGTCGTGGCCTTTGCCATTTACCCGATCAGCCGTGAGCTGTTCCGCCAGGCCAATGTGCCCAAGCGCCTCATCCCCGCCTCCATCGCTCTAGGCTCCTTCACCTTTACCATGACGGCGTTGCCCGGCACGCCAGCCATCCAAAACGCGATTCCCATCCCTTACTTTGGCACCAACAGCTTCGCGGCACCGGGGCTTGGCATCATTGCTGGGTCGATCATGCTAGGCCTAGGAACGTTCTACCTTCAGTCGCGAGTCAAGAAAGCCGCTGCCCAAGGGGAGGGTTACGGTACTCACACGGAGCGTGAAACCGATACCCACAGCGACACCGACACAGCACCCGGCATGCCGCTGGCCATCGCGTTGATCCCACTGGTTATGGTGATTGGCCTCAATGCCCTCTTTACTTACGGGGTATTCCCGGCCATGGACCTGAGCTTCATCAGCGACGCGTTCGATAACGTCACACCCAGCCGACAGACCGGGCTTTGGGCCATTCTGATTGCCCTGCTGAGCGCCTCGGCTTGGCTGATCATCACCCGCTGGCGCCACTGGCAAGACTTGAAAGCCACCATCAATCAAGGCTGCTTTGGTTCGCTGCTACCTATTTTCAACACGGCCTCTGAAGTGGGTTACGGCGCGGTCATCGCCAGCTTGGCAGGCTTTGCCATCCTTCGCGATGCGGTGCTCAATGTCTCCCCCGGCAACCCCCTCATCTCCGAAGCCATGGCCATGAGCGTGCTGGCGGGGATTACCGGCTCCTCATCGGGCGGCTTGTCGATTGCCTTGCAAACCTTGGGTAGCGAGTATCTGGCCATGGCGCAACAGGCTGGCATCGACCCAGAACTCATGCACCGCGTGGCGACGCTGGCCGCGGGCGGCATGGATACGCTCCCCCACTCCGGCGCTGTCATCACACTTCTGGCCATCTGCGGGCTGACCCACCGCCAGTCGTATGGCAATGTCGCCATGGTCACCATCGTGCTCCCCATCGCCGCGCTGATGAGTGTGATTACGCTCGGCACCCTATTTGGAAGCTTCTAAAGTCGCCAATGCCATGCGATAGTTGATTAACGCGTTAATCAATCCACCATAAGAGACGTGCCATGGCCCTTCAGAAACACCATACGCTACTGTTGATCGTGCTCGCCAGCTTGGTTATTTCCACGGCCATGGGGCTACGTCATGGGTTCGGGCTGTTTCTCGAGCCCATGAGCAGCGATTTCGGCTGGGGGCGCGGCATCTTTGCGTTCGCACTGGCCGTCCAAAACCTCATTTGGGGGCTGTCCCAGCCGTTTACCGGGGCGCTGGCCGACCGTTTTGGCGCGGCCAAAATCATCGTGGCGGGCGGCATCCTCTACGTACTGGGGCTCTGCTTCATGAGCCTCTCGAGCAGCGCGCTCGGCATGACTGTCAGCGCGGGTCTGCTGATTGGCTTCGGCCTATCGGGAACGACGTTTTCGGTGATTCTGGGCGCCGTCGGCCGGGCCGTTCCCGCTGAGAAGCGCAGCATGGCCATGGGGATCGTCAGTGCGGCGGGCTCGTTTGGTCAATTTGCCATGCTGCCCGGCACGCTGGGATTGATCGAGTGGCTAGGCTGGTCCTCTGCGCTGTTGGCCATGGGGGCGATTGCCGCACTCATGATACCGCTGGGCGCCATGCTCAAAGACCGGCCCAGCCCCAAGGCTCTGGGCGACTTAAGCCTGCGCGATGCGCTTAATGAAGCGGCGGGGCAAAAAGGATTTTGGCTACTTTGCCTGGGCTTTTTCGTCTGCGGCTTCCAAGTGGTATTCATTGCGGTCCACTTGCCGGGCTACCTGTTCGATAACGGCTTGGCCGTCCAAGTCGGCACCACGGTGCTCGCGCTGGTGGGCCTGTTCAATATCGTGGGCACCTACACCGCTGGCTGGATGGGAGGTATCTGGTCGAAACCGCGCCTATTGAGCTGGCTTTACCTCATCCGGGGCGTGATCATCACGGCTTTTATCGCCCTGCCCCTGACGACGACCAGCGCTTATCTCTTCGGGATCGCCATGGGGCTGTTATGGCTCTCCACCGTTCCGCTCACCAACGGTATCGTCGCATCGGTGTTTGGCGTTCGCCATCTCTCGATGTTGGGTGGTATCGTGTTTCTCTTTCATCAGCTGGGCTCGTTCATGGGCGTGTGGCTGGGTGGATTTTTGTACGACCTCACCGGCCACTACGATACGGTGTGGCAGATTGCCATCGTGCTGTCCGTGGTCGCCGCCGCGCTCCACTGGTTCATCAGTGAGAAGCCGCTGGCACGCCCCTCTGCGGGACAGGTGACGACATGATGCGTTCCAGTCTATGGTGGAGTTTGATTGCTCTACCGATAGTGAGTGGCTTGATATTGCTGGCATGGTGGGGCTGGCACGCACTAGACCCTTCGATGCTGCTGTTAGGTAGCCAACTTTGTTGACTAGAGAACACTCGCAACGTGTCCTAGATCAAAAGAAACGACATGCGTAACCATTACACTGATGAGCATAGACGTATCAGCCATTAAAAAAGGGCGCTAATGAACTTTATCCACTCTCTCGCCCTGCAGATCAAAAACAGCCTTCGGGATTTGCTACCCGTTGTGCTGGTTATGAGCTTCTTTCAAACGCTCGTCATCCAACAACCTCTCCCCGATACATTGGCGCTTTTCGATTTAGCACTAGGGCTACTGTTTGTAGTGATCGGGCTAACGCTCTTCATCAAGGGGCTAGAGCTGGGACTGTTTCCTTTAGGAGAGAACCTTGCACGTGCTTTCGTTCATAAAGGTTCTGTCGTTTGGCTCCTTCTATTTGCTTTTGCACTGGGGTTTGGATCCACCGTCGCAGAGCCAGCACTGATTGCCGTGGCGGCTCGTGCAGCGATTGTCGTCTCCGAAAGCGGTCTGATCGAGAATAGCAGTCTCGCCCAAACGTCCTTTGCGTTCACGCTCCGCATGATCGTAGCGCTTTCCGTAGGAACCGCCGTGGTCGTTGGCGTACTGCGTATCTTTAAAGGCTGGCCGCTGCATTTGATGATCATTGGTGGTTATATTCTTGTACTACTCTTGACGCCGTTAGCGCCTGCTGAGCTCGTTGGCATTGCTTATGATTCGGGCGGTGTCACGACATCGACCATTACCGTCCCTCTAGTTACGGCACTCGGTGTTGGCTTGGCCACGGCCATCAAAGGCCGCAACCCTATGCTGGACGGCTTTGGTTTGATTGCATTTGCTTCCGTTATGCCCATCATTTTCGTACTGCTTTTCGGTATTGTTGGCCTTGATCTCGTTGCAGAGGGAAGATCATGAATATGCTGGCTATTTTTTGGGGGACGCTACGCGATATTCTTCCCATCGTGGCGATTATTTTTGGCTTCCAATATTTGGTGATCCGCAAGCCGGTCAAACGGTTTCTAAAGGTCGCTATTGGTTTTTTCATGGTATGGGTAGGACTTTCTTTCTTTTTGATAGGGCTAGAGCAAGCCCTGTTTCCCATGGGTGAGTTGATGGCCAGCCAATTGACGCACCCCGATTTTCTACCTGCCATGACAGAGGGGGCTCAGCGGCATTGGAGCGACTACTACTGGGTCTATATTTTCGCGTTTACGATTGGCGCAAGCACTACGATTGCCGAGCCATCGCTGATCGCGGTGTCGATCAAAGCTGGCGAAATATCCGGTGGTACGATCAACCCTTTTACCCTGCGGCTCGCCGTTGCCCTCGGCATGGCCTTTGGAATCACCCTGGGCGCATGGCGCATCGTCATGGGCCTACCTTTGCAGTGGTTCGTGCTAGGAGCCTACTGCCTAGTGATTGTCCAAACCCTGCGATCCCCAAAGTCGATTATCCCTCTTGCATTCGATGCCGGGGGCGTCACGACATCGACCATTACCGTGCCGATCATCGCCGCGCTAGGTCTTGGATTAGCCTCCTCGATACCCGGTCGTAGCGCGTTAATGGATGGCTTTGGAATGATCGCGCTTGCCTGCCTATTCCCTATTATAACGGTGATGGGATACGCCCAAATTGCTCGATGGCAAAGCAATAGGCCATCGAAAATACAGCCACTCTCAGGCACGTCAGTGACAAAGCCTCATCAAGGAGATACCCATGCGCTTTAAACTCATTGTCGCGCTTGTAGAAGATGAGCTAAGCGACCAGATACTTCAGGCAGCTAGAGATGCTGGAGCTACTGGCGCCACTGTCATCAATAACGCGCGTGGCGAAGGCTTAAAAAAAGCAAAAGGCATTTTTGGCATGGACATTACGTCGCAACGCGACGTGCTGCTCTTTTTAGTGGAGGAGCATATTAGCCGTTCAATTCTCGAAGCGATCGCGGAAGTGGGTGCTTTTGACGACACGTCGGGAACAGGCATCGCCTTTCAGCTAGACGTCGAGGATGCGGTAGGCGTCGCACACCAAGTGAAATCCCTCGAAGATGCATTCGATCAACCGCTAGGCTAGAGAGAGGCTTTAACAATGGCAAGCCCATCACTGACGGAGCGCACTGCCCAGGACGTCATGCACTCACGCTATGTGACGACCGATGGTTTTATGACCGTTACTGACGGCATTGAACTAATGAGGCAATACGATGCCACCGCTATCATCGTTGATAGGCGCGATGAGAAAGATGAACTGGGGCTAGTGTTAGCCTCTGATATTGCTAAAAAAGTGCTCGCAGTCAATCGCTCTGCAGACCGTGTAAGCCTTTACGAAATCATGAGCAAACCGATCATTAGCGTCCGTCCGGAAATGAATATTCGCTATTGCGCTCGCCTGTTTGCTCAGTTTGGCTTATCCCAAGCACCGGTCGTCGATGCAAAACACAGCGTCATTGGGATCATCGACTACCCACGGCTCGTCATCGGGTGGGAAACTAATTAGCGCCGCCCAAGCTTCGATGCCGCCAAAGCCGCATCAGCACACCGTGCTTTGGCGAAAACAGCAGCGCCGTGAAGAAGCACCCCGTTGCTACCAAGACGATGGTGCCACCGGACGCTACGTCAAACGCAAACGAGAGCCATAGCCCCAACACGGCAGACCCCACCCCAATCACCACGGAGATAAACAGCATCGTTTTGAAGCGGTCGGTCAGCAAGTGGGCCGTGGCGCCCGGCGTAATCAGCATGGCCACCACGAGGATGATACCGACGGTTTCCAAACTGGCTACGATGGTGAGCGTGAGCAGTAGGATCAAACCGTAATGAATCACTCCCGTATTGAAGCCAAGCGCTTGGGCCTGCGTGGAATCGAAGGCGTAAAGCATGAGCGGACGATAAGCCAGCCATACCACCAACAGCGCAACAAGGCTGGCCGCCAACGTGAGCAGTAGTGCCGACTGTTGCACTCCGAGCACGTTGCCGAACAGAATATGCATCAAGTGGGTGCTGGAGGCGATTTTACTGATCAGCACGACGCCCAGCGCAAATGCCCCGGTAAACATGATGCCCATGGCGGCATCGGATTTGATTCGTGTATGCCGTTCGATCGCCCCAATGCCGAGCGACGTCAGCGCTCCTGTGACGAAGGCACCGATAAAAAAAGGCAGGCCCAGCAGGTAGGCAACCGCCACCCCAGGCAGCACCGCATGAGAGATCGCATCCCCCAGCAACGACCAACGCTTGAGCACGACGTAACACGAAAGCATGCCGCAGATGGCTCCCACCATCATCGACGTGAGCAGCGCACGCTGCATGAAGGCGTACTGAAACGCCTCTGATACGCTGTCGGGCATTAGATTCACGGGCACCATCAGCGCCGCGATGAGCCCCGCCACCAGCGCACTACTCCAAGCATCCAACGTTTCTAACATTCAAGTCGCCTATTCTTTGCTGGCAAATGCAGGAAGGCGGACACGCTCGGCATCCGCCGAAGAATTCGCAATAGAACTCACCGCAAGTTCGGCCAACTTGCTATCGCTCAGCATTTCGTCGGGCGCGCCCTCGCCGCGAATGAATCGATTGATCAGTACCACATGGTCCACGTAGCGACGCGCGCCCGGCATATCGTGCGTCACCATCACGATGGTTCGTCCGGCTTCGCGTTCGCGTTTGAGCACGTCGAGAATGAGTCGCTCGCTAGGTGGGTCGACGCCCGCAAGCGGCTCATCGAGCAGCAGGATACTCGCCTCTTGCGCTAACGCACGCGCTAGCAGCACGCGTTTTTTTTGTCCGCCCGATAAGGCCCCGATCGGCCGCTCGGCATATGCCAGCATATCAACGTCGTCTAACGCCTTTTCCACCGCATCACGATGCCGTGACGAATGCCAACGCGCAGGCAGCAGCCTCCGCCACCACGCATCTTGACGCATGTGGCCATAGCGGGCGCTCATCACGGTTTCCCACACCGAAATAGGGAAGTCCCACTCGATGGCCTCTCGCTGGGCCATGTAGGCAATGCGCCCGGCTTTTCGATGGTGCTCGATGGCTTGACCAAATGCCGTCACGCGGCCGCGTAAGGGTTTCATGCTACCGGTCAGCACATGAAACAGCGTCGACTTGCCAGCCCCATTCGGCCCGACGATAGCCGTCCAACGCCCGCTTGGCAGCGAGAGGTGAATATCCTCTAGCACGGGCTGACGCTGGTAAGCCGCATAGACACCGCTCACATCGATGGCGCTGGCGGGTTGAGACGGTAGTGAGGACATTGTGATTTACTCGCTAGCCAAGTAGCGACGCAGCAAGGCAACGTTATGACGCTGCATGGCAAAGTAATCGGCAGCCTCCCCGTCAGGCTCACTCAACGAGTCGACATACAGCGGCCCGGCAACGGGAAGCCCCGTATCACGTGCGATACTGGTCACATGGCGGTCAGAAATCGTGCTTTCCCAAAACAGTGCCGCCGGTTGACGCTCGTTGATTCGGTCGATGACCCGCATCAACTGACGCGGAGAGCCCTCTGTTTCGGCATTGGTCCCCCAAATGCCGTCGTGCTCGAACCGATACGCGTCGGCAAAGTAGAGAAAGGCTGCTTCACTGGAGAGCAGCACGCGGCGCTCTTCGGGAATGGCTTCGAGCGTTTCTTGAAGCTCGACATGTAGGTCGTGCAGTTGCGCTTCCAGTGCCGCTGCACGCTGCTGAATCGCATCGGCTTGATGGGGCAGGCTATCCTCCAACGTGTTGGCAATGGCTTGCACATAGGCACTGGCAGCCCGCGGGTCCATCCACAGGTGTGGGTCCACGTCGCCTTCCATCTCACCGGTGACGATCGTTTGCGTCGGGTAACCCGACGCCTCTGCCACGGCGATCATAGGTATGTCATCGTTGACCGTCGCCGATACTTGGCGCATCCACTGCTCGAGCTGATAGCCGTTATAAAAAACGATGTCGGCGTCCTCGAGCGCAGCAAAATTATCTGGGGTTAGCTCCCACTCGTGCACTTCGGCGTTGATCGGTGTCAGCACCGTGACGTTCGCATCATCGCCGGCCACTTTCTTCACCAAGTCGCCAAGAACTGAAAACGTCACGGCAATCTCGATGGGCGGATTTTGCAACTCATCGGCCTGAGCACTGGTCACAACGCCACACCAGGCGAACGGCACGCTCAAAGCTGCTAGCAAGTATGGTTTAGCCACTGGATCTCTCTTCTGTGCTAGGCTCGTGTTACAGATAACTTTAGCTCAACAAAAAAGCAATGTGCAAACAGTTTAGCCTTGGCTAACAATTATCTTCAAAAATGCGCTACCATCGCCAATTAACGCTTCCACTAACTTTGATAACCTTTGCCAATGAGTGATCACCAACAGCGGCGCACCTCCCCCCCCTCTGGACACAGTGGTGATGCACTACCGCCTGTGGAACAGCACGCACAGCAGTATGAAACGGTGCGCAACGCACACGAAACCGAGCTGATCGAAGATTATGTCGAGCTAATTGGCGATTTAATTCGGCATCGTGGCGAGGCACGCGCCGCCGATATCGCCAATCGTATGGCAGTAAGCCAAGCAACCGTATCGAAAATGATTCGTCGCTTGAATGAACTAGGATTAGTGACTAGCAAGCCCTATCGCTCGCTTTTTTTGACCGAAGAGGGTCAGAAAATGGCGGAAACGTCCCGCGCCCGCCACGACATTGTATTGCACTTTTTACGGGCGCTCGGCGTAGATGACAGCACGGCAAGAATTGATGCCGAAGGGATGGAGCATCACGTCAGCGATAAGACGCTCACCATCATGCAGCGCTTCACCGAACAGCAGATTAAGTAGTCGCCCTCTCTCCCTAGCGGGGCAGCCGAAGGTCCCACATTTTCAACCCACCATTAACCCTAGGGCTGCTACAACTTAACTTAAATAGAAAACACCAGCTACTTTTTCTCGACATCGGTCAACAGAAAAGTGGATGCCCACGGTCAGGGGCATTGAAGATCTCATAAATCATTGAGGTGCAACGATATGATTGCAGCCAACCTTACAGCCGACTCATTGATAGAAATTAATTAGACTATGTGACGTCGCGTAGGGAAGGCTAGAAATTGTCGTTTCCACTTCAATTTGACATAACCAAAACGAAAAAACAGTCACTTACACCTGAATCCGTGAAGCCGGCGCCGACACTTTCCCTATCACCGCCAGCGAGCACTTTTTGATCATTCGCCCCGTGCAAGTTGGCTTTCGCAAGCCCGTTATTGCCAAAACCCACCGTGCTGATCGGTGCTGACGGCCCGTTTTGTCATGCCTTTCCACCCGCCAGGCACGACATATCTGGCGATCGCGTGTCGCTTGGAACTGCTTGTGGATAGAGTGTCGCCGATTGACGGTCAGCATGGCGTTCCTCGTGGATAACGCAGTCGGCTCCGCAGCGTCTTGAGCACCGTCATGCGCCCGATATCCTGCCCGAAGTCGAGGATGATCTGCCGTGCCTTGTGAAT
>NZ_FODB01000070.1 GCF_900110265.1 Vreelandella aquamarina | reverse complement strand
CAGCAGAGGCCATATTAGGCTCTCTAACCAAGAGCTGAAGGGCTGAACCTGTCACGAGTGGATAGTTGACCACTCTCTGATGTGTACGAGCAGAAGCCTCCCCGGAGGGCTCTCGATAACTGTATGGCGGGCCGGAAGCCCAAAGACTGTCGAAGCGCTCAGAGCACACAGGCGAGCGAATTCAGCGGAACGAAGCTCAGCCCGATAATGGGGGACAGGAACCGCCGTGGTACGGATCCGTTTGCCCGGTGGTGTGAGAGGACGGGGGAGGCGACTCCCCCTCCTACTCGATCTCGTGTTAAGTCCGCGAACTTGCATGCGTGCTAATGGTCTCTACCCTGCTAGGAGCGTGACTTACCATTTTGATGCAGGAGGCAGCGATGCTATCTCGTTTTTATACCCTCACCGACCACCCCACCGGCCTACCTAAGCGCGAGCTATTTTCCTTAGAGAGCCAGGAGCTTCCCGACCTAGATGAAGGCGAAGTACGCATTCGCAATCACTGGCTCTCGGTAGACCCCTACATGCGTGGCCGGATGAGCGGCGTGCACACCTACGTAGCGCCCTTTCAGCTTGGAAAGCCAATGGAAGGCGGCGCGATTGGCGAAGTCATCGCCTCTAACCACCCCAACTTGAAAGTGGGCGATAAAGTGAGCCACATGGGCGGCTGGCGCGATATCGCACAGCTGCCGGGAGATAGTGTCACCGCTCTTCCAGATCACAACGTGCCAGACCAAGCCTACCTAGGCGTTCTGGGCATGCCCGGCATGACCGCCTGGACAGGCCTTAACCTAATAGCCGAGTGCAAACCGGGCGATAACGTTTTGGTGAGTGCCGCCAGCGGCGCGGTGGGGTCTCTGGTGGTGCAGCTGGCAAAAGCAAAAGGCTGCCATGTCGTGGGTATCGCAGGTGCTGCGCATAAGCTTGCTTGGCTGGAGTCGCTAGGCGTTGAACCGGTCAGCTACCGTGACCGCAGCGCGCAAGAGTTAAGCGATGCCATTAAACTCGCCAGCCCCAACGGCATCGACGTCTATTTTGAGAACGTAGGCGGTATCTGTTTGGAAGCGGCACTCAGCCAACTTAACGAAGGCGCACGCATTGCCGTCTGCGGGATGATTGATGGCTACAATGCGGAAACCCCAGCCCCAGGGCCAAGTAACCTGTCGCAGTTGGTGGCACGTAAAGCCAAAATGCAGGGCTTTATTGTCGCCGACCACTGGGCCAGCTATGGCTACTTCTTAAATGAAGTCGCTCCTCAGGTGGCTGATGGCAAGCTGGACTATAAAGAGACGATCAAAGAAGGACTTGAAAGCACGCCAGACGCCTTTTTAGCGCTGTTTGAAGGCGGCAATACCGGCAAAATGCTGGTGAAGCTATCTGATTAAGCACCAGGCTGCTGTTAACGAGGTTACGCTAGGTTAAATCTGACACCTTTCCCAGCTTATCTATCTGAGCCGCGCTATGGTGAATAGCGCGGCTTTTTTGTCGATAGAAATAATTAGCCAGCAAAGTGTTAGACCAAAAGCGAATTGATTATTAAAATCACAGCTAATCAATGTGTGTTTTAACCCATCGGCGCTGCCGATGGGTTAGGGCACGTTGTGGAGCCGCTGCTTTGATGTTTATCAAAGCAGCATCAACTTGTTGTCAATAGGGGTTTACCTCATGGATGAACACACGCGTGATCGTGGCAAATGGCCAGCCTTGCTGCTGGGTTTGCTGCTAGCGATAGCTGGCGTAGCACTTGCCGTAGGTGGCGGCCAACTGCTTATGCTGGGCGGTAGTGCTTACTACTTAATTGCTGGGGTCGCCGTGGTGGTGGCCGGGCTGCTGCTGGCCTTGCGCAAAGGGGCGGCACTTTGGCTGTACGCCCTCATTTTGTTTGCCACCCTGGTGTGGGCGCTTTGGGAAGTAGGCCTAGACTGGTGGCAACTGGTACCTAGGGTCGCCATTCCCTGCCTAATCGGCATCATCATGCTGCTGCCGTGGTGGCGCAAACCACTCAACTCGCGCGGTGGCAGTCTCGCCCTTATGGCCAGCATTGGCGCCGCTATCATCGTCGCCATCGCCAGCCAGTTTAGCTACCCAGGCACCATTGAGGGCAGCATCGAGTCTGCCAATAACACCGAGGCGGTCAACCCGGCCCAGGTCGCGGGCGACGACTGGCCTGCCTACGGTGGTAGCAATGCTGGCACCCACTACTCGTCACTCGACCAAATCACGCCCGAGAACGTTGGCGAATTGGAAGAAGTGTGGCGCATTCAAACCGGCGATGAACCCGGCCCCAATGCCCCGCCGGAAATCACCAACCAGAATACGCCGCTGAAAGTCAACGACAGCCTATATATCTGCACCTCGCATAGCCGTGCCATGGCGCTGTCACCGGAAACCGGCGAAACCCTTTGGGAGTTTGATCCCAATATCAGCACCATGGGCGCAGACGATTTCTCCGGTTGGGCCCACATGACCTGCCGCGGCCTCGCCTACTATGATGCTGCTAACTACGATTCTTCTAACGACGAAGCCTCGAACGACGACGCTGAAAATACAGACAGCAGCGCTAACGATGGCACGACGCCTGCGGAAAACGGCGCGGCCGCCGCTCGCGTGCTGTTTGATGACGGCAGCCAGTTCGACCTGGACCTGGCCTTCCTGCTCTTCATCAGCGGCCTAGGCGATAACCCAGCGTCTGAGGACGGCGGTGAAGCGGCCATGCTCAGCGCCACGGACGTAATGTGCCCGCGCAGGCTCTACTTGCCCACTGCCGATGCCCGCCTGATTGCGCTGAATGCCGATACCGGCGAGCGCTGCGAAAGCTTTGGCAACAACGGCGAAGTGGATCTCACCAATAACATTGGCGAGTTCTCCCCTGGCGGCTACTACTCCACCTCTCCGGCCACGGTGACGGAAGACCTGATCATTTTGGGCGGCCACGTCACCGACAACAGCTCCATCGACGAACCGTCCGGCGTGATTCGTGCCTTCGACGTGCATACCGGCGAGCTGGTGTGGAACTGGGACAGTGGCAACCCAGACGACACCGCCCCACTCAAAGAGGGTGAAACCTATACCCGCGGCTCTCCCAACGTGTGGGCACCCATCAGCGTCGATGAAGAATTGGGGCTCGTGTATCTGCCCACGGGCAATGCCACGCCGGACCAGTACGGCGCTGACCGCTCTGAAAACGATGAAACCTACAGCGCAGGGCTCGTAGCGCTGAATTTGGACGACGGCCAAGTGGCCTGGGTCTACCAGTTCGTTCACCACGACCTGTGGGATATGGACACCCCGGCTCAGCCGGTTCTGATCGACCTAGCAACTGAAAACGGCACCCAGCCAGCCGTCATTCAGCCCACCAAGCAGGGCAGCCTCTACGTGCTCAACCGGGAAACCGGCGCGCCCATCGTGCCGATCGAAGAAGTGCCCGCACCGCAGGGGGCCATTGAAGGCGACTGGACCGCAGAGACGCAGCCGCGTTCGGCGCTGAACCTGCTGCCACCACCGCTCACCGAGCGAGATATGTGGGGCGCGTCACCGTTCGATCAGATGATGTGTCGCATCCAGTTCCGCTCGCTGCGCTACGAAGGCCAGTACACGCCGCCCTCCTTGGAAGGCAGCATCGTCTACCCGGGTAATGTGGGGGTAATGAACTGGGGTGGCGTTGCGGTCGACCCTGAACGCCAGGCGCTATTTACCGGTGCGAAGTACCTCGCGTTTGTTTCTACGCTGGTGCCCCGTGATCAAGTGGAAGAGGGCCAAGGCTCCGCCAGTGAACAAGGCCTACAGCCTAACGAAGGCGCACCCTATGCGGTAGAACTAGGCCCGCTGCTTTCCGTGCTGGGCTTACCCTGCCAAGCGCCCTCCTGGGGCGATGTGGCAGGTATCGACCTGCAAGCGTCGGAAGTGGTGTGGAAACATCGCAACGGTACCACCCGCGACAGCATGCCCTTTGGCCTGCCGATTGGGTTGAACGTCGGCGTTCCTGCGCTGGGCGGCCCGCTGACCACCGCTGGCGGCGTCTCTTTCTTGAGCGGCACGCTGGACCAGTACTTACGCGGCTACGACATCACCACGGGTGAAGAGCTCTACAAAGCGCGCTTACCCGCCGGTGGTCAGGCCACGCCGATGACCTATACCGGCGCCGACGGCCGCCAGTACGTGGTGGTGACGGCCGGTGGTCACGGTACCTTTGGCACCAAGATGGGTGACTACGTGATTGGCTACGCGTTACCGGAGTAACCGCTAGCTCTACGGAGTCAGCTAGTGCTGGTGGGAGGGAGCTTCAGCTCGCGACTGGTGGCTTAGCCAAGGCGCCTGACGGCGCCATTCGCCCGCTAAAGCGGCCTCCCACAGCAGACTTACCAAGCGTAACTGATAGATCAATACTTTAACTGACTGATATGGCGGCCATAGGCCGCCCTTTTTGCATCTGGCGCTACCTGAACCCTGAGTCAGCCTTAAGCATAGCCAGCGTTAAAAACTCAGCTCGACACCACCATAAACGCTGCGCCCTGGTGCGGGTTCGTAAAAGCGTCCAAAGGTGCCGTTCAAGCGCACATTGGAGTAGTGCTCTTCATCCAGCAGGTTACGCAGGCCCACATAGGCGCTTAGCCGGGTCTGTTGGCTCAGTTGCCAGCCGTCGCCCACCCGTAGGTTCACCAGCCAGTAGCTATCCACCGACGTCTCGTTGGCGTTATCGGCCACCAAGTCACCGACGTATTCGGTCTCTAACGTGGCGAAGCGCTCGTCAAGGTTCTCCCACGTTAGCTGGTTCACCCAGGTTTGTTCCGGCAGGCCGGGAATGCGGTTGCCATCGAAGCGTTCAGAAGGAGTGGCAAACTCGTCGAACTCGTAGCGCGCCAGGGTCAGCGCACTGTCCAAGCGCCACTGGTCGGCCAACTGCCACCCCAGCGCCAGCTCGACACCATCACGGTTGGTATCCCCGGCGTTCTGGTAGAACGTACGGCCGCCTTCGTCGTAGGGTACCAGCTCATCGCGCACGCGGACGGAGAAGAGCGCGACATCGTAATCCAGCGCCAGCGGCTCGATGTAACCACGCAGCCCCACTTCACGGTTCCAGGCTTTTTGCGGCTCTACGCTGGGGTTGAAGCCACCGCCAGCGGGGTTGGCAAACTCAGAGAACGTCGGCGTCTCGAAGGCCGTGCCGGTATTGATATACGCTTGGTGCTGCGGGCGATAGCGGTAGCTCAGCCCGGCAGAGCCGCTCCATTCGTTAAAGGTGCGCTGGCCACTCTGGTCGCCATCGGCGGCAAAATCGTCGTCGACATCAAGTGCCACCCGGTCAAACCGTGCGCCCAATGAGAGCGAAAGCTGCTCTGACAGCGCTAAGTCCCCCTGGGCAAACACACCAGTGGAAGTCGCGGTTTGGGTTTCATCCGCGAGCGGCTCGCCCACCGCCCCTTGGGGATTCACATCGTTGCGGAAGCGGTCATCTTTCTGGCGTACGGCATCCACCCCCACGATGTAATTCAGCGGCAGGTTGCCTAGCGTTACCTCGTGGTGATACTCGGCGCTAGCGCCCATGTAATCGCGCTGATAGCCCAGGCGGCTGCTGCCCACAAACGGTAGCTGTTGCTCAAAATCCCTCTGAGCGATAAAGCCTTTCAGGTACAGCTCACCCTCCCCTGCAGACAAATCCTCGTATTGCAGGCCGATCAACTGCTGGTCGACGGTTTGACCAGCATCTAGCGCCAGCGAGTTCGGTGCGGCTTGGTCGCGCCCTTCGGCCACCTCGCGGGCGTTGAGCGCGCCGGGGTCTTCCGAGCGGGGGTTATCCAGCAAGTTGATGATGGCGGTGAGTGCCCGATCGCTGCCCAGCTCACGGCGCAGCTTGGCATTGAGCAGATACTTCTCGGTGGAACTCTGCTCCCGGTAGCCATCTACGTTCAGCGCAGTGAGGCTGATATGGTGCGACCAATCCCCCTGCACGCCGCCATTTTGCAGCGCCATTTTCTGGTAGCCATCGCTACCGGCGCCCATACGCAGCCGAGTGCCGGGGTTGTCGCGCCCATCGGCGGTGGTAATGTCGATCACGCCACCCGCCGCGTTGCCGTAGAGCACCGAGGACGGCCCACGAATGACCTCAATGCGCTCAGCGCTATCCAAATCAATCGCATCTAGCTGGGCCTGCCCATCCGGCAGCGTGTAAGGAATACCGTCCACCATCACCGTAATGCCACGCACCCCAAACGGTGCGCGGGCACCAAAGCCGCGAATCGAAATACGCTGCCCCTGGGCAAAATTATCGCGGTTCTGCAGGAAAACGCCCGGCACCCGGTTGAGCGACTCATCCAAACGCACCCGCTGCTGGCCTTGGGCAATGGCGTCTTGCTCTATCGTCGAGACCGCAGCAGGCGTGGCGTAAATCTCACGCGCCAAGCGCGGTGCGCTGACTTCTACAGTGGGCAGTACGGCTTCTGTATCGGTTTGTGCCCATACGGGGGCGGAAAAAGCGGTGCTGAGTAACAATAATGAAGGAGGGAGATAGCGAGTCATGGCATCCTTTCCAATGAAAAACCCCAATGAATCATCAGTGAGCGCTCAACGTTATGACGTTCATCGGGGAACGGCTACGTAAAATGGTAGTGGTATGATGGAGTGACTAATTAGCCAAGTGTAGGGATTAGTTCTACACTGGCGGCTGGGCAACATTATACTAACGGTGTAAGCAAAGGAGGCTACATGGCGTTTACCGCGACTGACCCGATCAAGATGATTTTTGCGGTTATCTTTCCCCCGCTAGGGGTGTTTTTTGAGGTCGGTTTCAAAGGACACTTTTGGCTCAACATCCTGCTGACGCTCTTTGGCTTCATTCCAGGCATCATTCACGCCTTCTACGTCATATTGAAGCACTAGCCTCTCTCATTGCGTAATCTCTCATTGCGTCATTAGTTTAACAAACGCCGCCTTGCATTGCGCAAGGCGGCGTTTGTTAAACTCTGGTTGAAACGGCTTAGGCGCTGACTAATACGCTGCCAAAGGGTCCATCACCGGCGTTGAGCGCCTCTTCTGCTAGCGCCACGGCGCGTTCTAAGTAGCGATACTCATGATCGTAAACCATGCTGCCCCCCCCTATCGTCTGAATACGGATTAGCCGTTCTCCACCGCGTGGCCGCCTTCTTCATCAGGCGCTTCAGCCAGCGTATGCCCTTCACTTCGGGCAATCACGGTCGTGCCGACCAAGTCTCCCGTGACATTCAGCGCCGTTGCCCCCATACCTACCAGGGCATCAATGGCGGTGAGTAGCGCCACGGTTTCGATGGGCAGGCCTACTTGGGCAAACACGGTGGCGATCATGATGATGCCCGCCCCTGGCACCCCGGCCGTGCCTACCGTGACCAGCGTGCCGATCAGCACGATCTGCACCATGCTCATCAAATCCAGAGGAGCGCCAATCACGTTGGCGGCAAACACCGCTGAAATGGCAATACGGATGGCGGCACCGTCCATATTGAGCGTTGCTCCCAGGGGCAGGCTAAAGCCATAAATGCTTTTCGGGATGCCTAAACGCTGCGCGGCGTTAATCGTAACAGGCAGCGTGCCGGAGCTGCTTTGGGTTGCAAACGCGGTGGCCATCGGCGTGCGCGCCTCACCAAAAAAGCTGCGTAACTTCACGCCAAACAGCAGCATCACCGCGCAGTAGATCAACAGCTGTGCGCCGAGCGCGATGTACAGCACCATCACCATGTCACCCAGCGAAAGAAGCGTTTCCATCCCCTGCTGGCTCACCGTTTCAGCAACAATGGCAAAGACGCCAATGGGCACAAAATGCAGCACCCCCGACATCACCTTCAGGGTCACCTCGTTTAACCCTTCAATAACTTGATAAAGCTGCTCGCCAAGCGCGTGCTGCTGCTCAGATTGGCGCATTTTCAACAGCGCAATCCCGAACACCAGCGCGGTAAAGATGATGCCCAGCATATTGAGCTCGGCAAAAGCGGCCACGATATTGCCCGGCACGATATTGAGCAGCGCATCGACCACACCGGGATTCTCGGGTACCGAGAAGCTCGCGCTGTCGTTGAGCGTCATGCCGCTGCCTGGGCTAAATAGCGTTGCCACGGTTAAGCCCACCACAATGGCGAATGCAGAAGAGGCCAAATAGTAAATAAACACTTTGCCGCCAACGCGCCCTGCGCTTCCTTCCCGAGACTGATTCACCCCTACCATGAGCGTAAACAGAACAATCGGTACGATGAGGAAAGTCAGGAGACGTAGCAGTAAATCACCCAGCGGTGCCAGCCAAACGGCCACCCAGTCACCGCCCACAATACCCACCAGAACACCCATCACCAGCGCGATGGTGACGCGCAAAATGAGCGACGCTTGAAGGTAGCGCTTCCATAAATATGTCATTGAATGCCCTGTTGGTTTAAATCAGGTTGGTATAAATCAATGGAAAACCACGTCATGTTGCATCATCGCGGGTTGCCAAACCAGCGTGGCGTTTGCTTGAGCTCCATTACGCCGACTAAATAGCTTAGCATGGAGTCTCCCGCCACTTTAGCTAGGATAGACGGCGTGCCCCTGCTCAACACTATTGACTGGAGCCATCATGAATACGATCAACGCTAAAAGACGATAGCACCTGGAAAATGGGTTGGAAGTAGCGAACCTACCACTCGCTGCCCTATGAAAATAAATGCAGAAAGGCTTTGACCTAGGCTAAGAAGCATGACACTGTAGCGTCAGTTGGTTAGCAAGCAGCATGGTTTCAGAAGTGTACGATCTTTTTCGGCAGCCTGATATTGTATTCCTTGTTTCACCCGCTACTTCATCTGGGTAATACCAGGAACTTTATTACGGCGCTTTAGCGCAAAGGATCTACACAATGGCAACTGGCACAGTTAAATGGTTTAACGACACCAAAGGCTTCGGTTTCATCGCTCCTTCTGACGGTGGCGACGACCTGTTTGCACACTTCTCTGAAATTCAGTCTGACGGCTTCAAAACCCTTCAGGAAGGCGCTAACGTCTCTTTTGACGTTACCCAGGGTAAAAAAGGCCTTCAGGCTTCTAACATCAAGCAAATCTCCTAAGTCCTATCTTTCTAGATAGCACTGAAAAGTTTGCTAGAACCCTCACCCATTAGGTGAACGGTTCAAACAGAAAGGCCCGCCTCGGCGGGCCTTTTTGCGTTTGGGTATTAAATCCTCTCCCATACGATTAGTTGAGCATCAATAGTCAGCGTTAGCTGCTCCAAGTTAGCTGCTCGCTCGCGCCCCTCCGCACTGGCACGATACAAATGCGGCGTCATGGTCAGCAAATCGCGGATAACGTCTGCCCCTTCTAATGAAATAGCGTAGCGAATCTGCTCGGAAGCTCGGTGGGCAAACCCTTCCGGTACATCAGGCGCTTTCTCACGTGCAGGTTTTAAGGTGGGATAAATAATTTCCCGCAGCTCGCGCAGGTGCTCCGGCCCCGCTTCTACTTGAAGCAGTTGCCCGCCCGGCTTAAGTACACGTGCAAACTCACCGTATACCGGAAAGCCAAACATACACAGCACGCTATCCAGCGTTGCTGACTGCACCGGCAATTGGGCGTTACTGCCCACAACCCAACGACTTATGGGAGCCCGCTTATCGTCTTGCTTCGCCGCCGACTGCACCGCCCATTTCGAGATATCCAACCCCATCAGTGACAGCGCCTGCGACTCGGTCATGTATTGGGACAGTTGGCGCAGGTAGTAACCCTCGCCACAGCCTGCATCCAGGCAGCTGTACGTTTCTGCCTGCTCACAGTGGCGCATCACCGCCTGGCTAAGCGCCTTTGCTATAGGCGCATAGTCACCCGCCGCCAAAAAGCGCTGGCGTGCGGCCACCATGGCTTTGCTGTCGCCGGGATCGGTGGAGCGCTTTTGCTGCACGGGCAGCAGGTTCACGTACCCTTGCTTGGCCACATCGAAACTATGGTTTGAGGCACACCGCCACGTGCCACCTTCCAACTGGAGCGGTTCGCCGTCTAATGGGCAGGCCAGGGCCTGAAAAGGGGTACGATTCATCGGAAGTTTCTCGTGACGGCTTTTTCTGGTGTGAATAGACGGGCAATATGCTGACACATCATCGATGGGCATCAGGCATCTAAACATTAACGATACCGGAAAGCCCATATAACTCAACTTGAACGGTGAGCGTTGCAACACTCACCCCGTTTGCCGACAGTGCGTTAACTTTCGGCGACTAAGGCGACATACCATGCAACCTTTGCTGCGCATCGCGGGTGCTTGGCCCTACTTGATGGCCATCTTTCTCAATGCCTTCGTAGATCTCGGGCACAAAATCGTCATTCAGAATACGATTTTCAAAAGCTACGATGGCGCGACCCAGGTCGTGCTTACCGCTCTGGTGAATGGGCTAATTCTGCTGCCGTTTATTCTCCTCTTCAGCCCGGCAGGCCATATTGCCGACAGCACTCCCAAAGTACGTGTGCTAAGGCTCTCCGCCTGGGCGGCGGTGGCGGTATCGCTGGGGATCACGGCCGCTTATTATCAAGGCTGGTTCTGGCTCGCCTTTGCGATGACGCTACTATTGGCCATTCAGTCGGCGTTCTACTCGCCTGCTAAATACGGCCTGGTAAAAGGGCTGTTTGGTAAGCCCCGGCTAGCCGAAGCCAACGGGCTAGTGCAGGCGGTTACCATTGGTGCGATCCTGGCCGGCACGGTAGCGTTTACCGCCCTGTTTGAACACTGGGTCACCCCCAGCGCCAGTACGCCAAGCGACCTACTGCGCCATATCGCTCCGCTGGGCTGGCTACTGGTGCTTAACAGCGGCCTTCAGGTCGTCGCCCTCTATCGGCTCAAACTGGATGAAGCACAGCCTGCGGCTACCCCGCTCACCTGGGCACGCTACCGCAGCGGCACTGCGCTAAAAAACAATCTGAGTATTCTTGCCCACCAGCCGGTGCTGCGGCTCTCCATCATTGGGTTGGCGACGTTCTGGTCGGTGGGGCAAGTGCTGCTAGCCGCTTTTCCCGCCTATGCCAAAGAGGCGCTCAGCATTGAGAACACGCTGGTGCTGCAAGCCATTCTCGCCGCCAGCGGTATCGGCATTGCTCTCGGCTCGCTGTTAGCCAGCAAGCTCTCCCGCAACCGTATTGAAACCGGGTTAATTCCGCTGGGTGCTGTCGGGGTCGCCGTCGGACTTTGGTGCCTTCCTCTCCTCACCACGCCCACCAGCCAAGCGCTCAACTTTGTGTTCATCGGCATGATGGGCGGGCTATTTATCGTGCCGCTCAACGCGTTGATCCAGTTTCATGCGGCGGATCACGAGCTAGGCACCGTGCTGGCCGCCAATAACTGGATCCAAAACCTTTCGATGCTGGGCTTTTTGGTGCTCACCGCGCTGTTCGCGCTGGCGGGGGTCGATAGCCACTACCTGCTGCTGTTGGTCGCCAGCGTGGCGATGGTGGGCGGCGGCTACACCATTTCCAAACTGCCCCAGAGCTTAGTGCGCTTTATTCTCAGCTTCCTGATTACCCGCCGTTACCGCGTAGACGTTCACGGGCTGGAAAACCTGCCCGCCCAAGGCGGCGTGCTGCTGCTGGGCAACCACATTAGTTGGGTAGACTGGGCGATGGTGCAAATTGCTAGCCCGCGCCCGGTGCGCTTTGTGATGCTGAAAAACATCTACCAGCGCTGGTACCTACGCTGGTTCTTTAAAGCGCTGGGCTGCATTCCCATTGAGCGCGGCGCAGGGGCCGAGAACGCGCTGGCCGCCGTGGCCGAGCAGCTCAACGCAGGGGAAGTGGTTTGCCTGTTTCCCGAAGGAGCGATTAGCCGCAACGGCCAGTTGGGCGAGCTGCGCCGAGGCTACGAGCGCGCCTGCAAACACGCCCACCCAGACGTGCGCATCGTGCCGTTTTACCTGCGTGGCCTGTGGGGCAGCCAATTCTCCCGCTCGTCTAGTAAACTCAAAGAGCTACGCAATGCGCCGCTGCACCGCTCTGTGGTAGTCGCCTTTGGTAAACCGCTGCCCAAAGACACCCCCGCCGACGTACTCAAACGGCGTATCTTCGAGCAGGCGACCCACTCGTGGCAACACGCCATGGAGGAGCTGCCTTCGCTGCCTGAGGCCTGGATCAACAGTGTCAAACGCAGCCCAAGCGCCCCAGCGTTGGCCGACGCCTTGGGTCGCCCACTCAACGCAGGCCAAGCGCTCACCGCTAGCCTGCTGCTCGCCAAGCGCTTTCGCCACCGTAGCCTCAACGAAGCGACGCTTGGCCTTTTGCTGCCTACCAGCACTGCTGGGGTACTGGCCAATATGGCCACGCTGCTCGCGGGTAAAACGCTGGTGAACTTGAACTACACCGCCAGCCAAGCGTCCCTTGCCTCTGCGCTGCAGCAAGCCGATATTCGCACCGTCGTCACCGCGCGCCGCTTTGTGGAAAAGCTGAGCCAGCGGGGGCTGGCAGTAGAATCGCTGCTGGAAGGTAAGCAGGTGATCTATTTGGAAGATCTACAGGCGGGGATCTCCCGGTTTGAGCGCGTCAGTACGTTTCTTGCCGTGCGCCTGCTGCCCGCTTGGTTGTTACAAGCGCTGTTCTGCTATGGACGGAATGCGGACGCCACGGCGGCCATTCTGTTCTCCAGCGGCAGCGAAGGGCAGCCTAAGGGTGTGATGCTGAGCCACCGCAACCTGATGGCGAATATCAAGCAGACCTCCGACGTGCTCAATACCCAGCACGACGATGTGGTCATGGCCTCGCTGCCGCTCTTTCACGCGTTCGGTTTTACCGTCACCCAGCTACTGCCATTGATCGAAGGGCTGCCGATGGCCAGTCACGCCGACCCCACCGATGCCCCAGGCGTCGCCAACGCGGTGGCCAAGCATAAAGCCACCATTATGTTCGGCACCTCCAGCATGCTGCGCCTGTTCAACCGCAGCCCAAAGGTACAGCCCGCCATGTTGGCAAGCCTACGTGTTGTGGTGGCCGGTGCCGAGAAACTGGATGACAGCGTACGTGAAGGGTTTGCGCAAAAATTCGGTAAGGCGATTTATGAAGGTTACGGCGCGACAGAAACCGCCCCCGTAGCGGCCGTTAACCTACCCGACGCCGTCGGCGTTCACTACCAGCAGGTTCAAAAAGGCAATAAGCCCGGCACCGTGGGTATGCCGCTCCCCGGCACCAGCATTAAGGTCGTCGATCCAGAGAGCTTCGAGGAGCTACCCACCAACGAGCCAGGCATGATTGTGATTAGCGGGCCGCAGGTGATGCAGGGCTATCTCAACGACCCCCAGCGCACCGAACAGGTCCTCAAAAGCTTCGACGGCCAGCGCTGGTACGTTACCGGCGATAAAGGGTTTATCGATGAAGATGGATTTTTAACACTGATCGACCGCTACGCCCGTTTTGCCAAAATCGGCGGCGAAATGGTCAGCCTCAGCGCCGTCGAAGCCGCGGTCAGAGCGGTTGTCGACGACCCCAACATACCGCTGATGGCCGTCAGCCTGCCCGATGCAAACAAAGGCGAGCGCATCGTCCTACTGAGCGAAGCAGCGCTGGACGCCCAAACGCTCAAAACCGCCCTGCGCAGCCACGGTACGCCCGCGTTAATGATTCCCAGCGACTGGCTCACCGTGGAAGAGATACCTCGTCTAGGGTCAGGAAAAGCAGACTTTGCTGGCGCGAAACGGCTTGCCGAAGCGCAGCTGGCGGCTGAATCATCTTAGTAAAAAGGGCAGCGGCATGGCCGCTGCCCTTTCTGGCGAACTTACTCAGCACCGCCGTCCGGTGCGTCACTTGAGTCGTTTGACTCACCGGTTTGTCCCGTCGCACCTTTCTGTTGGCCGCTTGATTGTCTAGCATGCTCCCCACGCGCAATATCATGATGGCTAATCACCACCACGTCGCGGGGCCACCACTCGGGATGTTCGTCGCGGATATAGGCCATCAGCTTCTCACGCACGTTCATCTCAGCGGTCCAGCCCGCTAGCGGGTCCGAGGTCATTAAGTAGCAGGTGACCGTTTGTGCGTAGGAAGTTTGGCCTGTGACGTAGCAGAGCAGCTTATGGTGCTCAATCACGCACTCTTCTTCCTTAGCGAATTCTAAAAACTTCTCACGCACCTGAGAGATATCCGCGCTGAGGTGCAGGGTTAGCTCCATGAAGCGGTACATTTTGGTGCTTTTCACCGAGAGGTTTTCTAACGGTTTGGACGTAAAGTACGTGACCGGCACGATCAACCGCCGCTCATCCCAAGAACGCAGCCGAATGAAGGTGTAGAAAATCCCTTCCACATAGCACCACTGCCCTTCGAAGATCACCAAATCGCCAATGCGGATGGGCTTGGCCAGTGAGAGTTGGAACGACGACAGAATATTGCCCAGCACCGTCTGCCCCGCGATACCGACCAGCACGGCCAACACACTGGCCGAGGCCAGAATGGACAGGCCCAACGATTCGAACAGCTGGATTTGCCCCAGCACATACACCGAAACCGCCACCACGGTGATCAAGATAATCACCCGGCGTAGGGCGTAGAGTGAGGTCAGCAGCCGTCGTTTGTCTTTGGGTTTGGTGTCGTCGATTTCCCCCACCAAGCGGCGAGTCATGCGTAGCATGATGGTATCGACCAACCGCAGCGCAATAGTGCCTGCCCCCCAGGCCATGATCGCGATCAGTAGCACCCTAAACGTCGTGGTCGCTACCGCTGAAAACGACACCACGTAATCCAGCAGCATCTGGGTGAACAATGACACCACAATGAACGCGACGGGCACGCCAATTTGATCAGCAAAAATGGTCGAGAGCCCGGAGGGCAGAATGCGCGCGATCAAACTGACAAGGTAATACGTTGCCACTCCCACTAAGCCAATCGTGATCAGAAAAATAGGGATCGCCAGCCACTCCCAGATTTTCAGCACGCCAAACGACGCTTTGAAGCGTTCGGGAATATAGCTTTCCAGCATGGAGGGGCCATACTCCTCATACAGTGCGGGAATCGACGACACGCTTTCCGGCATAATCAACCATACGGGGTCTTCCTCGCCAACACGGTAGCGGCCTAAGCGCACATCATAGGCTTGGCCTTCTACCTGCAACGCAGCCAGTTCAATGTTGCGCCGTGGCTCGCCAGCCAAAGGGTTTTGGCCAGACGGATCCTCAATAGCAGCGTCTTGGCGGCCAGGCAAATTAGAAGCGTTCAGCCACTCGCCGCGCCTTAGCACTTCCGCCAGCTGTTTGGCCAGCTCGGCTCCCCGCGTTGACTGCTCGCTAGGATCAACGTCTGCTAGGTTCAACAAATGCGCCGCATCGGCGTAATTTTCCTCTTCGGTGAAGTTTAAAAAGCTGCGGATCGTTTCCCGTGGCGACATACGCTTCGCCTCTTCGGGAACTTCACCCAACCCTGTGTTGATCGCATCCATGGTGAACCAACGCGGGTTCTCGCTCTCATCGCCTTGCGTTTGCGCCATGCCAACGCTAGAGAACAGTAGCGTGACGACCAGCACACCCCAAACGGGCCACGAGCTGTAATTTTTCATACTTGCCTTATTCAGTAAAAGTGAGCCAATACCCGCCATCAACCAACAGCTTGTGCCGCCCGCCCATTTAAATCAGTGGGCTATCCGTGTCGATGGTTGGTCAAAGTACAGACCACGTTACCTTATCCGGCAAGCAATCGTGGCTATAGCGCTTGGTGGCGTAAGGCGAAGGCAAGAAATGGCCGCTTAGTTTTTCACTCAGTTTTCCAAATTTCCTAGGCGATTAAACGCGTCGTCATACAGCGCGGTGAGCAACAGCTCGTCGATGGCATGAGCCACTCCATGGACGACATGAGCATGGAGAACGATCACATGGACTCCACCGACAGCATGAAAGAGTAACGCCCCTTTCGAGAGCCAGGAAGCTATGACGCGAAACGTACTGATCATCGAGGATAACCCAGGTATCGGCGAGCTGGTTCGTATGCACGTGGCCGAGCTGGACAGAGTGCTGAGGCTGGAAATGGAAGCAGAAGACTATCTCACGAAGCCATTCAGCGTGGCAGAGCTTTCCGTCCGGGTAAAAGCGCTGTTTCGGCGAGTGGATGCTATGGCGTCCGCCTCGCTTGAAAAATCAGGGCGTATCTTTCTGCCTACGTCTACCGGCTCATTCACCGTGTAAAGCCTGAGCCGAGAGCGCTAAGCGTGGATCGGGTAGGGGCCGGGGTCACCCCCGGCGCCCTCCCACACCACCGGGCATACGGTTCCGTACCACGGCGGTTCCTGTCATCCACTATTGGACTGAGCTTCGTTCCGCTGAATCCGCCCGCCTGTGTGCTCTGAGCGCTTCGACAGTCGTTGGGCTTCCGGCCCGCCACACAGTTATCGAGAGCCCTCCGGGGAGGCTTCTGCTCGTACACATCAGAAAGCGGTCAACTATCCGCTCGTGACAGGTTCAGCCCTTCAGCTCTTGGTTAAAGAGCCTACTATGACCTCTGCTGACTCCTGTTCGCCCATCCCGACACCTCACGGTGTCGGTAGCCAATGGCAGGCGAACAGGCCTCCCAGGGTAAGGCGCGCGACCTTCCTCCCATCTACCCGCCGCATCTACTTCC
>NZ_FODB01000073.1 GCF_900110265.1 Vreelandella aquamarina | reverse complement strand
CGCGCGACCTTCCTCCCACCTACCCGCCGCATTTACTATCGCCCCTTCCGGATAGCTATGGGGCTTTGAGGATCATTGCACTCTCGCCCGGGTGCGATAGCCTCGTATGCGATTTCTGTTCGTCGGGCCGGGAGTTTGCCTTCAGCTTCCTTCGGATTCTGCCTTGCGGCAGACACCCTTGCTGTTCAGCTAACGGTTCCCGCTATCAGGGTCCGTAGGGGACTTTCACCCCCAAGTCATCCTGTGAGGCACCACCCTCAGGAATAGCGCCAGTCAAGGCGCTGCGCGCCATGCCTGGCGCACAATGCAAAACGGGCAGCCCCAAGGGGCTGCCCGTTTTGTATTAGCTAGCGCTCGGCGCTTAATCGCCTACTGCCAAGCGGACGAAGTCTTATTCTTCGTCAGTGGCCAGTGCCATATGTTTTTGCAGATAGTTCTGGATACCCACTTGCTCGATCAGTTTTAGCTGCGTTTCGATGTGGTCGATATGACCCTCTTCATCGGCCAGCAGGTCACGCAGCAGATCGCGCGTCACGTAATCTTTCACGCTTTCGCAGTAGGTAATGGCTTCGATGTAGTCGTTGCGGCCGTCATGCTCGATCTTCAAATCACACTCGAGCATCTCTTTGACGTTTTCACCGATATGCAGCTTGCCGAGATCCTGAAGGTTAGGAATACCTTCCAAGAACAGGATGCGCTCGATCAGCTTATCGGCGTGCTGCATCTCTTCAATGGACTCATCGTACTCCCACTTAGCCAGTACTTTCAGGCCCCAGTCTTTGTACATCTTGGCATGCAGGAAGTACTGGTTGATAGCGACTAGCTCATTGCCCAGTGCGATATTGAGATGCTGAATAACCTTCGGATCACCTTTCATGCCATCACCTTTTTTTAGCGTACAAGTATTATCGGACAGTACTGAAGCGTACTGTTTTTCAAAAGTACCATTACATTAACTAAGGAGTATAGGCCATTAAAAGACTTACTCCCAACGATGTTGGGAGTATAGGCAGGAAATAAAAAATTTCAAATAAATCAATTATTTGCTAACGATAAGCCTAACAAGAGTGATTCGCGTCATACGGCGTAAGCAAGACTCATATCAGACTCTAAGCGGGCAGCTTGAACGGCCTCACGGGTGAGCGACTTGGCAAAGCAAGCGCACTTGCCGCACTGAGTGCCGCAGCCAGTGGCTTCGCGTACTTCTCGCCAGCTGCGCGCTCCGTCGCTAACCTGTTGGCGAATCTGGTGGTCGGTTACTCCCTTGCACACACATACGTACATGGCAACACCTCATAAAAATCATGAGGTGAATGTAAATGATTCGCATACATCTTTTCAAGTAAAAAACGTTGTTCTTTAGTATCGATTCGCCTTAAGGCAACTAAAGTTTTCGCTAACCTACTGGCTGAACAAATATTTTCTCTCCAGCTGCTGAAAATTATTTTTTCGGCAGCACCACGGTTTCGGTCTTGGAGGCGATGTCTGGCCAGCTTCTACGCTGCCCATCGAACAGCACCCACCAATAGCCGATACCGAAGGCCGCCAAGGACAGCCAGGCCGTCGCGCAGCGAATCAGGCTCTGCTTTAAGGTAATCGCGTGACCATCCAGGGTTTGCACGCGCAGTCGCCACGCCTGCATACCTAGCGTCATCCCTCCCCGGCGCCAGGAGTAGACGAAGAACAGCGTCACGAAAAACAGCAGCATGAGCCGCAGGCTCCAGATATCGAAGGCCGTGGTACCGATCTCTTCTGCCGTTTGGCCCAGCACGAAGCGGAAAAAGGCCAAGTGAGCCACGGTGACGGCGATCCAGATGGCCATCACCAAAAAACCGTCGTACAGCATGGCGCCCAATCGGCGACCTATGCCGGCGGGCCAAACGTCATCCAACTGGGTAAAACGTCGCGTCGTCACTGCTCTATTCTCCTGATGTGCGTCTGCGCGGCCTTTAGCCATTTCGGCGCAAGAAATAGATCCCCACCGCGGCACAGGCAAGAGTCGGCACTAGCACCGCCCAGACTGGGGAAAAGCCAAAGATGGTCGACGCCGGGGCGAGCAAATCCTGCACGTACTTGAACACCAGACCGGTCACTACGCCATAAAAGACCCGCGTGCCCGCCGCCACCGAACGCAGCGGACCAAACACAAACGAGGCGGCAATCAGTACCAGTGACCCCATGGTGAGCGGCATCAATACCTTTTGCCAGAAATAGAGCAGCGGCTGGTCTGCCTGAAGGTTTTGGCTTTGGAGGAAGTTGGCGTACGCCCACAGCTCGCTAGGCGCTTGGCTTTCAATATCCCGCAGCAAACGCTCCAGTTGGGTCGGTGTGAGCGCCGTTTCCCAAGCCGCACTGGGCTGGTACTCCGACTCAGTGCGATTATCAAAAATGCGCGTGGTGGTCACACCTTCAAGCAGCCAGGCGCCCTCGTCCCAGTAGGCGCGATTAGCATGAGTAGCTTCGATCAAGCGGCGCTCGTCGAAGCGGTAGCGGGTTAAATCCAATACCACGTTATCCGCCCGAATGGCGCCAAAACGATAGACGCTGTCGCCTTCAAACTGCCAGCCGCTGCGCGAAGTGAGCATGGCACCCTCGCCTTGGCGCTGCTCTAAGCGCCACGCTTCGGCGTACTGCTCGGTCCGTGGGCTGACAAACTCTGCCACCAGCAGCACGACCACAACAACCAGCAGCACGGGCTTCATCACGCCCCACACAATCCGCGCCAGCGAACGCCCGGCAGCACGCATCACCGTAAGTTCATTGCTGGAAGCCATACTGCCCAGGCCAATGAGTGCCCCAATCAGCACCGCCACTGGGGCGTATTGATAAAAGCGCCAGGGCAACCGCATGCCTAAATAGAGCAGCACGTCTAGTGCGCTATAGTCGCCTTGGGTGTCGCCTAAATCACCAATGTAGGCAATGGTGATATCCAACCCCAGCAGTACAAACTGCACCACCACAATGGCTGCCAGCACGTTGCGGGCGATATAGCGATCCATTTGATCCATAGCGATCAGCATTAGCGCATTCCTTTACGTTGCGAGTGCCACAGCAGCAGCAATCCAAGCCCTAAGAACAGGCCATGCACGGGCCACACACCCACGGCAACCGCTAGAGAGCCGCTGCCAATAGCATCCACCGCTGCCAGCAACAGGCTTAAATAGGCGACGTAAAGAAATACCGCAGGAAGTAGCTTGCCAAAGCGCCCTTGACGCGGATTCACCCGAGAGAGCGGCTGGGCCAATAGCGCCAAAATAAATACCATTACCGGCAAGCCTGCCCGCCACTGAAACTGCGCCTGCGCTCGTGGGTCTGGGTCGTTCCACAGCTCAGTGGTGGTCGCATACTCAAGCGAGTTTAACTCTTGCCGGTCACGGCTTAGCCCCAGCCGCAGCGTATAGCGCTCGAAGGTCAAACGCTCGGCATCCTGGCGTCCGGGCGTTACGCCGTAGCGCTCGCCGTCTTCCAAAATGAGAAAACGGCTGCCGGTATCGACGTTCGTTTCCTGATAGCCCGACCCCGCGCGCGTGATGTAACTATGCGTTTTTTCTGCCCCCGCCATGGGCTGCTCGTGCACCAGCACTTCCTGCATTTCCGTGCCGTCGCTATTGAAGTCAGTGATATAGGCTGTGCGCCCGCCGCCAAAATCTTGGAAACGCCCTGGCGCCAGCACTGAGACATCTAAACGGCTGCGCTGCTCTTCTAATATGGCCTCAGTTTGCAACGCCCCGGCAGGGGTTAGCCACAGGCTACACAGCCCTACCAATACCGCGACCACTGTTGCGGGCAGCAGGGTTACCCGTAAAAGCCGAGTGGGGCTCATACCGCAGGCCACCATCACGGTGATTTCGCTGTTCATATAAAGCTGCCCATAGGCCAACAAAATGCCTAAAAAAAACGACAGCGGCAGGATCAGCTCCATAAACCCAGGCAAATGAAAAACCATCAGGCTGCCTAGAATCGTGACGGGAAAATCGCCCTCGGCGGCATCTGAAAAGTAGCGGATAAAGCGGCTGCCCATAATCACCAGCAGCAGGATGCCCGCCACAGCGGACATCGTCAGTAACACTTCGCGAGTTAAGTACCGAAATAAAATCAACGCACTCTCCGACTAGTGGTGCAGGTTGCCATGCAATGCGCCCATGGCTTGGGTACACTAATCAAACTGGTAGCAAACACTAAATAACGGGGCATTATCCCGAATCACTCGTTGCTTGTCTTGTTGGAGACGTCATGGAATTTTCCGTTCAGACCACGAACCCAGCCAAAGCCGAAACGGCTTGCCTCGTTCTCCCTGTCTATAAAGGTAGCGACTTACTGCCCTCTGTCGCCAAATTAGACGACGCCAGCGAGCGGTTAATCGGCCAACTGCTGGAGCGCGGCGACTTCGATGCCGCGCTGGGCAACACGCAATTGGTGCCTTTCGCACCGGGCCTGGGGGCTGATCGCATCCTATTGGTAGGCTTGGGCGAACGCGCCAAATGTCAGGAAGCGGCCTTTATTAAAGCGCTGGACGCAGCCATGGTTGCGCTCACCAAACTGCCTATCGATGAAGCCAACGCCACCTTTACCGATGTGCCGCTTGAAGGCCGCGACGCCGTCTGGAAAGCACGTAAAACGCTGGAAGCCGCCGAACGCGCGATTTACCGCTTTGATCAATTTAAGTCATCGCCTGCCAAAGCGCCCAGCTTGGCCAAGCTCACCCTGATCGTTAGCGATGCCAGCGACGCCCCCCTCGCCAAGCAGGGGGCTGCTTTAGGCACCGCCATTGGCCAGGGCATTAATTTCACCCGCACGCTCGGCAACCTACCGGGCAATGTGTGCACGCCGCGCTACTTAGCCGAGCAGGCAGAAGCATTAGGTCGCGATTCTCAAGGCGCGCTCGACGTTGAGATTCTAGACGAAGAGGCGCTAGAGGCCCTGGGCGCTCATTCACTGCTGTCAGTAGGCCGTGGCAGCGTCGAGCCAACACGGCTCATCGTGATGAAGTATCAGGGTGCAGAAAACCCAGAGGAAGCGCCCCATGTACTGGTAGGTAAAGGCATCACCTTCGATACCGGCGGTATTTCACTGAAGCCCGGCGAAGGCATGGATGAAATGAAGTTTGATATGGGCGGCGCGGCCAGCGTCTTCGGTACCGTCAAAGCCGTGCTGGCGATCAAACCCAAGCTCAACGCCGTGTTTATCGTTGCCGCTGCCGAGAACATGCCTGATGGCGCCGCCACCAAGCCGGGCGACATTATCAAAACGCTCAAAGGCCTGACGGTTGAAGTCCTCAACACCGATGCCGAAGGCCGTTTGGTGCTGTGCGATGCGCTCACCTATGCCGAGCGCTTTACCCCGGCCAGCGTGGTCGATATCGCCACGTTGACAGGCGCGGCCATTATTGCCCTTGGCCACCACGCCACCGGCCTGCTCTCCAACGACGATGACCTAGCGCTTGATCTGCTGGATGCTGGTGAAACCGCCTGGGACCGCGCGTGGCACCTGCCGCTATGGGATGAGTATCAGGAGCAGCTGGACTCCAACTTCGCCGACTTAGCCAACATTGGCGGTCGCCCGGCGGGTACGATTACCGCCGCCTGCTTCCTATCACGCTTTGCCGACCACTTCCCCTGGGCGCACCTGGATATTGCCGGCACCGCTTGGCATTCGGGCAAACAAAAAGGCGCCACCGGCCGCCCGGTGGGTCTACTGACCCAATACCTGCTCGACCGTGAAGCCGACGCTCAAGTCGAAAATGGCGACGCCTAACCACACAAACAGGCCAACAATGGTTGCCTTTCGTTAACGCAACCGTTAAACCTGAAAGTATGAGCGTGTGCCGCTGCCAAGCAGGCACATGCTATTCAAACGATACGCTTAATAGATGCCCTTCGGGGCTTGGCTCTAGCGGAGAGAACACGCCGTGCCCACAGCTTCAGATGCTCAACTTGAATCGCGTTTTGAAATTTTGCCGTCCAACCAGCCGACGGCCGATGACATTCGTGACAACATCCTGCAAAACCCAGGATTTGGTAAATACTTCACCGACCATATGGCCCACGTGCGCTGGACCGTCGATGCCGATTGGCACGGCCACCAAGTACGCCCCTACGGCCCGCTCACCCTGGACCCCGCCGCTTCCGTGCTGCACTACGGCCAGGAAATTTTTGAGGGAATCAAGGCGTACCGCCATGCCGATGGCTCTATCTGGACCTTCCGCCCAGAGAAAAACGCCGAGCGTTTTCGCCGTAGCGCTCGCCGTTTAGCGCTGCCCGAGCTTTCCGATGAAGACTTCATCGGCTCGCTGAAAGCGCTGCTGGCCCAAGACCACGCCTGGGTACCCACCCCGGCTAGTGAAGCCGACGAGTGCAGCCTCTACCTGCGTCCGTTCATGATCGCTTCGGAAGCATTTCTGGGCGTGCGCCCGGCTCACGAAGTGGACTACTACGTGATTGCATCCCCGGCGGCGGCCTACTTCAAAGGCGGTATCGAGCCGGTCTCTATCTGGCTCTCCTCCCACTACAAACGTGCGGCCCCTGGCGGCACCGGTTTTGCCAAGTGCGGTGGCAACTACGCCGCCTCGCTGGCCGCCCAAAAAGAAGCCGCTGCCAACGGTTGCAGCCAGGTCGCCTTCCTGGACGCTGCTGAAAACAAGTGGATCGAAGAGCTGGGTGGCATGAACCTGTTCTTCGTTTACAAAGATGGCCGCATCGTCACACCGCGCCTGACCGACACCATCTTGGAAGGCGTGACCCGCAACTCTGTCCTGACCCTGGCCAAAGACGCGGGCCTCACCCCCGAAGAGCGCGCGATCAGCATCGACGAGTGGCGCGAAGGTGCCGCCTCCGGCGAGATTACCGAGGTCTTCGCCTGCGGTACGGCCGCCGTGATTACCCCGGTTGGCGAGCTGGTCACGGAAAACGAGCGTATTCGCCTGCAGGGCGATGGTAATAACGAAGTGGCTAAGCGCATTCGCAAGACACTGCTCGACCTTCAGTATGGCCGCAGCGACGATAAATACGGCTGGCTGACCCGCTTGGTATGACCCTCTAGCGTTACCCAACACCTGGCCGCCACTCACCGTGGCGGCCAGGCTGCCAAGCGCGTTGACCCCGCTGGAGCCACCGATGGCACGCATCGATTTTTATATTCTGCCCGATACCACCCTTGAAGCGCGTTTACAGTTCGCCTGCAAGCTCGCCGAAACGATCTACCGCAAAGGGTATCGACTGCACCTGCACTGCGCAGACAAAGCGCTGGCCGAACAGGCCGACGAAGCGCTGTGGCAGTTCCGCGATGATGCTTACCTGCCCCATGCACTGGAAGATAGCGAGCTAGCCGACAGTGTGCCCATCACACTAGGCTGGCAGCAGCTACCGGTGCCCACTGAAGAGACGGCGCTGCTGAACCTACACCCCGATATTCCCGAAGGTATTGAGCACTTCGCCCGGATTGCCGAGATCATCAACCAACACCAACATGTGCTGGTCGCTAAACGCGCCTGCTGGCAGCGCTACAAGGCGCTTGGGCATGAGGTCGTGCCGCATAAATTAGGGTAGTAAAACAACCACTCAATGGATGAGACACCCCATGCTTTCTCATGCCCTGTTAGCCCGCACACCGCTGGCGGTCATCGTTATCGCCCAACTGTTTGGCACGTCACTCTGGTTTAGCGTTAATGGCGTTGGCTTGGCACTACAAGAAGCCGTGGGGCTAAGTGAAAGCGACCTGGGGCTGCTTACCATCGCCGTGCAGGCGGGGTTTATTACCGGCACCCTGCTGATTGCGACCACTGGCTTGGCCGACCGCGTGCGTGCCAGCCACCTGTTTGCGATGTCCGCTGTACTCGGCGCGCTGATTAATGCAGCGTTTATTGGCGTGGCAGAAAGCGTGAGCCTAGCGGCGGCGGCGCGTTTTTTAGTCGGGCTTTGTCTGGCGGGCATTTATCCGCTGGGCATGAAGCTGGTGGTGAGCTGGACACCTAACCATGCAGGCGCCGCCCTGGGCTGGTTAGTCGGCATGCTCACCCTTGGCATTGCTTCGCCGCACCTGCTGCGCGGGCTTACCCTGCATCTTCCCTGGCAGTGGCCACTGCTGTTGGCCTCTGCCCTTGCTCTTCTGGCAGCGCTGATGATTTTCAAGCTAGGCGTTGGGCCACACCTGCCTGCCAGGGCCAACGGCGGGCGACCCTGGGCGGGGCTTGCCGCATTTAAAGAGAAGAACTTCCGCGCCGCCGCGCTGGGCTACTTCGGCCACTGCTGGGAGCTTTACGCCCTCTGGGCGCTGGTGCCTTTTTTGGTCGCCAGAGAGCTGGAACGCTTAGGCGCAGCCCCGGGCCTGCAGCCGTGGCTAAGCTTTGCGGTCATCGCCTTGGGGCTTCCCGGCTGCGTATGGGCCGGCTGGTGGAGCCGACGCATCGGTAGCGCGCGGGTCGCGTTTATCGCACTGGCGGTCTCTGGCACCCTGTGCCTTATCTATCCGCTGCTAGGCGACCTGTCACCCTGGCTGCTGTTGGCGCTGCTTGCCCTATGGGGCGTTAGCGTGATTGCCGACTCGGCCCAGTTCTCTGCCCTGGCCTCCGCCAGCGCGCCGCCCGAGCGGCTGGGCGCGGCGCTGGCCATGATGAATGCGATTGGCTTTGGCCTCACGATTCCCTCCATCGCGTTAGTGACAGCCCTATGGGCAAGCCAAGGGCCTTGGGTGATTTGGTGGTTGCTGCCTGGGCCAGTGCTTGGACTGATAGCCATGCGTGGATTGCATCTGCGAACACACCTACGCACAACACAACCCTGACGAGCGCAGGGCGTTCGCGCTATACTTGCTCCCATTTTTTGCAAGCCGTGAGCCGACTCCCCATGGAAAAGACCTACCAACCCGAACAGATCGAAACCCGCTGGTACGAACGCTGGGAAGCCGATAACCGCTTCGCCCCGTCTGGCCGCGGCAAGCCCTTCTCGATCATGATTCCGCCGCCCAACGTGACCGGCAGCCTGCACATGGGCCACGCGTTCCAGGACACCATCATGGATACCCTGACGCGCTGGAAGCGGATGCAGGGCAACAACACCCTGTGGCAGGTAGGCACCGACCACGCCGGTATCGCCACGCAAATGCTGGTGGAGCGCAAGATTGCAGCCGAAGAGGGCAAGACCCGTCATGACCTCGGCCGCGAGGCGTTTATCGAAAAAGTGTGGGAGTGGAAGGAAGAGTCCGGCGGCCACATTACCCGACAGCTGCGCCGCATGGGCGCCAGCGTCGACTGGAGCCGTGAGCGCTTCACCATGGACGATGGCTTCTATAAAGCGGTTCAAGAAGTTTTCGTGCGCCTGCACGAAGAGGGCCTGATCTATCGCGGCAAGCGGCTGGTCAACTGGGACCCCGCCCTGCACACCGCTATTTCCGACCTGGAAGTCGAAAACAAGGAGCAGCAGGGCAGCTTCTGGCACTTCCGCTACCCGCTGGCCGACGGCGTCAAGACCGACGACGGTAAGGATTACGTAGTGGTCGCCACCACCCGCCCGGAAACCCTGTTGGGTGACACCGGCGTGGCGGTCAACCCAGAAGACCCGCGCTACGCCTCCTTGGTGGGCAAGTTCATCGAGCTGCCGCTGGTAGGCCGCCGTATCCCCATCGTGGCGGACGAGCACGCCGATATGGAGAAAGGCTCGGGCTGTGTGAAGATTACCCCGGCCCACGACTTCAACGACTACGAAGTCGGCAAGCGCCAGAACCACCTGCTGATCAACGTCTTCACCAAAGATGCGACGATTCTTGAGCAGGCGGAAATTTTTGACCTGAAAGGTCAGCCGCAGCCCGATGAAGACGCTACCCTGCCGGCCAAATACGCGGGCTTGGATCGTTTCGAAGCACGCAAGCAGATCGTCGCCGATATGGAGGCCCTCGGCCTGCTGGTACAGGTAGAGAGCGTCAACAACACCCTGCCCTACGGCGACCGCTCCGGCGATGTCATCGAGCCGCTGCTCACTGATCAGTGGTTCGTTGCCGTGGAGAGCCTCGCCAAGCCCGCCATCGAGGCGGTGGAGAACGGCGACATTCAGTTCGTGCCGAAAAACTACGAGAACATGTACTTCGCCTGGATGCGCGACCTGCAGGACTGGTGTATTTCTCGCCAGCTGTGGTGGGGCCACCGCATTCCGGCTTGGTACGACGCCGACGGCAATGTTTACGTGGCTCGCAGTGAAGAGGAAGCCCGCGAGAAGCATGGTCTTGATGCGGACGTCGCCCTGACCCAGGACGAAGACGTGCTGGACACCTGGTTCAGCTCGGGCCTGTGGACATTTGGCACCCTCGGCTGGCCGGAGAAAACGCCGGAGTTGGAAACCTTCCACCCCTCCAGCGTGCTGGTGACGGGTTTTGACATCATCTTCTTCTGGGTCGCCCGGATGATCATGATGACGCTGAAATTTACCGGTGAAGTCCCCTTCAAGACCGTTTACGTCCACGGCCTGGTGCGCGATGGCCAGGGCCAGAAGATGTCCAAGTCCAAGGGCAACGTGCTGGACCCCATCGACCTGATCGACGGCATCAGCCTGGACGCGCTGCTGGAAAAGCGCACCGGTAACATGATGCAGCCTCAAAAAGCCAAGGCGATTGCCAAGGCGACCAAAGAGGAATTTAAAGACGGCATCGAGCCCCACGGCACCGATGCGCTGCGCTTTACCTTCCTTTCCCAAGCCACCACCGGGCGCGATATCAAGTTCGATATGAACCGCCTGGATGGCTACCGCAACTTCTGTAACAAGCTGTGGAACGCCTCGCGCTATGTGCTGATGAATGCCGAAGGCGAAGATTGCGGCACCAGCGGCGAAGAAGTGGAGCTGTCGCTAGCCGATCGCTGGATTATCTCCCAGCTACAGAAAACCGAGGCGCAGGTCACCAAGGCGATGGACGAGTACCGCTTCGACCACGCCTCCCAAGCGCTATACGAGTTCGTTTGGAACGAGTACTGCGACTGGTACCTGGAGCTTTCCAAGCCGGTGCTGTGGGAAGATGACGTACAGGGAAGTACTAATGCCGCGGGAGACAGGACGTCGGGAGCGGCAGCGCTAGTGAAACGCAAACGCGGCACCCGCCGCACCCTGGTGCGGGTACTCGAAACCATCCTGCGCCTGGCCCACCCGATGATGCCCTACATCTCGGAAGAGATCTGGCAGCGGGTCGCCCCTCTGGCGGGCACCTATGTGGGCGACGATGCCTCCATCATGCATCAAGCGTGGCCGGAAGCTGACGAGAGCAAGATCGACGAGCAGGCCACCCGCGACATCGAGTGGCTGAAAGGCGTGATCATCGCCGTGCGCAACATCCGCGCCGAGATGAACATTGCCCCCGGCAAGCCGCTGGATGTGCTGCTGACCAAAGGCCAGCCCGAAGACGCCGAGCGCCTGGAGCAGAACCGCCGCTTCCTGGCCAAGCTGGCGAAACTGGAGAGCGTGACGTGGCTGGCCAACCCAGAAGACGCCCCGCTTTCAGCCACGCAGCTGGTCGGCGATATGGAAGTGTTGGTACCGATGGCAGACCTGATCGATAAAGACGCGGAGCTTGCCCGCCTCGCCAAAGAGATCGAGAAGCAGGATAAGCTCATCGGCGGTATCGAGAAGAAACTGGGCAACGAAGGTTTCATTGCCAAAGCCCCCGACGCCGTGATCGAGAAAGAGCGCGGCAAACTGGCAGAGTACCAGTCCGCCAAAAAGCTGTTGGAAGAGCAGCAGGCGAAGATTGCCGCGATGTAATCCAGCGCTAACTGTAGTCAACCAAACAAAAACGGCACCCAGCAGGGGTGCCGTTTTGGGTTATGTGCCTCTAATTGGCTTCGCGCCAGCCGCCTAACACTCGGCTATCCGGCCCAAAGAACACCAAGCGGTCATGATCAATCAGGTAGCGATACGCGGTATCCAGCATATCGGTGACCCGCTTGGCATCCTCCATATTCGGGCAGGCCATTCGAGTGGAGGCCAGCTCGCTGAACTCGATGCGCTGGCTTTCGCCCAGGCTGACCTTGCCGGTGAACTGGTTGCAGCCATCCGAGCCGCTAACCTTGCCGTCGCGGCCGATGCGGAAAAATGGCGTACTGGGCATCGACAAACGCTCATCGGTCCCCACCAGCAGCAGGTTCCAGCGCTGCTCGACGATCGGCCCCGACAAATCACCACGAGGGGGCGCATCCACTCGCTCCTGCTGCGGAGAGCTACCACAGGCAGCCACCAGTAGCGCCAGACTCAACCCCATCAGCGTATTGCGATAGTGTGCTTTCACCTTGCGTGTGCTCCTGCTCATTCACCAGCTGCCGCTGTTTTCCATGGAGGCCCAAGGCTCCTGGGGTGACAACGCATCGCCTTTTTGCAGCAGCTCGACAGAGATGCCGTCGGGCGACTTCACGAACGCCATGTGGCCGTCGCGGGGCGGACGGTTGATGGTGACGCCGTTATCCTGAAGTTTCTGGCAAAGGGCGTAAATGTCGTCGACACGGTAGGCCAAATGGCCGAAATTACGGCCACCCGTGTACTCTTCCGGGTCCCAGTTGTAGGTAAGCTCAAGCTCGGGGGCAGTAAGGCGCTCGGAGCGCGCTTCATCTTCAGGAGCCGCTAGGAACACCAGCGTAAAACGGCCCTTTTCGTTCTCTTTGCGGCGTACTTCTTTCAGGCCGAGCAGGTCACAATAAAAGTGAAGCGAGGCGTCTAAGTCGCTGACACGTACCATGGTGTGTAAAAACTGCATGTCATTTCCTCTTCATTGAAGAATGGTAATTATATCCCGTGCTACCGCCGAGTGCGGTGCCGAGCCGGTCACGTAGCGCCATTAAAACATAGACAATAGTGCGACACTAAAATAGAAAGTAGACACGCTGTATAATGGCGTCACGGCTGTTCATCTAGTGTGTCACTCTTCAGTGACAATCACGATTCGCTATCGGCTCGTCGAGGAGAGGTCTGTGGATTCGATTACGCAAGCGGCGCTTGGCGCAGCGGTAGGTGGTGCCGTGTTAGGTAAGCGACTGGGCCGCAAGGCCATTGTCATAGGTGCGCTACTGGGTACTCTACCCGATTTGGATGTGGCGCTGGATTATGGCGACGCCATTGCCAACGTCACCGAGCACCGTGGCTTCAGCCATTCCCTGTTCGTATTGACGGGCCTTGCCACGCTGCTGGCCGTGCTGTGTGCCCGCTTTGCTCCAGCGCGGGACATCTCGTTGGGTCGCTGGTGGTGCTTTTTTACGTTGATATTAGTGACTCACCCGCTGCTCGACTCGCTGACCACCTACGGCACGCAGTTGCTCTGGCCGCTAGACACACCGCCCGCCGCGTGGCCTATCGTCTTCATCATTGACCCTTTCTACACGCTACCGCTGCTTATGGCTCTGATCATCGGCAGCGTGTCGGGCAAGGTACGCAGTGCCTGCCGCACGGGGCTGGTGATCTCCTGCGCTTACCTCATGATGGCCGCAGGTGCCAAATGGAGCGTCGAGCAGCGCCTAACGCCAGCCCTAGCCGAAGCGGACTTACAAGCAGCCCCCGTACTCATCCAACCCACGCCGTTTAACATTGCCCTGTGGCGGGCAACGGTCATCGATGAAGACCGCTACTATGAGAGTTTGATCAGTGTATTTGATCGTGACCGAGTCCCCGCACTGGAACCGCTGCGTCGTAACGTCGAACTGGAGGCCAGCGCTTTGGAGGGACCGCTAGGGCAGCGGCTGACGTGGTTCACCGGGCCGTTTTTGCGCTTTGAGACGCGCTATATTAATGGCCAAGAGACGTTGGTCGCCACCGATATTCGGCTGGGTTTTCCCGGTTTTCATCCTTTCAGCTTTACCCTAGCAACCCGAGAAGGCGATCGCTGGGTACCCGTTGCGATCAGTGAAGAAGTACGCAGCCCCAGAGGAGTGCACTTGGCGACACTGGCACGTCTTGCCGCCCGGGCAGGCGGCGATGTATCGGCCCTGTGCGCCAGCGACTACGTAGAGCCACAGTGGCGCGCAGAGCCGTTCCTCTATCGCTGCTAGCCCGGATTTCTCATAGTGCTCCAACAACCTTCGCAGACCAAGCCTGGTAGTGCCAGATCCGAGTGGTCATGGTCGAAGTTGGCGATTATTTAGCCAGTTTCCGGCATTCAGGCACAACTCCCCCTTTCCCCCATTGGTATCGGGCCGGGGGAGCCCGATTATCTACTGGGGCACCAAGCGCTGAACCAGTGCTGAGAGATCGTTCTTGTGTGGATAGCTATCACTCATCAACACCCGTATTCGGCGGGTGTTGCGGATGATGACTGCGCCAACCTTGATCAGCTTCAAGCGCAAGGTGCCGGCACTCATACGTTCGAAGGGCGTGT
>NZ_FODB01000014.1 GCF_900110265.1 Vreelandella aquamarina | reverse complement strand
CATTGCGCTCTGCTGTGTCGTGTCCTGGCGAATATCATGGTTGACTATACTGCAGCGCCAATCTTCAACGACCTCTCCTGCAGCTGTTTTTACTGATATTGAAAGAACGCTTCTCGACCGATCAATGCCATCAAACAGACAAGGCACACGACGCGATATAGCTTTTTATATGACCGCTGTCGCTCGCCTGGGTGGTTATCTGGATCGCTCAAGTGATCCTCTCCCAGGAACCACCGTTCTATGGCGAGGCTTCATTCGCTTAGCAGATCTTGTTGCTGGATTCCAAGCTGCCAATCCAGATGCATCATCGACTTGTGGGTAATTGCAAGTCCACCAACCCCACCTGTTGCGGCCTGAGCTAGACCGGTAGAGTGTCTTTCCAGCACCAGGGCAGCAGCGTGCCGAGGTCGTCATCCTCGCCGAGAGTTGGCAGGGTCTCGAACACGAACTGCAGGTACTCGTAGGGTGAGAGGCCGTTGGCCTTGGCCGTCTCGATCAGGCTGTAGATTGCCGCGCTGGCCTGGGCACCGCTCGGTGTGTGGCTGAACAGCCAGTTCTTGCGGCCGACGACGAAGGGGCGAATGGCGTTCTCGGCCGGGTTGTTGTCCAGCGGGATCAACCCGTCATCGAGCACAAGCAGGAGAGAGTATGACGCGGGTTAGGGATCTGCTGGGGCACTCTAGCTTGCTAGTAACGAGTCGATACAGCCACATTTTCGACGCAGGGCTGGATGATGTAGGAAAACGATTGCCACAACTCAGCGCGGCGTTCTGCGACCAAACTACGACCAGACACTGAACTAAAGCCGACAAGAGCCAAATTTCAGGCAAAAAAAAGGGGCCTAAGCCCCTGATTCTAAAAATGGTGCCGGTGGCCAGACTCGAACTGGCACACCCGTAAAGGCGGCGGATTTTGAATCCGCTGCGTCTACCAATTCCGCCACACCGGCAATGGAGGCGAATTATACGCAGATCGCCCGTCAAGTCAATCACATCGCTGACTTTATCCACCTAAAGCGCTATCCTAGGCGGCTTGTTTGACCACAGAAAAGAGCTTATTCACATGCAGCGTGCGGACTTCCATTTCGAGCTACCCGATGAGCTAATTGCCCGCTACCCGTCCGAGCAGCGCAGTGATTGCCGCTTACTGTGTGTGGATGGTCAAAGCGGCGCGCTGGCTCATCGCCGCTTTCCTGACCTGCTGGACCTACTTGAGCCGGGCGACCTGCTGGTGTTTAACGATACCCGCGTGATTCCCGCCCGCCTGCATGGCCATAAGGCCAGCGGCGGCAAGGTAGAAATGCTGCTGGAGCGCCCGCTGGATAGCCACCGGGGGTTGGCGCATATCCGCTCAAGCAAGTCGCCCAAGCCGGGCACTGAGCTGATTTTCGAAGGCGACATCCACGCCGTGGTCGAAGGCCGCCGCGACGCCCTATTCGAGCTGCGCTTTTTAGGCGACACGCCAATGATCGCACTGCTGGAAAAGCACGGCCATATGCCGCTGCCGCCCTACATCACTCGGGAAGACGAGCTGAGCGACCGCGAACGCTATCAGACCGTGTATGCGCGCCGCGACGGTGCCGTGGCCGCTCCTACGGCGGGGCTGCACTTCGACCAGCCGCTGCTGGACGCCCTGGCCGAAAAAGGCATCAACAGTGCTTTCGTGACGCTGCACGTTGGTGCGGGCACCTTCCAGCCGGTGCGGGTGGACAACATCCTCGAACACCACATGCACAGCGAGTGGATCGAGGTGACCGACGCGACCTGCCAACAGATTCGCGAGACGCAAGCCGCCGGTAAACGCGTGATCGCCGTGGGAACGACGAGCGTTCGCTGCCTGGAGAGCGCCTGCATGAAGAGCAGCGACGGCAAGATTGCCCCATTCAGCGGTGACACCGATATCTTCATCTACCCCGGCTATGAATGGCGCTGTGTGGATGCGCTAATCACTAACTTCCACCTGCCCGAATCCACCCTATTGATGCTGGTATCGGCGTTCGCGGGGTATGAGCACATCATGCAGGCCTACCGTACGGCAGTAGAAGAGCGCTACGCCTTCTTTAGCTATGGCGACGCCATGCTGCTGACCCGCTAACCGCCGCGCTTACCGATTGATTAACGAGTTATTGTGATGCGAAACGAATGCTTTATGCGCTTCGAGCGCCTAGCCGAAGACGGCCGCGCGCGCCGTGGCCGCCTGCACTTTCCCCGAGGCACGGTGGAAACCCCCGCGTTCATGCCGGTCGGCACCTACGGTACGGTCAAGGGCATGACGCCCGAGTCGGTCAAAGAGATCGGCGCGGAAATCATCCTGGGCAATACGTTCCACCTCTGGCTGCGCCCCGGCACGGATGTCATTGAAGCCCACGGCGACCTGCACGACTTCGCCCAGTGGGATAAACCGATCCTGACCGACTCCGGCGGCTTCCAGGTGTTCTCGCTGGGTGAAATGCGCAAAATCACCGAGCAGGGCGTGCATTTCCGCTCGCCGGTGGATGGCAGCAAAGTGTTCATGGGGCCGGAAGAGTCCATGGCGGTTCAGCGCTCGCTGGGCTCTGACGTGGTGATGATCTTTGACGAGTGCACGCCCTACCCGGCCACGTTCGAAGAAGCCGAAAAATCCATGGAGCTGTCGCTACGCTGGGCCAAGCGCTCTCGCGATGCCCATGGCGATTCGCCTTCCGCACTGTTCGGCATTATCCAGGGCGGCATGCACCCTGAGCTGCGTGAGCGCTCGCTCAAGGGGCTACTTGAGATTGGTTTCGACGGTCTCGCCATCGGTGGCCTCTCGGTGGGCGAACCCAAAGAGGAGATGATCAAAGTCCTCGATTACCTGCCCACCTGGATGCCGGACGACACCCCGCGCTACCTGATGGGTGTGGGCAAGCCGGAAGACCTCGTTGAGGGCGTACGCCGCGGTGTGGATATGTTTGACTGCGTGATGCCCACGCGCAACGCTCGCAACGGCCACCTGTTCACGTCAGATGGCACTGTTAAAATCCGTAACGCCAAGCACCGTTTTGACACACGCCCGCTGGATGAAGAGTGTGATTGCCATACCTGCCAGAATTTCTCTCGTGGCTATCTGCACCACCTTGATCGCTGCAATGAAATGCTGGGTTCCATGCTCAATACCATCCATAACTTACGCTACTACCAGCGTGTGATGGCTGATTTGCGCGCGGCAATCGAAGCGGGTACATTGACGACCTTTGTGGAAAGCTTCTACGCAAGGCGCGGCCTCCCGGTGCCTCCCCTTGCAGAATCTGACACCTAAACAATAAAAGCCACTGGCTGAGGCGAGTGGCTTAATCCGTTCACCCATTGAGTGTTCTAACCCAGGAGTTCCCTGCAATGCTGGATTTCTTCATCTCACCAGCCCATGCCCAAGAAGCCGCTGCTGGCGGTGGCATCGCGCAAATTGTCATGCTGGTCGGCTTCGTACTGATTTTCTACTTCCTGCTGTGGCGCCCGCAAGCCAAGCGCGCCAAGCAGCACAAACAGCTGGTCTCCGGCCTCGCCAAGGGCGATGAAGTCGTGATCGGCGGCGGTTTGGTTGGCCGCGTGACCAAAGTCAGCGACGAGTTCCTGACCCTGGAAGTCTCTGAAGGTACCGAAGTCAACGTGCAGAAAAACGCCGTGGCTGCCGTACTGCCTAAAGGCACCATTAAGTCCATCTAACGCTTGCACTCCCCCCCTGCCGACCCAGTGCCAGCCACCCCGGCAGGGGTGACATGGTAGCGTCGATGGTGAACGTTGCTGTGCGCAGCCTGTCTGTGCACAGCGATTCCGTTTGTAATTGAAGGCAGGGCTTGCATGCTCAACCGTTACCCTCTGTGGAAGTATCTGCTGATACTGGTCGTCCTGGTGGTTGGCCTTATCTACTCGCTTCCCAATCTATTCCCCGCAGATCCCGCCATTCAGGTGAGCGACGCCCAAGGCAACGCCCTGGATGAACGGCAAATTACCCGCGTTGAAGAAGCGCTCAGCGAGCGCGATATCGCCGTCAAAGCCGTTGAAGAGAACAATGGTCAATGGCTGATTCGTCTGCAAAGCGACGATGACCAGCTCGACGCGCGGGATATTGCCGCCGAAGTGCTTGGCCCCAATGCGACCGTGGCGCTCAACCTTGCCGATGCGACACCTGGCTGGCTGCAAGCTTTTTCTGCTTCCCCGATGACGCTGGGCCTTGATTTACGCGGTGGCGTTCACTTCCTACTGGAAGTGGATATGGACGCCGCGCTGACCCAGCGCCTTGAGGTGAACGCCAGCGCCATCCGCGAACTGCTGCGCAGCGAGCGTATTCGCTACCGAAACACCACCATCGACGAACGCTCGCTATCGATCGACTTCGCCAGCGCCGAAGACCGCGACGCCGCCCGTCGTTTGATCAGCCGCGACTTCCCCAACTTCGAGTACACCAGCGAAGGGGATGGCCGTACCTCTAGGCTAGTGATGACGCTAAGCGACATGGCGGTAAACGAGATTCAGGACTACGCCATCAACCAGAACTTGACCACGCTGCGTAACCGCGTGAACGAGCTGGGCGTCGCCGAGCCCATGGTACAGCGCCAAGGCCCGAGCCAAATCGTGGTCGAGCTACCCGGCGTGCAGGACACCGTGGCCGCCAAGCGGATCGTCGGTGCGACGGCCAACCTCGAATTTCGTCTCGAGGCGCGCCACGATACACCGGATGCCGAAACCGAACGCTTCGAGTTTCGTAACGACCCGGCCCGCTCAGCGGAGCTGATGCGCGATGTGATCATTACTGGTGACAGCGTTTCCAGCGCCAGCAACAGCTTCGACGAAAACGGTCGCCCTCAGGTCAACATCAACCTGGACGGCACCGGCGGTACGCTGATGAACCGCGCCACGCGCACCAACATTGGCCGCAACATGGCGGTGCTGTTCATCGAGCATAAAAGCGAAGACCGCATCGAAGTCGACCCGGAAACCGGCGAAGAGACCATCGTTCGTGAGCCCTACACCGAGCGTGGCCTGATCAGCTTGGCGACCATTCAAAGTGCACTGGGCAACAGCTTCCGCATCACCGGCCTCGACTCCCCCACCGAAGCCGCCGAACTCGCTCTGCTGCTGCGTTCCGGCTCGCTCGCCGCGCCGATTTACTTCGTGCAAGAGCGCACCATCGGCCCCAGCCTGGGCGCAGAAAACATCGAACGCGGCTTGCTATCGGTGCAGATCGGCCTGCTGCTAGTCGTGCTGTTTATGCTGGTGCGCTACAAGGTATTCGGCGTTTTTGCCAACATCGCCCTGGCGCTCAACCTCACGCTGCTAGTCGCCGTGATGTCGATGCTGGGCGCTACGCTCACGCTACCCGGTATTGCCGGTATCGTGTTGACGCTGGGCATGGCGGTGGACGCCAACGTGCTTATCTTTGAGCGGATACGCGAAGAACTGCGCAACGGCATGTCGATTCAGCAAGCTATTTACGCGGGTTATGAACGGGCGTTCACCTCGATTGTGGATGCCAACATCACCACGCTGCTGGTGGCGGTGATTCTGTTCTCGATTGGCACCGGCCCGGTAAAAGGCTTTGCCGTTACGCTCTCTATCGGCATTTTGACGTCGATGTTCACTGCGCTGCTGGTGACGCGCGCCATGGTCAACCTGACCTATGGTGGCAAGCCCGTCAAAAAGCTGCGGATCTAATCTCGATGGGATCTCAACACGCGCTCAGCACAGAATTTAAGAGGTGGTAATGAAACCCCTATCACAACTGCGCATCGACTTTATGGGACGGCGCAACCTTGCGTTTATCGTCTCGGCCGTGATGCTGATTGTCTCTATTGGCGCCATTTTGTTTCAGCAGCTCAACCTGGGCCTGGACTTTACCGGCGGCACCCTGGTGGAAGTGCGCTACGGCGTGGCACCTTCACTGGATGCCATTCGCCAACTGCTGGAAGACAGCGGTTTCCAAGATGTCTCGGTACAAACCTTTGGCGCTTCAACAGAAGTATTGATTCGCCTGCAGCAAGCGTTTGATGGCGACGTGGGTAACGAGGTTGTCAATCTGCTGCGTGCCAATGGCGATAGTGTCAACTTAGTGCGCGCCGAGTTCGTGGGCGCCCAGGTCGGCGACCAGCTGCGTGACCAGAGCGGCTTAGGCCTGCTCGTCGCGCTGGGCGTGGTGATGCTTTACGTAGCTTTCCGCTTCCAGTACAAGTTCGCCCTTGGTGCCCTGCTTGCCCTGCTGCACGACGTGATCATCGTGGTAGGCGTGTTCGCGCTGTTCCAGCTCGACTTCGACCTAACGGTGCTGGCAGCCATTCTGGCGGTCATCGGCTACTCGCTGAACGACACCATCGTCGTGTATGACCGCATCCGCGAGACGATCCGCACCTCGCGTATCGACGATATGCCGCAGATTTTCAACGAGGCGATTAACGCTACGTTGTCGCGCACATTAGCCACCTCAGGCACAACCGTGCTGGTACTGCTAGCGCTGCTGCTGCTCGGTGGCGATATGATCGAGAACTTCGCGATTGCCCTGCTGGTGGGTATCGTGGTGGGTACGTTCTCATCTATCTATATCTCCGGCGCCCTGTTGATTCCGCTGAAACTCTCTCGGGAAGACCTGATTCCCACCAAGAAAGAAGTGGATGAAGAGGAAGAAGAGCTGCCCTAAACGCGTTATAGCAGCCAACGAAAAGGCCCTGCCGAAATCAACCGGCAGGGCCTTTTCATATCTTCACACCTAACGCGCTCTTCTTAAAAGTGCGGCGCCAGCTGCTTAATCAGCGCTTTGTAGAGGCGCGGGCCAGCGGCCATTAGCTGGCTTTCAGCATTCACGGTCGGCTTCCCGTCCGGAGTGCCCATCAGCGCGCCCGCTTCTTTTAGCAGCAGCGTACCTACCTGCATATCCTGCTCTTCTAGGCCCAGCACAAAGACGCTGTCTACACGTCCTGCGGCCAGCTCGCACATATCCAGCAGGCCGCTGCCGGTCGCTACCAGGGTTTCTACCTGCGGCGCAAGCTGCTGGGTAATGGTTAAGTAAGCAGGCAGATGACTCGGGCGCAGCCAGGTTTCTGGCAGGCTCATCGCCATGCGTGTGGCAGGAATAGCGGTTGGTTTGCTAACCCGCATGCGCTTGTCGTTGTGCTGAGCGCCGCGGCCGCGACTGGCGATATATTCGTCATCACCAAAGGGAGAGATCACCACCGCGTGTTCGGGGCGACCTTTAACGAGACACACCACTGAGAGTGCAAAGCCCTTACCTGCTACCGCCAAGTTGGAGTAGCCGTGCAGCGGTTCAATTTTCCATACGGTATTTTCACCTTCGCCTTCACCCGCTTTATAGGGCGTATAGCGGCCAGAGAAGCCGTGCAGAGGGTAGCCACGCTGCAGTTGTTGAATGATGGTCGCCTCGGCTTTACGCGCCGTGTCTTCCAGCAAGCGGTCGAGGTTAAATTCCTCATGGGCGTTTTCGATACGTTCGCGAACGCGTAAAAAGTGTTCAACAGCGCCACGCGCGGCGCGCAGCGTAAATTGGACCATCGGATTCATGATCGGGCCTTGTCACAGTGATGTTAAAGAACGGTTCAGGCGCAATACGCCTTTTGGCGGGCAATTCTAACAGAGGCCCCTCGGGCATGCCATCGACTCATGCTAAACTGCGCGTTTTACGCACATGAACCGGGCCTACTATGCTTGAGCGCATCCGAATTGTTTTAATTGGCACCAGCCACCCTGGCAACATTGGCGGCGTGGCACGCGCCATGCACAACATGGGCTTAGCTGATTTAGCCCTGGTCGCTCCTCGCTGCGATGTGATCACCCAAGACAGTATTTCTCGCGCCTCAGGTGCCGACCATCTACTTCACCAAGCTACAGTGCATGCCACACTTGAAGAAGCCGTGGCCGATTGCACGCTAGCTGTTGGCGCCAGCGCCCGCTCGCGCACGCTGCCCTGGCCGATGATCTCGCCTCGGGAACTTGCCGAGCGCCTACCCGGCGAATGCCAGCCAGAAAATGCCCGTGTGGCGCTGGTGTTTGGCCGTGAAGACAGCGGCTTAACCAACGCCGAGCTGCAGCGCTGCCATGCCCATGTGCATATTCCGACCAACGCCGATTTTAGCTCGCTCAACCTTGCCGCGGCGGTTCAAGTGGTGGCCTACGAGTGTCGCATGGCGTGGCTAAGCCAGGCAGATGCCCCAACTGCTGCCGATGATAATGACGAGCTAGCAACCCACGAAGAGCTTGAGCGCTACTTCGAGCACTTAGAGCGCACGCTAATCGCCATCGAGTTTCACGACCCTGCCCTGCCGCGCCAGCTCATGGCACGCCTGCGACGCCTCTATTTACGGGCACGGCCTGAAAAGATGGAGATGAACATTCTGCGCGGCATCCTCTCGGCGACTGAAAAATCCGCTAAAAAGAGTGGAACCGGTAGTGTGAACCAAGAGAACGCCGACACATCCGCGTAGCACATAACGGCGTACTAATCACAAGAGGCGCCAGCAAAGCGGCAATGGCCTAAACTTGAAGTTACAACAACGCGCCCCAACATCGTCTTTTCGACTGCCGCTTTGCACTCACCATATTCCAATACTGTATTACTGCTGCCTCCCTTAACGCCCAAGGATCACCCATGTTTCAACGCCTGCGTGAAGACATCAATAGCGTATTTGACCGCGACCCGGCGGCACGTAATTTTCTTGAGGTGCTGACCAACTATCCCGGCCTGCACGCCCTGTTGCTGCACCGCTGCGGCCACTGGCTGTGGAAAAAGAACTTTAAGTGGCTAGCACGAACGCTATCGACCTTCTCCCGCTGGCTCACTGGCATTGAAATCCACCCAGGCGCAACCATTGGGCGGCGCTTTTTTATCGACCATGGCATGGGCGTGGTGATTGGTGAAACCGCACAGGTGGGCGATAACGTCACGCTCTACCAAGGCGTGACGCTAGGCGGCACCAGTTGGAACAAAGGCAAACGTCACCCTACGCTGGAAGATGGTGTGATTGTTGGTGCCGGCGCCAAGATACTGGGGCCGTTTACCGTGGGCGCAGGTGCCAAAATTGGCTCTAACGCGGTAGTTACAAAAGAGGTGCCAGCGGGAGCAACGGTGGTCGGCATCCCCGGCAAAATCGTCAAACGCGCCGCCCCGGATATGGAAGAGGCGCTGGATATCGACCCGGCCCGCCGGGAAGCCATCTGCCAGAAGTTTGGTTTCGATGCCTATGGCGTCAGCCAAGACATGCCCGACCCGGTGGCGCGCTCGATGCAGGCCATGCTCGATCATATGCACGCCGTGGACGAGCGTATCGAGCGCATGTGCTCAACGCTTCGCAAGCTCGACGCCAACTACCGCGATGGCCAGTTACCGGCTCTGCGAGATGAGGACTTTGCCGATATTCTGGATGAAAACGATACCGGCTGCCCTGGCCTTGGTCATACTGCCCAGGAACGCAGCAGCCCATCACCGGAAAGCAGCACCACGCGCAATAGTTGACCAAAGCACTCAGGATTTCCATAATGGCGCAACATTTGCTGCCAGCGCGCTGAAAGCTCAGCGACGAGGGGTACCTGCTATGCGCTTGACGACAAAAGGCCGTTACGCCGTTACGGCCATGCTGGATTTGGCGCTTAACGCCCCCAGCGGCCCTACCAGCCTGGGAGATATCTCCCTGCGACAGGAGATCTCGCTCTCTTACCTGGAGCAACTCTTCGCAAGGCTGCGCCGGGCGGGGCTAGTTAGCAGCGTGCGCGGGCCGGGTGGCGGTTACCTACTGGCCAAAGCACCCGAGGAGATCAGCGTCTCTCTGGTGATTGATGCAGTCAACGAAACCGTCGACGCGACCCGCTGCCAGGGGCTATCCGACTGCCAGCAGGGCGATACCTGTTTAACGCACCATTTATGGTGCGAGCTATCCGGTCAAATTCGCAGTTTTCTCGACGATATTACGCTGGCGCAGTTGATACAGCGCCCTGATGTGATCCGCATCGCTACCCGGCAAAAACAGCGGGTCGATGCTGGCATCCTCGCGTCTTCCCCCTGAAGGTATTTACTGCACGCTGGAATCTATGACGATGACCTCCACTCCCTCTCTGCCCATTTATCTCGATTATGCCGCCACGACGCCGGTCGATGGTCGTGTGGCTGAGGTGATGCAGCGCTACCTCACGGTAGACCAGCTGTTCGCCAACCCCGCTTCCCGCAGCCATATGCTGGGCTGGCAGGCCGAGCAGGTGGTGGAACAGGCGCGCCGCCAAGTGGCCGATATGATCGGCGCTGATCCGCGTGAAATCGTCTGGACCAGCGGCGCCACCGAAGCCAATAACCTAGCGCTAATTGGCTTTATGCGTGCTAACCGCGAACGTGGCATGCACCTTGTCACTTCCAGCATTGAGCATAAAGCGGTGGTAGACACCGCCAAGGCACTGGAGAGCGAAGGCTTCGAGATCACCTGGCTAACCCCAGGGCGCGATGGACGCATCACCCCTGAGCAACTGCGTGCCGCCATGCGCGACGACACGGCACTGGTATCGCTAATGGCGGTGAATAATGAGCTAGGCAGCATTCATGATATTGCCGCCCTAGCGGAAGTCACCCATGAGTTCGGGGCGGCGTTCCACACCGATGCCGCCCAGGCGGTGGGGCGTATTCCGCTCGACGTGGTCGCTCAGCATATTGATTTGATGTCGCTATCAGGCCACAAAGCCTACGGGCCTAAAGGGGTCGGCGCTCTGTATGTGAAACGCCACCCAGATATTCGCGTCGAGGCACTCATTCATGGTGGCGGCCACGAGCGCGGCATGCGCTCCGGCACGCTGCCGACTCATCAGATTGCCGGGATGGGTGAAGCGTTTAACGTCATGCAACAGCAGCAGGATGCGGATCAGGCCCATATTGCGGCGCTACGCGAACGCTTTCTAAGCGGCTTATCAAACCTGGAAGGCATCATCCCCAACTCCCCACTGGAGAACGCCGTTCCCAACATCTTGAACTTGGCGTTTGAAGGCGTGGATGGCGAGGCACTGCTGATGGCGCTTCGGGATGTGGCCGTGTCTACCGGCTCTGCCTGCAACTCGGCAAGCGTTGACCCGTCTTATGTACTACTGGGCATTGGTACGCCCCGTCGGCTCGCGCTCTCATCGCTGCGTATTAGCTTTGGGCGCTTTACCCAAGAGGCCGATATCGACCACGCATTAACCCTACTGCGCCACGCGGTGAGCGGCTTACGTGCGACCGCACGTTAGGCGGCTGACGCTCTCCTGACGCACTGCTAACGACTTCTTAAAGGAGAACGCTCCATGGCAACACTAAACATTACGCCCGCTGCAGCTGAACAAATTCAGCGTGTGCTCGACGAGCGCGGCCAGGGTCTAGGCCTGCGGGTATCCGTTAAACCCAGCGGCTGTTCCGGCTACAGCTATGTGCTTGATTTTGCCGATGAAGCACAGGATGACGATGTGCGTTTCGAAGATCACGGCGCAAGCGTCTACGTGGCTCCTGATGCCGTCGAGATGCTAGACGGCAGCGAAGTGGATTACGTCAACGAAGGCTTGAATCGCTTTTTCCGCTTCAACAACCCCAATGTAAAAGATCAGTGCGGCTGCGGTGAAAGCTTCACAGTCTAAGCTATCCGCCGTGGCTGTTGCGCATATCACCGGTATTCATACCCCCCGGGAGGCGCTATAATCGCGGCCACTCGGCAGCCGATGCAACATACGGCCCTAGCCGACCACTTTTTTCCTGCGCCGCCCCGGCTTTCCGGGGCGGCAATTTCTGCTTTATCCCTTTTAAGGAGATTTCTGCATGGCGACTGAACGTACTCTTTCCATCATCAAGCCCGATGCCGTTGCTAAAAATGCCATTGGCGAGATCATTGCACGCTTTGAAAAAGCGGGCCTGAAGGTCGTTGCCGCTAAAATGATGCACCTCTCCGAAGAGAAGGCTGGTGGCTTCTACGCCGAGCACAAAGAGCGTCCCTTCTTCAAAGACCTGGTTGGCTTCATGACCTCTGGTCCGGTAGTGGTACAAGTGCTGGAAGGCGAAGGCGCCATCGCTAAAAACCGTGAGCTGATGGGTGCTACCAACCCGAAAGAAGCCGCTCCGGGCACCATTCGCGCTGACTTTGCGGAAACAATCGACGCCAACGCTGTCCATGGCTCTGATTCTCCGGAAAGCGCTGAGCGCGAAATTAGCTACTTCTTCGGTAACGACGAAATCTGCCCGCGCTAAACCAAGCGCCGCCGTTTCAACCTTCGTTGCCGGCCATTTTCGCGGGGGCTTTGCCCCCGCCTCTTTCTGAACGCTGACCACCATGACCACCACCGTAGCTCAACATACGCCTGCCCCCAACACGACTCCTGACAGCGCGACTGCTCAACAAGCGGCACCGGCACGCCAGAACCTGCTGGGGCTTTCCCGCGAGCAGATGGAAGCTTTCTTTTTATCAATTGGCGAAAAGAAATTCCGCGCCACTCAGGTAATGAAGTGGATTCACCAGGAAGGCATCGACGACTTCACGGCGATGACCAACCTGTCGAAACCGCTGCGCGACAAGCTCTCCCAAGTCGCTGAAATTCGCGGCCCGGGCGTTGTCTACGAAGGCACTTCCAGCGACGGTACCCGTAAATGGGTGTTAGAGGTTGAGGATGGCAGCTACGTAGAAACGGTGCTGATTCCCGCTGAAAACGGTAAGCGGCGCACGCTGTGTGTCTCTTCCCAAGTGGGTTGTTCGCTGGACTGTAGCTTCTGCTCTACCGGTAAACAGGGCTTCCAGCGTAACTTAACCGCCGCCGAGATTATCGGCCAGGTGTGGGTTGCCCAACGCAGTGTTGGCCCGCGCCGTGATACCGCCAATCGCCCGGTGACCAACGTGGTCATGATGGGTATGGGCGAACCGCTGCTCAATTTCGATAACGTCGTGCCCGCCATGAAGCTGATGCTCGACGATAACGGTTACGGGCTCTCCAAGCGCCGCGTCACGCTCTCCACATCGGGTGTTGTACCGATGATTGACAAGCTGGGCGATGAGATAGATGTGAGCCTTGCTATCTCGCTGCACGCCTCCACCGATGAGCTGCGCAACGAGCTAGTACCGATCAACCGTAAGTACAATATTCGTGCGCTGCTGGATGCCTGCCACCGTTATCTGGCCAAGTGCCCAGATAACCGTCAGGTCACGATTGAGTACACGCTGATCAAAGACGTCAACGATCAGCAAGAGCACGCCGAACAACTGGCCGCTTTGCTCAAAGAGCTGCCGTGTAAAATCAACCTGATTCCGTTTAACCCTTTCCCGAACTCAGGTTACGAGAAGCCATCGCGTAACCAAGTGATGCGCTTCCAACAGTGGCTGTACGACTTAGAGTACAACGCTACCGTGCGCATGACCCGTGGCGACGATATTGATGCCGCCTGTGGTCAGCTAGTGGGCCGCGTAAAAGACCGTACCAAGCGTAGCGCACGCTATATTCAGTCCGTTCAGCTTGACGCTGACTAATCGCTGCTGTCTTGACATCCACCTGACACAGCGCTTTGATGGACACGCTTTTGCCGGGTGCTTACAAAGCATCCACCTTGCAGCACTGGCTCAATAGTTTCGACTTAAGAGGGCGTAGATGATCGGTCACCGCAGGCGCATTACCCTTTTTAGGATGCCCATGCTGTCCGTGCTTGCTGGCAGCCTGCTGCTGGCGGGCTGCGCCACCTCTGGCCAAGGGATCAGTGACGACGCCAACCCCGACGCGGCAGAAGCCTACACCCAGCTTGGCGTCGCCTACCTAGAGCGTGATAACCTGCCCCGCGCGTTGAATGCCCTTGATCGTGCTCTTGAACTGGACCCGCGCCACCCTGAGGCACTTCAGGCGCTCGCGCTGGTCTATCAACAGCAGGGAGAGAGTGATCTAGCCAACCGCTACTTCCAGCAGGCGTTGAATGCAGCGCCCTCGTTTACTCGCGCGCGTAACAACTACGCCGCGTTTTTGTATCAGCAGGCACAGTTTTCACAGGCCTGCGAACAGTTAGAAATAGCATCTCAGGATGCCCAGTACGCCAATCGTGCCCAGCTATTTACCAACCTGGGGCAGTGCTATTTGGCAATAGATGAATTTGATAAAGCGCGCGAACGTTTGCAACGCGCGCAAAGTATCGACCCGCGCAACCCACGCGGGTATTTAATGTTAGCCGAACTGGAAGTTTCACAGGGCAATTATGATCAGGCCTGGGCACCGCTGCAGAACTATCTGCAGTTAGCCGGCCCAGACCCAGCGGCACTGGAACTGGCGATTGATGTCGCCCTCGCCCGCGGTGACGACGCCGCGGCTGCCGACTACCAGCGCTTGCTAAACAACTGATTGCCGCCCTGATCACCACATTATTGAAGGATGCTCAGCTATGAGCGACACACAGTTACAAGATAGTGTTACTACGGCCCACAGCACAGCAACCCCCGGTGAGTTGCTTTCTCGTCAACGCGAATCGCTGGGCGTCCCGCTGACGGATGCCGCCCGAGCACTGAACCTGCGCCCTGCTGTGGTGGATGGCCTAGAGCGCGATAATTACGAAGAGATTCCCGTCGCTGCGTATCGTCGCGGCTACTTGCGCGCCTATGCCAAATATTTAGGCATGGACGAACGTGTGGTGCTTGAAGCTTACCAGGTTCGCCACGGCACCCGTGATGCCGAACGCAAGGTGGCCCCGGTTACCGTGACTAAGCCGCCATCCAAAGTAGGCGCATGGCTCTTTAAGTTAGTCACTCTGCTGGTGATTGCCGGGCTGATTGCCGTGACGGTTGCTTGGTGGCAAAGCAGAGGTGGCAGCGAGCCGCCGAGCATCGGCGCCTCACCCGCTATGGAAGAGAACGAAGCGCCCATCAGCGAACCCGAGCCAGCTCCAGAGCCTACTCCGGTGGTCACACCTGATGAGCCCGCCGCAACGGAGGAGTTGACTAACGATGTGGTCAGCGGCGAGCCCGCCGACAGCGATATTAGCGATAGCAGTGCGCCCGCTGCTGACAACGATGAGCCAACCGCTGCCGCTAGCGACGAACCTGCGGCCCCGGCGGTTGACGCCGACGCAGCGACCGATGTAGCTGAGGCACCTGCTGAAGAGGTGGCCAATGCCGCCCCCGCTGCTAACCCCAACTTGCTGGAGCTGACGTTTAACGAGCAGTCCTGGACAGAGATTTTCGATGCCAACAACCAGCGTGTGTTTGTCGGTCTACAAACCCCCGGCACCACCGCGAGCGTTGAGGGCGAACCGCCTTTTCGTTTAACCGTCGGCAACGCCACCGGTGTAGAACTGCGCTACCAAGGTGAGCTCGTCAACCTTGCCGAGCGCGCCGGTACCAATAACGTTGCCCGCTTTACCCTGGGAGAGTGACTCGTCTTATGCACGCCCCTTCTCCGATTAAACGCCGTCTGTCACGCCAAATTCATGTTGGCAATGTGGCCGTGGGCGGCGATGCGCCGATTTCCGTACAGAGCATGACCAACACCAATACCCTGGATGTGGACGCCACCGTCGGCCAGATCCAGCAGTTGGAAAAAGCCGGAGCAGATATCGTACGCGTCTCTGTGCCGGATATGGACGCCGCTGAAGCCTTCGGCAAAATCAAGCAGCGCGTAGCCATCCCCCTCGTTGCCGACATTCATTTCGATTACAAAATCGCCCTGCGCGTCGCTGAGCTAGGCGTTGACTGTCTGCGCATCAATCCCGGCAATATTGGCCGGGAAGATCGCGTACGCGCTGTGGTAAGCGCCGCCCGCGATTACGGCATTCCAATCCGTATCGGGGTGAACGCCGGGTCGCTGGAAAAAGATCTGCAAAAGAAGTACGGCGAGCCTACGCCCGCCGCGCTGGTTGAGTCTGCCATGCGCCATATTGACCACCTGGACCGCCTCGATTTCCAGGAGTTTAAAGTCAGCGTGAAAGCGTCTGATGTGTTTATGGCGGTGGCCGCTTATCGCGACCTTGCCACCCGCATCGAGCAGCCGCTGCACCTGGGTATCACCGAAGCAGGCGGCCTGCGTTCGGGCACAGTGAAGTCCTCCATTGGCCTAGGCATGCTGTTGATGGACGGTATCGGCGACACCATCCGCGTCTCGCTGGCTGCCGACCCGGTGGAAGAGATCAAGGTCGGGTTCGACATGCTCAAGAGCCTGAAGCTGCGCGCCAAGGGCATTAACTTTATCGCCTGCCCCAGCTGCTCGCGACAGAACTTTGACGTCATCAGCACCATGAACCAGCTTGAAGAGCGCCTGGAAGATGTGATGACGCCGCTGGATGTCTCGGTGATTGGCTGTGTGGTCAACGGCCCCGGCGAAGCTAAAGAGACCGATATCGGCCTAACCGGCGGCTCACCCGCCAACTTGGTCTACATCGATGGCAAACCGGCGAGTAAGCTGCGCAACGATCATCTAGTAGATGACCTGGAAAAGCTGATCCGCGACAAGGTACGCCAGAAAGAGCAGCAGCAAGAGAACATGATTGCACGCAGCGTTTGACACCTGCGTTGCCTGCAACAGGCGGCACGCCTTGCGCCTCGCGCTGCCGCCCAGACAAGGAGTTTTCATTGAGCAAGTCCGCCGCTAAAAAGATTCAAGCCATCCGTGGTATGAACGACCTATTGCCCAGCGACAGCCCTCGCTGGCAATTTTTTGAGGGCAAAGTACGCCAATTGATGCACCGCTACGGCTTCGATGAAATTCGTACGCCAATCGTGGAGCAAACCGCGCTGTTTGCCCGCTCGATTGGCGAAGTCACCGATATCGTCGAGAAAGAGATGTACACCTTCGACGACCGCAACGGTGACAGCCTGACTCTGCGCCCTGAAGGCACCGCCAGCTGCGTGCGGGCGGCAATGGAACACGGCTTGCTGCATAACCAAACCCAGCGGCTTTGGTACCAAGGGCCGATGTTCCGCCACGAACGGCCTCAGAAAGGGCGTTACCGTCAGTTTCACCAAGTGGGCGTGGAAACCTACGGCTTTGATGGCCCGGATATCGATGCCGAAGTCATACTGCTCTCGGCACGGCTATGGCAAGAGCTTGGCTTGATGGAGCACGTCACCCTAGAGCTTAACTCCCTGGGTTCCGCCGAAGCGCGGGCGGCCTACCGAGACAAACTGGTGGCCTACTTTGAGCAGCACCAGGACGTTTTGGATGAAGACTCCAAGCGGCGTTTAACCAGCAACCCGCTGCGCATTCTGGATTCTAAAAATCCTGATATGGCCGAGATGCTCAACGCGGCCCCGCAGTTGATGGATCATCTGGATGACGAGTCCCGCGCGCATTTCGAGCAGCTCAAAGCGATGCTGGATGCCGCCGACATTCCATACGTGGTCAACCCGCGTTTGGTGCGCGGCCTGGACTACTACTGCCGCACCGTATTTGAGTGGACCACCACAGCTCTAGGTAGCCAGGGCACCGTGTGTGCTGGCGGCCGCTACGATGGTCTGGTCGAGCAGCTCGGTGGTAAGCCCACGCCCGCGGTGGGCTTTGCCATGGGTATTGAGCGCTTAGTACTGCTGCTGGAAACTCTGAATTTGGTACCAGCGGATGCCATGGGCGGATGCGATGTCTATCTGGTGCCCATGGATGACAGCGCCACTGTTGCTGCACTCATGCTAGCAGAGCAGCTGCGAAGCGCGCTGCCATCTCTACGCTTACAGCTACACTGCGGCGGCGGAAGCTTCAAAAGCCGGATGAAGAAGGCGGATAAGAGCGCCGCGCCGGTGGCAATTCTGCTGGGTGAGGATGAGCTCGCCAACCAAACCGCCACACTGAAGTTTCTGCGCGATGACCGCGAGCAGCAGCAGGTGGCCCAGGCAGCGTTGGCCGAGACGCTTCGCGAGTTACTGCCTAACCTACCGTCTCATTAACGTAACTGCCCCCAGCGATGCCTGGGGCGGATGAACACTCGTTAGCCGCAAAAGCGGCTGACCCATGAAACAGGAGGCCGCCCGTGGCGGAGCTGAGAAGCGAAGAAGAGCAGCTAGAAGTCGTCAAACGCTGGTGGAAAGAGAACGGGACCTCGCTCATTGCCGGTGCCGTTCTCGCTGCGGCGGGCGTCTTTGGTTGGAACGCATGGCAGAACTACCAAGAGGGTAAGTCAGAGGCAGCTTCTGCCCGATACCAGCAGCTCATCAACATGACCGCTGGCACCACCTTGGAAGGGGATCAGTTAAGCGCGGCACAAACGCTGATTGATGAGCTCACCGACGACTACGGCAACACCCTGTATGCCGAACTGGCACAGCTATTGGAAGCCCGCCTTGCGGTACAGCAAGGCGACCTTTCAGCGGCCAAGCAGGCACTGCAGGACGTGGCCAGCAACTCCTCACGCCGCTATGTGCAAAGCCTGGCATGGCTGCGCTTGGCACGCATTGAAGTGGCTGAAGGTAACCCGGAAGCCGCGCTAGCGCTTCTTGATCAGCCTATTTCCGATGCGCTGGCCGCTCAACAAGCCAACGTGCGAGGCGATGCTTTCCTGGCTCAGAACCAGCCAGAGCAGGCTCGCGATGCATGGCAAACCGCGCAGTCTATCGCCCAAACGCAGAACCAGCCGCTTTACGGCGTGCAGTTCAAGCTTGACGATCTCGGCGCCGAGGAGGCGACACAGTGATAACGACTAGCCTGTCAAAACCGCTTTTTTCTAAACATCTGATGCGCACCACGCTCGGCGCCATGGCGCTGGCGCTATTGGCTGGCTGTGCCAGCAAAGGTGAGCCAGCGTTCACGCCCAAAGAGCTGCGCAGCTTTGATGAAACCTCTTCGCTGGACAGCGTTTGGGGTCGCCGCGTTGGCGATGGCTTTGGCCCCGCTCGCTACCCCATCGCCCCATCCCGTGAAGGCGATACGGTCTTTGCAGCAGACACCAACGGTCTAGTGGCCGCGTTCAATGCCAACAGCGGCGAGCGTGAGTGGGAAGTCGAGCTGGATACCCCTATTTCTAGTGCGCTGAACGCGATTGCAGGCCAGGTGTACTTGGGCACCCGCAACGGTGAAGTGATTGCCCTCGACCAGCGCGACGGTAGCGTTGCCTGGCGTTCGCGGGTCACCAGCGAAGTACTGGCAGCTCCGCAAGCCAACCAGCAGCTACTGCTGGTTCAGAGCGTGGACGGCCAAATTACCGCTCTGGACCGCGCCAGCGGCGAAGAGCGCTGGGTCTACACCAGCTCTCAGCCTGCTTTAACGCTGCGCGGCACCGGAACGCCAATGGTCATCGACCCGGTCACCTTCGTGGGTACGGCCAACGGACGCCTGGCGACGCTGGACAACCGCAGCGGCCAGCCCCTTTGGGAAATGCAGATTGCCACACCACGTGGCCGTAGCGACGTTGAGCGCCTAGTGGACCTGTCTGGCCAGCCAGTACTTAGCCCCGATGGCCTCCTGTTCGTGACTAGCTACAACGGCCGTGTGGTTGCGCTGGAAGCGACCCGTGGCGGTGTGCTGTGGGAAACCAACCTCTCCAGCCGCCACACGCCGATTCTGGTGGGCGACTTCTTATTTGTGGTCAGCGACGACAGCCACATCGTTGCCTTGGACGCCAACAGCGGCCAAGAGATCTGGCGTAACGATGACCTGGAAGATCGCTGGCTCACCGCCCCCGCCTTTGCCGATGGCCGCATCGTCGTGGGTGATTTTGAGGGTTATGTCCACCTCATCGACGCCCGCGAAGGCAACCTGGTCGGCCGCACCCGTATCGATGATTCGGGTATTAGCGTGCGCCCGGTCACGGAAGGCAGCACCATTCATGTCCAGGCCAACAATGGTCGCCTGGAAACCCTGGAAGTCACTCCATGACACCCGTCATTGCATTAGTCGGTCGCCCCAATGTGGGCAAATCGACGCTGTTTAACCGTCTGACCCGCTCGCGCGATGCGCTGGTGGCAGACTTTCCTGGCCTGACCCGTGACCGTAAATACGGTAACGGCATGCTGGGTGGAAAGGCGTACACCGTCATCGATACCGGCGGTATCAGCGGTGACGAAGAAGGCATCGATGCCGCGATGGCCGAGCAGTCCCTCGCGGCCATCGACGAAGCCGATATCGTGCTGTTCCTGGTCGATGCCCGCGCCGGGTTGAACGTCGCCGACGAAGCGATTGCCAACCACCTGCGCGTCAACCAGAAAAAGACCTGGCTGGTGGTCAACAAGACCGACGGCCTGGAAGAGCACTCGGCCATGGCCGATTTCTGGAAACTGGGCCTGGGTGACCCGTGGCCGATTGCCGCCGCTCATGGCCGCAACGTATCGCTGCTGATTGATACGGTGCTTGAACCCTTCCCCGAACGGGATGCCAGCATTCCTGCCGATACAGGCAGCAAAGGCATTCGCATTGGCGTGATTGGCCGCCCGAACGTGGGTAAATCTACGCTGGTCAACCGCCTGCTCGGTGAAGAGCGCGTGGTAGTATTCGATGAAGCGGGCACCACCCGCGACGCTATCGAAATCCCTTTCGAGCGCAACGGCAAGCCGTACGTGCTGATCGACACCGCCGGCATTCGGCGGCGTAAGAACGTGCGTGAAATCGCCGAAAAGTTCTCGATCATCAAAACGCTGGATGCGATCAAAGAGAGCCACGTGGCCGTCATGGTATTGGACGCCCGCAGCGGCTTGGTTGAGCAGGACCTGCACCTGCTGGACTACGTGCTCACCACAGGGCGTGCGTTGGTACTGGCGGTCAACAAGTGGGACGGGCTGGAGAGCGAAGCCAAAGAGAAGATGCGCGCCGACATCAAGCGCCGTCTGGGCTTTGCCGACTACGCCGAGCTGCACTTTATTTCCGCGCTGCATGGCACCGCAGTGGGCGACTTGTACCCCTCCATTGAGCGGGCGTTTAACGCCGCCAACGCGCACTGGTCGACCAACCGTCTCACCACGCTGCTGCAGGATGCGGTAAGCCAGCATCCGCCCCCCATGGTCAACGGCCGCCGCATCAAGCTGCGTATGGCTCACCAGGGTGGCAGCAACCCGCCGATTATTGTGGTGCATGGCAACCAGACAGCATCGCTGCCTGAGGCTTATCGTCGCTACCTGACCAATACCTTCCGTAAAGTGTTGAAGGTGCGCGGCACGCCGATGCGCTTTGAGTTCCGGTCGGGCAACAACCCGTTCGATAACATGGCGGGCGCCAGCGATAAAGAGAAAGCCAAAAAGCGCGAGCTTAACCGTACCAAAGAGGCGCGCAAAAGCCGCCGTTAAGCGCGGCACTTTGCTTCCCCGCCCGTTGTATACGCAGCGGGCGTTTTTGTTGGCACTACCACCGAATCTACTTGACAGAGCCCCCCTCCCGCCCTCAAATAGCGACGCTTTTCGTCACCTGCTCGACCGATCCTTTCTTATCAACACTTGCCCTTCTTAGGAGGGACGTACATGCACTACGCTTTTCGTCGCGGACGCGGCTTGGTTTTACTGCTGCTGGCGAGCCTGCTAACCGGCTGCTTGGCGTTGCCTCAAACAGGGTTGTTTGCGTTTCGTCTGGCGGTCACATCGCTGGGGATTGAGGACGTACGCATTGGCCCTTACAGCGTCAATGCTGGATTGGACACCAGCGATCTATCGAGCTTGCTGGCCTCTAGCCTGGGTGCTGGCAGCTTGCCGGTGCAAGCCACCTTGGCGATGGGGCTTGGCCTGCCCGCTGGCATGCCTCCGGTGGAGATGTCTGGCTTTCGCTGGACGCTGGACATGCCTGGCGTAGACCCAGTGCAAGGCAATTATGGGCAGAACGTTACCCTCACGTCTGGGGAAGACGCCAATCTCCGCCTGCCGGTGGCCTTTGATGTTCTAGCTGCAGACCACCAGCAAATGACGCCAATGCTAGAGCTGGCCAGCCAACTCGCCAGCCAAGGGGAGCTGCCTGCAGGCAGTGAACTGGCCATTACCCCAGGGGATTTGCGCGGCCTGGGCATGACACTGCCCGCTGGCCTGCTCACCCCGACCATTCGCTTGAACGTGGGCGCCGACGGGCAGCTCATCCCCCAACGCTAAGTCTTGCCAAGCGCGCTACTCACCGCGCTCATGAAGGCGTTTGCGGCCTACGTAGTGGGCCGCAAACTGCCACGCTGTCCGGCCGCTGCGCCCACCGCGTAGCGTGGCAAAACGTACCGCCTCCGCACGGGCGGCCTCATCCCACTCTTGCTGTCCACCAATACGACTCACCCAGTGTTCGCACACTTCAAGATAGGTGGCTTGGCTAAACGGATGAAAGCCTAACCACAGGCCGAAACGGTCTGACAGCGAGATTTTCTCTTCCACCGCATCGCCGTGATGCAACTCCTCCCCCACCAACCGTGAACCGCTATTGTCATCCATCGACTCCGGCAGCAGGTGACGACGGTTCGAGGTCGCATAGAGCAGTACGTTATCTGGTGGCCCGGTCAGCGCGCCGTCTAGCACGCTCTTGAGCGCCTTATACGCGTCATCGTTACCCTCGAAGGAGAGATCGTCACAGTACACTACGAAGCGATGCGGCTGATCCCGCAGTTGTTCCACTAGCAGCGGCAGACTCGATAGATCATGTCGGTCAACCTGGATCAGCCGTAACCCCTCTGTGGCCAGCGAGTTGAGCAGCGCGCGTATCACAGACGATTTCCCGCTACCTCGTGAGCCCCAGAGCAGCGCATGGTTAGCTGGCAGCCCCTGCAAAAATGCCCGGGTGTTATCGACCAACGCCAGCTTTTGGCGCTCAATGCCCAGCAGGTCGTCCAGCGTCATGGTGTCTCTCGGGGGTACCGGCACCAACCGCCCGCCCAGTGGGTGGCGCTGCCAGATGGCCGCTACATGGGTGTCCCACTCAACCGGCGTGGGCGCTGGCGGCAGCCAGTGGTCGACATGATCGAGTAACCGCGCTAGGCGCTGGCTTAATTCAGTATCCATCGTCATCCTCAGAGAGCGTTATGATAAGGGTTGGTTTACCACTAACAGTGGTTATTAACCAGCGCGAAAAACCGCTTACTTTTAGTGAGCGGATGGATAGCGCGGCATCCGCAGGATGCCCTTGCTGACGTTTTGTACAGTGCTATACTACGCACGTCGACACGACCTACCGAGAGGCACTCGGAAAGTGACGTCTGTGGAGACAATGTGAGACCTGGGGGATATGAGTTGGTTCGCCACCGTAAAAATCCCCACCGTGGGACTTTTACGGCGATAACCAAGCCATTCCCTCGGGCAATCGTCTTGGAAACAGAAACCAGGAAGGTAACAACCTGGGAATCCTCTTCCTTTCCGTCGCCAGACGGCAGCGCAAGTTGAGGGAAGGGAGGATGTCAACTTGTGTGCAAGGATCCCCACTCGTCTATAAGGAAACTATCTATGCGTTGGCTTCGCCCATTAGCGGTTACGGCGCTCTGCGCCTCAATCGCCGCCTGTACGACCTCCCCCACCGGTCGCTCGCAGCTATTGCTGCTCTCTGATAGCGAGCTGAACGAGATGGGCCGTCAGGCGTTTACCCAATATCAGCAGGAACTGCCCACAGCGGGTCAGGCAAGCCAGCGCTATGTGCAGTGTATTGCGGATGCCATTGTGGCAGAACTGCCTGCCGAGCAGCAGCAGTTAGACTGGCAAATCCGGGTGTTTGAATCCGAGCAGCCCAACGCCTTTGCACTTCCTGGCGGCTACATGGGTGTGAACACGGGCATGCTGGATATTGCCACAACCCAGGACCAATTAGCCTCTGTGATTGGTCATGAGATTGGTCACGTGCTGGCCAACCACGCCAATGAGCGCGCCTCAACCGAGAGCGCCACGTCATTAGGCCTATCGGTACTCTCCAGCACCTCCGGCATGCAGTCCGCCGGTGGCCAGCAGCTGATGGGGGTACTCGGCATGGGCGCTCAGTACGGCATCGTACTACCATTCTCCCGCGCCCATGAGAGCGAGGCCGATGTGATTGGCCTAGACCTCATGGCCCAAGCAGGCTTCAACCCACGTGAAAGCGTCACTCTGTGGGAGAACATGCAGGCAGCCACCGGCGGCGGCGCGCCCCCCGTATGGATGTCGACCCACCCCGGGCAAGGCCAGCGCATTCAGGGCCTCCAAGCCAACATGGATCGGGCACTGACGAGTTATGAGCAGGCCCGCAACAACGGCCGCACTCCCAACTGCCCGCGTCCATAGCGGCGCTTAGAGGTTTCGATGATCCGTTTGGGTTTACTGCTGTTAGTCCTGCCGATTTTAGTACTGCTGGGCGTCTATTTTTGGGAGCTGGGCGACGTTCGCGCCTGCCAGCTTGAGGGCGGCTACTGGAACTATCTGGAAGGAGCTTGCTACGATACGCCACAACCTTTTGTGTCGTGGCTGCAGCGCTCGCCGCTGCTGGTGAATGGCGGCATGCTGTTATCCGTGGTGGGGCTGGTGATGTGTATGGTGGGGTTTTATACCAAACCGCGTTAGCCCAAGCACAACCTGAATGGGGGCGTTCGCCCCCATTGCCTCAACTATCTCCTATCCCCCTACCGGCTAATAGTTGAGCGATTGCCGCAGCAGCGTGCGCACGCTGGCCGTCTCAGGCCGAACGTTGCGCCATAGAAAAAACGACTCGGCGGCTTGCTCAACCAGCATCCCCAAACCATCCAGCAGCTTGGCGCCTCGCGGCCCCGCCCACTGTAGAAACACCGTCGGCTCTGAACCGTACATCATATCGTAGGCCCAGGCACCTTTGGCAAACAGCGTCTCCGGCAGCGGCGGCAGCTCGCCTGATAGGCTGGCACTGGTACCGTTAATCACCAGATCAAACTGCCCGTCGATGGATGCTAAACCGCCGCCCTGGATATTGCCCAAGTCGGCAAACGCTTGGGCCAACTGCTCGGCTTTCTCTGCCGTGCGGTTGACGATAACGACCTCACTGGGCTGCTCCGCCAGCAGCGGTTCCAATACGCCACGCACCGCGCCGCCTGCGCCGATGACCAGCACACGCTTACCCGCCAGAGGGACGCGGTGATAGGCCAAATCCCGCACTAACCCGATACCGTCGGTGGTATCGCCATAGGTACGCCCGTTACCGCCCACAATCAGCGTATTCACCGCCTGTGCGCGCTTGGCGCGGTGGCTCAGGGTATCGCAAAGCGCAAAGGCATCGCCTTTGAAGGGAACGGTCACGTTGGCACCACGGCCACCATCGGCGATAAACGCCCGCCATGCGTCGGCAAACCCCTCTACCGGCGTCAGCTCGGCGGTGTAACTCATGGCCTGATGAGTCTGGCTGGCAAACTCACCGTGGATCAGCGGCGATTTAGAGTGTTTGATTGGGTTACCAAACACACAGTAGCGGTCAGTCATCGAAGCTCCTTAGGCGTTGTTCTGCTGGGTGGCCTCGGCCAACCAATCGCGTGGCACCAAATAGTCGTGCAGTTGCGCTTCACGGCTGCCCGGCTCGGGAGTGAAAGCGTACTCCCAACGGGCCAGCGGCGGCATGGACATCAGAATGGACTCCGTGCGCCCGCCGCTTTGCAGGCCAAACAGCGTACCCCGGTCCCACACCAGATTGAACTCCACGTAGCGGCCGCGGCGGTAAAGCTGGAAATCACGCTCGCGTTCGCCCCACGCGTCCTGCTTTCGGCGCTCGACAATGGGAAGGTAAGCGTCCAGAAAGCTGTCGCCCACCGCGCGCTGAAACGCGAAGCACTCTTCAAAGCTGCCTTCGTTCAGGTCATCAAAAAATAGCCCACCAACGCCGCGGGTCTCTTCGCGGTGTTTTAGATAGAAATAGTCGTCGCACCAGGTTTTATAGCGCTCATAAACGCCCTCACCAAAGGGCGCGCAGGCCTCGCGGGCCACTTGGTGCCAGTGCACCACATCTTCAAACACCGGATAGTAGGGGGTTAGGTCAAAACCGCCACCAAACCACCACACCGGCGGCTCACCCTCTTTTGCGGCAATAAAGAAGCGAACGTTGCCGTGGCTTGTCGGCACATTGGGGTTTTCAGGATGCATCACCCAGGAGACTCCCACCGCGTGGAAGCTGCGCCCGGCTAGCTCGGGCCGGGCAGCAGTCGCAGACGGCGGCAGCTGCGCACCGTGGACATGGGAAAAGTTGACGCCGCCTTTTTCGAAAATAGCGCCCGACTCCATCACCCGCGAGCGGCCTCCGCCGCCCTCTTCGCGCTGCCAGCTATCCTCTTTGAACGCGGCCCGCCCATCGGCGGCAGCAAGCCCTTCACAGAGCCGCTCCTGAAGGTCGAGAAGGTACGCTTTAACGTCGTCTAGGTGCTCGTGGGCCACGGTAACTCCTGGTGAGGTGAATCGTGAATCGTGAATCGTGAATCGTGAATCGTGAATCGTGAATCGTGAATCGTGAATCGCTGACAGTGTGACGAAGCCGAGCGGCTAGTCACGCATCACTTTGCCGGTCACTAAATCGCGGATGGTGCTGGGTTTGGCATTGCCGCCCAATTCGCCCGCCACGATGGCGGCTACGTCATCGCCAAAGATCGTGGCGACTTCTTCCGCGCTCATAGCGGGCGGATCGCCTGCACGGTTAGCGGAAGTGGAGACGAGCGGCCCGCCAAAGGCTTCGCACAGTGCTTTCATCAGCGGATGGTCGGTGACGCGTAGCGCCACGCTTTGATGAGCGCCGCGTACTAGGCCGTGGCTGCGACCATTGTCCGGCACCAGCCAAGTATTCGGGCCTGGCCAACTGGCCGCCAACGGCGCATGGAGTTCCAACGGCAACTGGTTCAGCCAGGGCTGAAATTGCGCGATACTCGCCGCCACCAAAATCACGCCCTTGGCCGGGTCGCGCTCCTTCATACGCATGAGATGCGCCAGCGCTTCGTCGTTATCGGGGTCACAGCTTAACCCCCATACCGCTTCGGTGGGGCAGGCAATCACACCGCCTTTACGCAGCGCGCTCACCGCCGCTTTCACGTCAACCGCCGGTTTCATAGACGCTCCTGATAAGCTCTCAGCCAATCACAAAATTGAGTTTGCATCTTACCATGGCGCTGCCAGCCGCACCCAACCACCCGCCTGCTGCGTCACTTTGCCATCCAGCTCCAGCATCAATAGCCGCTGCTGGCACTCGCTGACCGAGATACCGGTGCTCTGCACCAACACATCAATGGGGGTAGGCGATGGGCCTAAGGCGTTTAACAGATTATCCGCCGACGGTACTTCAACACTCGGTTGATGAGCCAACGGCTCATCGGCTGCAACTGCTAGCGGCGCAGGCACAAAGCGCGACACCCAATGCTGTAACTCTTCGAGAATATCGTCCACATGGCGCACCAGGGTGGCGCCGCTACGCAACAGTTGCAGGCAGCCACGAGCCTGGACATTGTGTAGCGAACCCGGCAGCGCAAACAGCTCGCGACCCTGCTCTAGGGCGAGGCGGGCGCTGACGAGCGAGCCACTCTTCTCGGCTGCTTCAACCACTAAGGTGCCTAGCGAAAGGCCCGTTACAATTCGGTTGCGCCGGGGGAAGAAGGCCGGACGGGCCACGGTGCCTGGTGGATGCTCAGAGAGCAGCAAGCCGCCGGGTAGCGTACTGAGCTGTTCATACAAATCACGATGGCGGGCGGGGTAGATGACATCAATACCACAGCCAAGCACGGCAATGGAGCTTCCACCTGCGGCGAGCGCCGCACGCTGAGCCACCCCATCCACACCCAGCGCCATCCCGCTGACAATGCACCAGCCTCGGTTGGCCAACTCCCGGGCAAACGCCTGGGCATGTCCACTCCCTTCCGACGTTGGGCGACGAGTACCTACCATGGCAAGGCCCGGGGCCTCTAACGCGCGAAGATCGCCCTGGGCCCATAGTACTGCTGGCGGGTCAGGAAGTTGGTTTAAAAGGTCTGGCCATGCAGGATGGTCGCGGTGAAGCAGATGGCGGTTGGGGCCTTCTTGTAACCAGGAGAGGGTGTCATTGACCGTTTGTTGCAGCGGGCTGCGTTCTGGCTGCGCCAGCCACAATCGCAGGGCATTGGCGGCATTGCTGGGCAAAGTCGCTAGCCACCCTTGTGGCCATTGAGGCTTGCGCGCCACCATTTGCGCAATCCGCGCAGCGCCCATACCGGGCAAAGCATTTACCGCCAGCCACTCCTTAGCGTCCATAGAGCTCCCCTTATATCAAATCTTGATGCACACCTTAGCGCGTCGGCGTGTGTACACTATCTCCCACTGCCAGCACCCTTGAGGCCTGCATGACCAAGGCGTAACTCATATGGTTATAGGGCCTGAACACCATCACCAATCCTGCCTCGGTATTGGGCAACCGCAGCAGCTCTTGGGTACGTGGGTCAGTTACCAACTCCCCTTGCTGGTCTACGCGCAATACATGGCCCGGCTGTAGGCCGTCTTGCGTTCCCAGATCCAGTGCCACCACTTGCAGCCGCCCAATAAATCGTACTCCGCCCGGTACCGCAACAATCTGGCCCGACACGTTATTCAACGGTGCACGGGGAACAAAGGCATCGCTTAGCTCACGATCTTCTAAAGGCAGCAGGATGTCGTTATTACGCACTTCTTGGTAGGCGCTAAGCACTTCGATGCGAGCAATATCGCCCTCGCTGCCCAGGTAGCGCGCCTCGCCAATATTGATCAACTCATCGCCCAACAGTGCGCCATTGGCTGATACATAGGGCTCGCCTGGACGGTAGATGCCCAGGCGCGTTCTGGCGGGTACGCTGCCACGCACGTACAGGGTATCGCCTGCGCCGCTAATCAAGCGCTGGTTATCGCCGCCCACCACATACGCAAGCTCCTGCGGGCTCTCTCCTGGCTCCACCACGCGATGCTCCCGTAGAAAGGCGCGCACCACCTCCATCGGAATAGGAGTAATCGCCTCTCGTTTAGGCACTGTACGCATCTGCGGCGAGAGCTTTACGACCCCTTGGCCCCGCTCCACAGAAAGGCATGGTTGGCCTTGGCATGTCCCCAATACCAGCACATCGCCGGGGTAGATAAGGTGCGGGTTACGAACTTGCGGATTCGCCTGCCATAGCGAAGGCCACTGCCAGGGCGAGCGTAAATAACGGGCGGAGATATCCCAAAGCGTATCGCCAGGCACTACTTCGTAGCGCTGTGGCGCATCGTTGCGCAGCCCTTCCACGGCTAAGGCTGGCTGGCTGACCGACAGCACCCACATTAAGAGCACGCCAAAGACGCTATAATAAAGAGGCTTTAGAGCCACCATCCGATTCTCCCCGGGCAGTCGTTGGTGAAGCGGTTTAAGGGGCTGCACGGTGTCGCGCGTGCCCAGGATCGCTATCAGCATGATATAGTGGTCAATAGTAAAGTAGTTAGGCTCGCCGACACAGGTGGCAGCCAGCTCATCTTAAAGACTCAGCATAACGGTGATTGTAACGCCATGGCCAAACTTCCTATTCTCGAATTCCCCGACGAGCGCCTGCGCACCAAGGCGGCACCGGTGGAAACCGTTGACGACGAGGTCCGCCAGCTCGTCGACGATATGTTGGAGACCATGTACGACGCGCGCGGCATCGGCCTTGCCGCAACGCAAGTCGATGTCCATCGCCGCGTGGTCGTCATGGATGTCAGCGACGATAACTCCCAACCGCTGGTGCTGATTAACCCGCGCTACGAGCCCATTGGCGATGCCAAAGAGCCGCTCTCCGAGGGCTGTTTGTCGATCCCTGAATACTACGCTGAAGTGCCGCGCTACCTGAAAGTGAAGCTCAACGCGCTGGATCGTAACGGTGAGCCCTACGAGCTGGAAGCAGATGGCCTACTGGCCCATTGCATTCAACATGAGTACGACCATCTGGAAGGCGTACTATTTGTGGATTACCTCTCACCGCTCAAGCGCGACCGGGTGATGAAAAAAATGCAAAAGCGCCACAAGCTGATGAACGACGCCTAACCGGCACCTCATCACCTGGCCACTGGCCGAGCTGACACGCTGCCCGCAGGCACTCGCCTGTAACAACAGCGCTGCCTCTCGGCCTTTGTGCGTTTCATAGATGGCACTTTCTCTCTTCTCCTAAGGGCTCTCCACCATGTCACCGTTACGCGTTGTTTTTGCTGGCACGCCAGACTTCGCCGCCTCCAGCCTTGCTGCCGTTCTCGACAGCGAACACGAAGTGGTGGCGGTTTACACCCAACCCGACCGCCCTGCTGGACGCGGCCGCAAGCTCACGCCCAGCCCGGTCAAACAGCTAGCACAAGAGCACGGGCTGCCGGTGGTCCAACCCGCCAGTCTCAAAGACGCCGATGATCAAGCCGAACTGGCGGCACTGAACGCCGATGTGATGGTCGTCGTCGCCTATGGGCTGCTGCTACCCCAAGCGGTGCTGGACACGCCGCGCCTAGGCTGCATTAACGTGCACGCCTCGCTGCTGCCCCGCTGGCGCGGTGCGGCGCCGATTCAGCGCGCCATTGAAGCGGGCGACAGCGTCTCCGGTGTGACCATCATGCAAATGGATGCGGGGCTGGATACCGGCGCCATGCTGTATGAAGTGCGTACCCCAATTACCTCCCGCACCACCGGTGGCGACCTCCACGACCGGCTGGCCATTCAAGGTGCTAATGCGCTGATCCACGTGCTGGACAACCTCGACAACGGCAGCCTAGAGGCAACGCCTCAGCCGGAAGAGGGCGTGACCTACGCCGCCAAGCTCAGCAAGGCCGAGGCCGAGCTAGACTTTAGCCAGCCCGCCGAGCAGCTGGCGCGCAAAATCCGCGCCTTCAACCCGTGGCCGGTGGCTTGGTGCACGCTAGGTAACGACCGCCTGCGCCTACTCATGGCCAGCGTCGAGCAAGGTGAACAGCCGCCATCGCCCCCCGGTACGCTGTTGGAACATGGCGATGATCACCTGCGTATTGCCTGCGGCGAACAAGGGCAAGAAGTGCTGTGTGTCAGCCGTGCCCAGCTACCTGGCGGCAAAGCGATGGCGGTACGCGACTTATTAAACGCCCGCCAAACCTCACTCACCGTCGGCGTTCGCCTTGGGCAAACCCCGCAAGGAGCTAGCCAATGAGCCAGCAACGCCCAGCCAAAGGCGGCAGCGGCCTAGATGTCCGCGCAGCCGCTGCCCGTAGCCTCGTCCCGGTTCTCACTGATAAAGGGTCGCTGGCCAGCTTGGATGAACATAGCGTAGTGGCCCGAGACCGTGGCCTGCTGAAAGAGCTCTGTTACGGCACCTGCCGCCGCCTTCCACGCCTAGAAGCACTGGCTAGCCAGCTCCTCAAACAGCCATTTAAAAAGCGCGATGCCGATATCCACGCTCTGCTGCTGGTAGGTATTTATCAGCTGCTTTATATGCGCATTCCTGCCCACGCAGCGGTAGGAGAAACCGCCGGGGCAGCACGCCTGCTTGGCAAAGAGTGGGCCACCCGAGTATTGAACGGCTGCCTGCGACGCCTGCAGCGTGAAGCCGACGCGCTGCAAGAAGTCGTTGATCGTGACGAAAACGTTGCCCTGGAGCATCCGCCCTGGCTGCTGGACGCCCTGCGCCACGCTTGGCCCGAACAGTGGCGTGCCATTGCCCAGGCCAATAACGAGCCAGGACCGATGACCCTACGCGTCAACCAGCACTATAACGACCGTGAAGCGTATCTCCAGCAGCTGACCGAGCAAGGCTTAGACGGGCATCTCTGTTGTCACGCTCCAGACGGCATTACGCTAACAACGCCCTGCGACGTTGCCATACTGCCCGGTTTTGAGCAGGGCCACGTCAGCGTGCAGGATGAAGCGGCGCAGCTCTCTGCAGCGCTGCTTGGCCCGGCGCTCGCCCCACGCCCCGGTGCTCACGTATTGGATGCTTGCTGCGCGCCTGGCGGCAAAACCGCCCATCTGTTAGAGCAGTTTGATATTGCACTCACCGCCATTGATAACGACAACCAGCGGCTGGCGCGGGTGGACGATACGCTCAGCCGCTTAGGGCTGAGCGCCGAGCTAAAGCACGCCGACGCCACTACCCGCGACTGGTGGAGCGGCACACCGTTTGACGCCATTTTGTTGGACGCCCCTTGCTCGGGCACGGGCGTGATTCGTCGCCACCCGGATATCAAAGCGCTACGCCGTAAAGAGGATATTCGTCAGCTCGCTAAACTGCAGCGCCAACTGCTGGATAACCTCTGGCCGCTACTGCGTCCTGGCGGCACGCTGCTCTACGCCACTTGCTCAGTGCTGCCCGAAGAGAATGCGGCACAAATCGATGCGTTTCTGGCCCGCACACCGGATGCCAACGCCACCACGCCCCACGATGTGGCCTGGGGAGAGCAGAGCGGTCAGGGACGCCAGCTGTTTCCGGCCGAAAGCAGTCACGATGGCTTTTTTTATGCCAGACTAGAAAAGCGCACTGCCTAGGCGGTTGCCCGGCAGTAAATTCATGACAAGGATGGAGCAAACATGAGTCATCACACGTACAAACATATTGAGCTTACTGGGTCTTCCGAGAAAGGGATTGAGGAAGCCGTGCAGAACGCCCTGGCGAAAGCCTCCGAAAGCGTTCAAAACATGCGCTGGCTCGAAGTCACCGACACCCGAGGCCATATTGAAGATGGCCGCGTGGCCCACTGGCAAGTGACCGTCAAAGTCGGCTTCACTCTGGAGTAATTCCCTACCTGCTTTTCGACGGCGGCTGGTTTACACTGGCCGCCGTCTTTATTGCAGCGCACACCGCAAGCCGGAAACGCGCTGGCGCTTATAACGGAACCGATGCTCAGCAATGAAAATCATCATTCTTGGCGCCGGCCAGGTCGGCGGCACCCTAGCGGAGCACCTTGCCCGCGAGGAGAACGACATCACCGTCGTCGATACCGACGGCGCAAAACTGCGCGAGCTGCACACCAAGCTGGATATCCGCACGGTGACCGGCGCAGGCTCCTACCCCATTGTGCTACGCCAGGCGGGCTGCGAAGACGCCGATATGCTGATCGCGGTGACCAACACCGACGAGATCAATATGATCGCCTGTCAGGTGGCCCACACGCTGTTTCGCACCCCCACCAAAATTGCCCGGGTGCGCTCCACCGCTTACCTCACTCGTAAGGGCCTGTTTGCCCACGAAGCGATCCCCATCGACGTACTGATCAGCCCCGAGCAGGTGGTCACCGACCACGTGCGCCGCTTGATTGAGCACCCGGGCGCGCTACAGGTACTGGAGTTTGCCGGGGGTTTAGTGCAGCTGGTGGCAGTGAAAGCCTTCTACGGCGGCCCGCTGGTGGGCCAGGATTTGGCCTTTTTGGGCAAGCATATGCCCAACGTGGAAACCCGCGTGGCGGCGATTTATCGCCGCAACCGGCCGATCATTCCCCGGGGCGACACGGTGATTGAAGCCGACGACGAGGTGTTCTTTTTGGCCGCCCGCCGGGATATTCGCGCCGTAATGAGCGAACTGCGTAAGGTGGAGCGGGACTTCCGCCGCGTGGTGATTGCCGGGGGCGGCAATATCGGCGAACGGCTGGCGGAGCACTTAGAGCACAGCCATCAGGTGAAGATCATCGAGCACAGCCTGGAGCGCTGCACCACGCTTTCCGAGCGGCTGGATCGCACCGTGGTGCTCCACGGCAGCGCCACCAGCAAGCGGCTGCTGGAAGAGGAGAACATCGAAGACTGCGATATCTTCTGCGCGCTGACCAACGACGACGAAGTGAATATCATGTCGTCGCTGCTCGCCAAGCGGCTGGGGGCTAAGAAGGTGCTTACCCTCATCAACAACGCCGCCTACGTGGATTTGGTGCAGGGCGGCGATATCGACATTGCTATTTCCCCTCAGCAGGCCACCATCGGCAGCCTGCTGACCCACGTGCGCCGGGGCGATATCGTCAATGTGCACTCGCTGCGCCGGGGTGCGGCGGAGGCCATCGAAGCGATTGCCCATGGCGATAAGCAGTCGTCCAAGGTGGTGGGCCGTACCATCCGCGAGATCGACCTACCCGACGGCACCACCATCGGCGCCATCGTGCGGGGCAAAGAGGTCATTATCGCCCATGGCGACGTGCGGGTGGAAAGCGGCGACCATATCATTCTGTTTGTGATCGATAAGCGGCGTATTCGCGACGTTGAGCGCCTGTTCCAGGTCGGATTAACGTTTTTCTAAGGAGCCGGCCAGCGTATGAGACAACCACCACTATGAGTTTGCGGGTCATTCTACGTATTTTGGGCCTGCTGCTGATGCTTTTCAGCCTAACGATGCTGCCCCCCATGCTCATGTCGCTCTGGTTTCGAGACAGCGTCTGGCACGCGTTCATGAGCGGCATTGGGATTACCGTCATGACGGGGCTGTTTCTCTACCTGCCCAACCGCCGTGCTCACAAAGAGCTACGTATCCGTGACGGCTTTATTATCGCCGCGATGTTCTGGACGGTACTGGCCCTATTTGGTTCGCTGCCGCTCATGCTGTTTGGCGAAGGCTCACTGAGCATTACCGATGCGGTCTTTGAGTCGTTTTCCGGCCTGACGACCACCGGTGCCACAGTGATTACCGGCATCGATTTTTTACCGGAATCGGTGCGCTATTATCGCCAGCAGCTGCAGTGGCTAGGTGGTATGGGGATCGTGGTACTGGCCGTGGCTATTTTGCCTACCCTGGGCGTGGGGGGGATGGCCCTTTACCGCACCGAAATTCCAGGGCCATTGAAAGACTCCAAGCTAACCCCACGAATTACCGAAACCGCTAAAGCGCTCTGGTATATCTACGCAACGCTCACGTTTGCCTGCATGGTCGCCTATATGCTGGCGGGGATGAGCTGGTTTGATGCGCTGGGGCACAGTTTTTCCACCGTCGCCATCGGCGGCTTTTCAACCCACGATGCCAGTATTGGCTACTTTAATAGCGCCGCCATCGAACTTATTTGCATTAGCTTTATGCTGATCTCTGCCTTCAGCTTTAGCCTGCACTTTATTGCCTGGCGGGAAAAACGCTTACTGCACTACTTCCAGGACCCGGAAGCGCGCTTTCTTATGCTGTTTTTAGCCGGGCTCACCACGATTACCGTGATTACCCTGTGGCTCACCGACACCTACGACGATATCGTGGGGCTACGCCATGCGCTGTTTGAGGTTGTCTCAGTGGCCACCACCGCAGGCTTTGCCGTGGCGGACTTTTCCGGGTGGCCGGGCGCACTACCGTTTCTGCTGTTTGTGGCCGCTTTTGTCGGCGGATGCTCCGGCTCTACCGCCGGGGGGATGAAGGTCATCCGTATTATCCTGATCTTGAAACAGGGCATGCGCGAAGTCATGCGGCTCATTCACCCCAATGCCGTGATTGCCGTTAAAGTCGGCAAAGTGAGCGTTCCCGATAGCATCGCCCAGGCCGTCTGGGGATTTTTCTCTGCCTATGTGATGCTGTTCTTTTTGATGCTGGTGGGCGTGATGGCGACGGGGGTCGATCAGGTAACGGCGTGGTCCTCCGTTGGCTCGGCGCTGAACAATCTTGGCCCCGCCTTAGGAGAAGCCAGCAGCCACTATGGCGATCTGCCCAGCCTCGCCAAATGGATTTTAGTGCTTGCCATGCTGCTGGGCCGCTTGGAAATTTTTACGGTACTGGTGCTGTTTACCCCGGCTTTTTGGCGCCGCTAAACGCGCATCACTCGTTACTTTTTTTTGTTGAGACTTTTTAATGAATCAAGATGATGCAACACCGCAGGCCCAGGAAAGCAGCTCCCTCCCAGCTACCAGCGGCCCGCTGAAAACCATTCAGGTGGGCGGCACGTACTACACCCTGCTAGGCACCGCCCACGTCTCTGCCGAGAGCGCCAACGACGTTCGCCAACTGATCGACAGCGGTCACTTCGATGCCGTCGCCATTGAGCTGTGTGACGCCCGTCACCACAGCATGGACAACCCAGACGCCATGGGCGAGCAGGACTTGTTTCAGGTGTTCAAGCAAGGCAAAGCGGGCATGGTGGCGGCGAGCCTGGCGCTCGGTGCCTTTCAGCAACGGATCGCCGAGCAGTCCGGTATTCAGCCGGGGGCTGAGATGCGTGCAGCCATTGAAGAGTGCCGTACGCGCAACCTGCCGCTACTGCTGGTAGACCGAGATGTCGGCATCACTTTGAAACGCATTTATCGCAACGTGCCTTGGTGGCAGCGCTTCTCGCTGTTTTCAGGGCTGATTGGCAGCGTGCTTTCTCGCCAGGATGTCTCCAAAGAGGACATCGAAAAGCTCAAAGAGGGTGACATGCTAGAGGCCACCTTCAGCGAGTTTGCCGCTGAATCCGAAGCGCTCTACACGCCCTTAATTCGCGAGCGTGACCGCTATATGGCGCTGCGTTTGGCGGAGGAAGCGCCGCCTGGGCGCTACCAGAACGTGCTGGTGGTATTGGGCGCTGGACACTTGAAAGGCACGGGCGAGCACTTGGAAACACCGCTGCCGGACAACCCCACGGTGGAGCGTGAGTCTCTCGAAGCCACACCGCCCCCTTCCAAACTGTGGAAAGCCGCCCCCTGGCTGATTACGGCGCTCGTCATTACCGGTTTTGTGGTGGGCTTTTCACGCAATACCGACCTTGGCTGGCAGCTGGTCATCGAGTGGTTCTTGATTAACGGCATTCTGTCTGGCGGCGCGACGATTGCGGCGCTTGCTCACCCGGTCACGGTGATTGCTACCTTCTTCGCTGCACCACTTACATCGCTTAACCCCACCATTGGCGCGGGCTTTGTAGCGGCGGGGGTCGAGCTGTATATGCGCAAGCCCAAGGTGCGCGACTTCTCCACCCTGCGCCATGATGTGACGCAGCTGAAAGGCTGGTGGAAAAACCGTGTCTCTCGCACCCTGTTGGTGTTTATCTTAGCCACCGTAGGTTCTGCCATTGGTACCTGGGTGGCAGGCTTTAGAATTGCAGGCGCGCTCTTTGGCAGCGGCGCGGCGTGAACAGCGTTAAACAAGCCCCCTGGCAGGCGGATGCGCTGCTTCTGCTCGTCACCGCCTTGGCTGCGGGTGGTTGGATTTTTTCTAAAGAAGCGCTGGCAGGCATGCCGCCCTTATTGTTTATAGGGACGCGCTTTTTATTGGCGGGGTTGATACTACTGGGATTTGCTTGGCCCACGCTGCGCAAAATGCCCGCCCGTAGAATACAGCGCGGACTGCTGGTCGGCGTGTTATTTAGTGCGGCCATTGCGTTTTGGGTATTAGGGCTGTACCACTCCGACCATTTAGGCGAAAGCGCGTTTATCAACAGCCTCGGCATTTTATTGGTACCGGTAGTGGCGCGGCTGCTGTTTGGCGACCGCCCGCCTCGCTCCACCTGGGTCGCGCTACCCGTGGCGCTGCTTGGGTTTGCCCTGCTATCGCTCAACGCAGGCTTTAATATCGAAGCCAGCCAGCTGCTGATGGTGTGCGCCGCGCTCTGCTTTGCGCTACTGATCAACGTCAATACCCGCGTGGTGCGTAACGTTCCCGCCCTACCTCTCACCACGCTACAACTCATCTCAGTGGGCGTGGTGCTGACCAGCCTATCACTGGTAGTGGAACACCAGCCGCTGGCACTGAACAAATCGATTCTGGGTTGGTTTATGGCCTGTGTACTGCTGGCAAGCTCACTGCGTTTCTTCTTGCAGATTAAAGCTCAGAGCATGACCACCCCAAGCCATGCAGCGGTCATTTTGATGTTAGAGGCGGTATGGACTGCACTGATAGCGGCATGGTGGTTTGGCGAAACCATGACCGCGCTGCAACTGCTGGGCTGCAGCCTGATCTTCGCCGCGCTGCTGATCAACCGCTGGTATTGGGTGCGCAAAGTCCTGTTACGCTGGTTGCCGGGCCAAACCCCTTAACGCTCCTACTGTTGCCTGTCTAACAGCCGCTGCATAGCAGGGGTGGGCTCGGCAATCTTGCGATAGTAGCGGCTTTCCGCATAGCTATCGTTGAACACGTCAAAGTAATCATCCAACACGCTTGCCGCTGCTTCATCACCGCTCTGGCGCAGCAGCTCAATGGCCACCTCGGCGGTGCACAGATGCGCTTTCGAGGCGGGCTTGCGCAGCCGGTAGCGGGTCTCCCGCTCGGTGCGCAGCGGCAGTACCGGCAGTGCATCCAGGTAAGGGCTTTTGCGGAACATGCGCCGCGCCTGTCGCCAGGTGCCATCCAAAATGATGAATACCGGTATGCGCGCCTGCTGCTTGGCGGCATGCACCGCGTCAATATCCACCACGCGGTCGGCGTAATCTGGCTGGTCATCAGGAAAAATCACGAACGGCGCATAGCGCGGATCTTGCAGCAGCGCGGCCAGCGCCTCGTCCGGCGCCGTGCGATACCAGGTAAATACGCGGGTGTTGGTGAGTACATCGCCAATCAAACGCCCGGTATTGGTCGGTTTGTAGTGTTCAATGGAGTGGGTCAACAGCCATACCTGAGCGTCGCTCTCCGCCTTCACCTGATACGGGCAGAGGCAGTTCAGCTCGGGCAAGTTGCAGCCTTCGCAGCGTTTGACGAAGCTGCCCCGCGCTTTGAATTCACGCCGAGGCGGGCGCGGATGCCCGGTGGCCGGGTCGCGGTCGGTCATTGCATCATGCTCAGGGGGCAGCGAGGTCGCGTCAGGCATCTGCGCTCCAGTGGGTCGTCAAAGGACGCAGAGTTTGACATCCTCCCCTCCCTCAGCTTGCGCTGCCGTCTAGCGACGGAAAGGAAGGGGATTCCCAGGTTGTTACCTTCCTGGTTTCTGCTTCCAAGACGATTGCCCGAGGGAATGGCTTGGTTATCGCCGTAAAAGTCCCACAGTGGGGATTTTTACGGTGGCGAACCAACTCATATCCCCCAGGTCTCACATCGTCTCCACAGACGTAACTTTCCGAGTGCCCCTCGGTAGGTCGTGTCGACGTGAGTAGTATAGCACTGTGCAAATCATCAGCAAGGGCATCCTGCGGATGCCGCGCTATCCATCCGCTCACTAAAAGTAAGCGGTTTTTCGCGCTGATTGATAAAATGCATATGCCGTTGGCACTCACGCCATGCTTCTTGCAAACGTAGTAGTGCAATATCCTGAGTCATAATGGAAGTCCTGCCCGCTCAGCAATGCTAAAAATGGCCGGATAATTCTGGCGGCTGGGATAATCAATCAGCATATCGATTTTTTGCTCGCCGAGTAGCTGCTGAAGCTTTACTTGGCAGCGCATTTCAGCCCGTACTATGTCATTGACATCGTGGATATCCGTTGTGATCAGAAGATCAATATCGCCACCTTTGGCTTGATCATCCGTGCGGGAGCCAAACAGCTTTACGTTCGCTTGCGGCCCAAAACACGACTTCACGGCGCTGACGATGGCCTGACGCTGAACATCATTTAAGCGCATCGTTGACCTCCTTAGCCTACGCACTAGCCATTTATTACTTTCAAAAGGCTAGCATATTTTAGCCTTTCTTTTCCCTACTCATGGTAAACCAACTCTCTTCAAAAAGTTGACACCTTCAGCGCAGCCCCGCTAGAGTCCTGTCAACTTTCAAAAGAATATAGGTTTACCCGTGACCGCTACCTCGACCACTACTTCAACTGCTTCTTACGCGGCGGATGCCGCGCCGCGCCACGACTGGACGCTTGACGAGATCAACGCGCTGTTTGCGTTGCCCTTCAACGACCTGCTGTTTCAAGCCCAGCAGGTCCACCGGGCACACTTCGATGCCAACGCGGTGCAGGTGTCTACTCTGCTGTCGATTAAAACCGGGGCCTGCCCAGAAGACTGCAAGTACTGCCCGCAGTCGGGCCACTACAACACCCAGTTGGAAAAAGAGAAGTTACTAGAAATAGAGAAGGTAGTGGCCCAAGCCAAAGCGGCCAAAGAGGCTGGCGCTAGCCGCTTCTGCATGGGGGCCGCGTGGCGCAGCCCACGGGATAAAGATTTAGTAGTGGTGGAAGAGATGGTGCGCCAGGTGAAAGCACTGGGGCTTGAGACCTGCATGACACTGGGTATGGTCGACGGCGAGCAGGCCACCCGGCTGGCCGCTGCCGGGCTGGACTACTACAACCACAACCTCGACACCTCCCCCGATTACTACGGCGAAATCATCACCACCCGCACCTACAGCGACCGTTTAGAAACCCTAGCCACCGTGCGTGACGCCGGTATGAAAGTGTGCTCTGGCGGTATTTTAGGCATGGGCGAAGGCGCACAGGATCGCAGCGCGCTGCTGCAGCAGCTGGCCAAGCTCTCTCCACATCCCGAGTCCGTGCCTATCAACATGCTGGTCAAAGTGCCGGGAACGCCACTGGAGAACGTCGATGATTTAGACCCACTGGAGTTCATCCGCGCCATTGCCGTGGCGCGCATCATGATGCCCCAGAGCCATGTGCGCCTCTCCGCAGGCCGGGAGCAGATGAGCGAATCCACCCAGGCGCTCGCCTTCCTGGCCGGTGCTAACTCCATCTTCTACGGCGACAAGCTGCTGACCACCGGCAACCCCCAGGCAGAGCGCGACCGTGCGCTGTTTGCCAAGCTGGGCCTGCATCCCGAGCGCCGCGACACCTGCGAAGACGATACACAGCGCGCCGAGCGGCTGGCCCAGCAAGCGCAGCGCAACGCCCAGGCAGAGCGCGCTGCGGCGCTGGCGGTGGATGCCAGTGTCTGAGGTGTGGCACCAGCGCTTAGCGGCAGCCCGCGATGAGCGCGAGCGCCAGCAGCGCTGGCGCAACCGCCGCGTCTCTGCCCATGGGGCACTCGACTTTGCAGGCAACGACTATCTAGGCCTTGCCCAAGACCCACGGGTCCAGGCAGCCCAGGCAGAAGGCGCGAAACGCTTTGGCGCAGGGGCCGGCGCGTCGCACTTGGTCAGCGGGCACCTGGGCATTCACGATGCCCTGGAAGAGGCGCTGGCCGAATGGACCGGACGCGAGAGAGCGTTACTGTTCTCCACGGGCTATATGGCAAACCTGGGCGTGCTGCAGGCGCTGGCGGATTCCCACACCGCGATATTTCAGGACCGTCTCAATCACGCATCGCTACTCGACGGGGCCGCGCTGAGCGGCGCACGCTCCCGGCGCTACCACCACCGGGATGTCAACGACTTACAGCGTTTGCTTGCGCGCAGCACGGCCACCCATAAACTGGTGGTAAGCGACGGCGTGTTCAGCATGGATGGCGATATTGCTGACGTCGGCGAACTTGCCCACATTAGCCAGCAGCACGGCGCCTGGCTGATGATCGACGACGCCCATGGTCTCGGTGTACTGGGTGAACACGGCGCGGGCTGCGTAGAAGGTTTTGATAGCCATACCGTGCCGATCTTGGTCGGCACCCTGGGCAAGGCGCTAGGCACCGCAGGCGCGTTTGTGGCGGGGGACGCTGCGCTGATTGAGCACCTGATTCAGTTTTCCCGCAGCTATGTGTACACCACCGCCCAACCGCCCAGTATTGCCGCCGCCACGCTAGAAGCGCTCACCATCGTGCAGCGGGAGCCGGAGCATCGCCAACGGCTCACTCGCCATATTGACTACTTCCGCCAGCAGGCGGCCGCCTTAGGGCTGCCACTCGGCCACTCCCACACGCCCATCCAGCCGCTGCTGCTGGGCAGCGAGCAGCGCACCCTAGCCTGGGCGGCCACGTTCGATGAGCGCGCTATCCAGGTAGGAGCGATTCGACCGCCCACGGTGCCTAACGGCGAGGCGCGGCTGCGCATTACGTTAAGCGCCCGCCACACCCAAAGCGATATCGATCGGCTCTTGGAAGTCGCCGCCGCCTGCCTGCAAGAGGAGCAGCGATGAAGCTCATCCTACTCTCGGGCTGGGGCGTCGACCGCCGTATATGGCAGACGCTTTCGGAGCATTGGCCCAGCCCTGTCGAGCCCAGCGCAGTGGAGTGGCCCGGCTACGGCGATGCTCCGGCGCTACCTACCCCCACACACATTGAAGCGCTCGCCGAGCGTATGGCATCTAAGCTACCCAGCGATGCCGTCTGGGTGGGCTGGTCGCTGGGTGGGCTGCTGGCCACGGCGCTGCTCAATCATCTGCCGCCGCCCAAGGCCCTGTTGCTACTGGGCGCAGGCAGCTGCTTTTGCAGTGACGGGGAAGATGGCGGTGTGACGAGCGACGAGCTTGCCAGCTTTCAGTGCACCTTCCGCCGCGACCCCGTTGCCACGTGGCGGCACTTTCTGCGCTGGCAGGCCCAGGGCGAACCCAATGCCCGCGAGGCCCATCGCCAGCTACGAGCACAGTTAGGTGAAACACCCCACGCCGATACCGACACGCTCGCGCAAGGGCTCATGTGGCTTGAAACGCTGGATAACCGGGCACTGCTTGCCAACCCTCCCTGCCCTATCCGCCGATTGGCAGGCGCCCACGACCCGCTGCTACCAAGCAGCACGCGCCAGCAAGCGCTTCGGCTGGAAGACGCCGGGCACTGCCCGATGCTCTCCCAGCCCGCCCAGCTGGCGGCACGGCTGGCCGAGCAGGCCACGCGGGCGCTACAGGAGCCGCGATGAACACACCGGTCACCTCGCTGCCACTGCCCCGCTGGCAGGAGCGTGTTGCTCGGGCTTTTTCACGGGCGGCACCACGCTACGATGATCTCGCTAGCGCCCAGCGCGATATCGGCGAAGCGCTCTGGCAAACGCTGCCGCAGAGCGCCCAGCAGGTGCTCGACCTTGGCTGCGGCACCGGCTACTGGACCCAGCGGCTGGCGAGCCACTACCCAAACGCCACCACCACCGGGCTCGACCTGGCGCCGGGTATGCTCGCCCACGCCCAGGCACAGTATGGCGATGCCATACGCTGGCAACAGGGAGATGCCGCCGCGCTGCCGCTGGACGACGCAAGCGTGGATCTCGTGTTCTCTAACCTGGCGATTCAGTGGTGCCCGGATATCGGCGCGGTGATGCAGGAGCTGGCGCGGGTGCTTGCCCCTGGCGGGCAGGCGCGCATCACCACCCTGCTGCCCGGCACGCTTCATGAGGTGGCCACCGCCTGGCAGCGGCCCGAGGCACTGCTGCAAACGCCGGATGCCAGTGCCGTACAGCGGGCCATTCAACAAAGCGGCCTGCGCCTCACCCAGCACGCCTGCGATCATCGGCGTTTTTTCTACCCCGACCTGAATGCCGTGATGGCCTCCATCAAAGGCGTGGGCGCCCAAGTGGCCAGACCCAACGCTCGGCTGACCCGCCAAGCGCTTGCCACCGCCCAGGTTCGCTATGAGTCGCTGCGCACGCCGCAGGGGCTGCCGGTGAGCTACCACTGCCTGACGCTACAACTGGAAAGCGCGATATGAATAACAGCTATTTCGTCACTGGTACCGACACCGACGCGGGCAAAACCCTGGCCACCATCGCGCTGCTGTGCGCCGCCCGCCAGCGCCAACTCACCACGCTAGGGTTAAAGCCCATCGCCTCTGGCAGCGAGGCCACGCCCAGCGGCCTACGCAACCGCGACGCCCTGGCGCTACAGGCGCAAAGCCTCCCGCCGGTGGAGTATCCAACGGTGAACCCCTGGGCCTTTGCTCCAGCCATTGCGCCGCATCTCGCCGCTCTGGAAGCAGGTACTGCGCTTAACGTGGCAAGGGTTACTCAGGCGCTCAGCGACACGTTAACCGACACGCCACGGGATCTGACGCTAATCGAAGGCGCAGGCGGCTGGCGAGTGCCGCTGAACGAGGAGGAGGATTTTTCCGACCTGCCCCGCGCGCTCGGGCTGCCGGTGATTCTGGTGGTTGGGCTGAAGCTGGGCTGCCTTAACCATGCCCGGCTCACCGCCGAGGCCATCGCCGCCGATGGCTTAACGCTGGCGGGCTGGGTAGGCAGCGTAGTGGACTCAGCCTTTGCCGACGACAGCCCGCGCTTTGCAGCCAATGTGGCGCTGCTGAAACGCGCTCTGCCCGCCCCTTGCTTGGGCATCATTCCTCATTTAGCTACGGCAGATGCGCCCACCGCGCAGTACTACCTCTCCCTTGATGCGCTGCTCCCCCTCGCCACCCAGGAGGCGACGCCATGAACTCCCCCGTTTGGCACCCCTATGCCCATCTCAAAACCCAAACGCCTGCGCCCAAAGTGGTCGGCGGCAGCGGCAGCTACTTTACGCTGGAAAGCGGCGAGCGCCTGCTGGATGCCACCTGCTCCTGGTGGTGCATGATTCACGGCTACGGCCATCCGCGCCTCGTCGCCGCCATCCGCGAGCAGGCGGGGGAGCTTTGCCATGTGATGCTGGGCGGCCTGACCCACGATCCCGCCGACCAGCTCGCACAAGAGCTGGTGCGCATTACCCCGCCGGGGCTGAATCATGTGTTCTTCTCCGATAGCGGCTCGGTGGGCATGGAAGTCGCCATGAAGATGGCGCTGCAGTACCAGGTGCTGAGCGGCCACCCCGGCAAGCGCAAGATGCTCTCGCTGATGAAGGCGTACCATGGCGACACCACCGGCTGCATGGCGGTATGCGACCCCGAAGAGGGCATGCACGGCCTGTTCGCCAGCCTGCTGCCTCAGCACCACTTCGCCCCGGCCCCCACGGCACCCTTCGATGCCACGCCAGCCCAGGTAGAGCATGACCTCGCTGCGCTACGTGAGGTGCTGTCGCGCCACCACCAGGAGATCGCCGCACTACTGATGGAGCCGCTGCTGCAAGCGGCGGGCGGGCTGAACATGACCTCGCCGCACTACCTGCGCGGCGCCCGGGCGCTGTGCGACGAGTTTGGCGTGCTGCTGATTTTCGACGAAGTAGCCACCGGCTTTGGCCGCACCGGCAGGCTGTTTGCCGCCGACCACGCGGGCGTCACGCCGGATATCATGGTGCTCTCCAAGGGGCTGACCGGCGGGTATCTGGGCCATGCGGCCACGCTGGCCACCGACCGGGTGCACGAGGCGTTCATTGGCGACAGTCAGCACCACGCCTTCATGCACGGCCCCACCTTTATGGGCAACCCCCTGGCCTGCCGCGTGGCGCTGGAGAGCCTGCGGGTGTTCGAAGAGGAGCATTACCTGGAGAAAATCGCCGCGCTCAGCCAAACATTACAGCGCGAGCTATTAGAAGACGTAGCGCTGCGCGCACATCCGGCCGTAGCGGACGTGCGCGTATTAGGCGCAACGGCGGTAATCGAAGCCCACAGCAGCGAGGCGCTGAAAGGCGTTGCCGCGTTTGCCCGAGCGCGGGGCGTATGGCTGCGCCCCATTGGCCGCTGGCTCTACACCATGCCCGCCTATATTGCGACGGACGCCGAGATCACCCAGATTACCGGAGTCATGAAAGCGTGGTTTCTCGAAGCGCGCCGGTAACCTGCCATCCATCGGTTCGCTCACTCCGCCCCGTCGTTGACTCAAGGCAAGAGCAAGTTGCCCTGCTTGCGCCACTGGTGAACCAGCGCTGGCACGCCTTCCCCCGCCGTGGTGTTGATCGCCAGCACGCCAGGCGGGCTGAGCGCATCGGCATCGGGGTCTATCAGTGCACAGGGGGTATCGTAGTCGATGTAGGTCAGCAGCGACGCGGCGGGCATCACCGCCAGCGAGGTGCCCACCACCAGCAGGAAATCGGCCTGGCTGACCAGCTCGCAGGCCTCTTCGAAGAGCGGCACGGCTTCCCCGAACCACACCACGTCCGGGCGCAGCTGGCTGCCTTTGTCGCACACCTCCCCCAGGCGGATTCCACCTTTGGGCAGCGGGTAGCGCAGCCGGGCATCGACGGATGAGCGTGCCTTGAGAATCTCGCCGTGCAGGTGCAGCACGTGGCGCGAACCGGCACGCTCGTGCAGGTCATCGATATTCTGCGTCACCACGCTGACTCGGAAGCCATCCTGCTCCAGCGCCGCCAGCGCTTTATGGGCGGCGTTGGGCTTCGCGCGGCGGATCTGATCACGGCGCTGGTTATAGAACGCCAGCACCCGCTCTGGGTCTTGCCGCCACCCTTGCGGCGTGGCGACCTCTTCCACCGGGTGATCCTCCCAGAGGCCATCGCTGGCGCGGAAGGTTTGAATGCCGCTCTCCGCGCTGATTCCCGAGCCGGTAAATACCACCAAGTGCGGGGCTGAAGTCATGCTATCCTCGGCTTACGTCGTCCGGTAAACGCCTAATGTACCAGTTGCCCCACGGTGCCCGCGAATCGCTGCTTGTTGCGATACGGGTAAACGTCGATCACCCGCCCCTCCAGAATTGCCCGCTGTAGCGCCAGCCAGTAGTCCGGGTCGAACAGCTCCGGGTGCTGCTCTGTGAACAGTGTGCGCAGTTCCGGGTTAGCAAACATAAACGGGCCAAACTCTTCAGGGAAGATATCGTTGGGGCCAATAGATAAACTGGCCCCGCCATCCATGTAACTGTCGTCCCCCTGGGATTTGGGAATATGGCGGAAGCGACACTCGGTGAGATAGCTCACCTCGTCGTAGTCGTAGAAAATCACCCGCCCATGGCGAGTGACGCCAAAATTCTTCAGCAGCATATCGCCAGGGAAAATATTCGCCGCCGCCATCTGCTTGATGGCGTTGCCGTAATCTTTTAGCACCATCACTCGCTCATCGGCGCTGCACTGCTCCAGGTAAATATTCAGCGGCGTCATCATTCGCTCGGTATAGCAGTGCTTAATGATCACTTTATCCTCTTTCAGCGACACCGTGGAGGGCGCGACCTCTAGCAGGTGGGCCAAACACTCCGGCTCGAAGTGGTCTTTGCGGACGATAAAGTTGGAGAACTCCTGGGTATCGGCCATCCGCCCCACCCGGTCGTGGCGCTTTACCAGCCGATACTTCTCTCGCACGATGGCGGGGGTGACCTCTTTGGCGGGGTCGAACTTATCCTTGATGATCTTGAACACGGTGCGGAAGCTCGGCAGCACAAATACCGCCATCACCATACCCCGCACCCCCGGCGCGATCATGAACCGCTCTTCGCGTTTAGCCACCTGCTGGTTCAGCGCGCGGAAAAATTCTGTTTTGCCATGTTTGAAAAAGCCAATGGCGGCGTACAGCTCGCCTTCCGGCTTGTGGGGCATCAGCTGTTTTAGGTAACCGACGAACTCCCCCGGCACCGGCACCTCTACCTGGAAATAGGCGCGGGTGAACGAGAAGATGATCGACACTTCATCGGTTTCGGTGAGGACCGTATCCAAATGCAGGCAGGGGTCGCCGCCCTGCTGCTCGCCATACCCTTCCCCATGTAGAATCGGCAGCACCAAGGGGACCTGCTCGCCGCCACCTAGAATGCGCCCCACCAGATACGCCCCTTTGTTGCGGTAAAACACGCTGTTGAGTAGCTCCACCTGGGCATCGTCTGCCTGCCAAATCGCAACAGGGAGCTGAGCTTCCAGCAATCCAGCGCCGAGCTGGCTGTCGCGCTCGACGTCGGCAAAGGGGGACTCGAACGGGGCTTCGCTCAGCGCCCAAGCGAGCGCCCCCGCCCAGTCGCCGTTGACGTAATGCCTGCGGCACAGCTCAATGCCCGAACGGTGCGCGGCATCCTCCCGGGAGCTGTATACAAACATCCAGTCGTTGCGGATATGGCGATGCTGAAACACCGAGCAGAACAGCGAATTAAAGAAGGTTTCCGCCAGCTCATAATCCAGCCGCTGGCTAATCAACTGAGCGTAGTGCCCTCGTGCTTCCCGCCATGTCTCACAGTGGGCCAGCACCTCCTGGGCAAAGGTGCGCTGTAATCGGTCGAGCGTCTCCTCGACTTTTTCACCGTACAGGTTGATCCGCGCGGCGGAGGCCTGCTGCGCTTCACGCCAGGCGGCATCGCGAAAACGGCGGCTGGCATCTGAGGTGATCTGCTTGAAACGCGCACGGTACTCATCGAAACCGTGCAGCACAGTGGCCGCTAGGCGATACGCGGGAGAGTGTTTCATCACGCTGGCTCACGTCGAAAGAGGGCTTCCCAGATTCCGTGAACGGCACACTACATACGAGACGACCTTAGTCCTGTCAGTGTCAGCCCTGTGAGTGCGACGCAATGGAGGCGACCTCCAGGCGAAACGGCCCGGCAGTGCGGTCGGCAATCAAGAAACCGAGCTGGTGAATAGTATGTGGGTCGAGAGGCGGCGCGCTGAAAAGCAGCGTGCCCCGTCGCACCGCCTTAAACTGCGCCCAGGTGAATTGATGCGTTTCCCACTGGTGAGCTTTAGGCGTGAAGGCCACGCGGTAAGCGCTTGCTTCGTCCAGCGCGCTGCTTTTGAGCCTTAGCTGATAGGTGCGACCATCGCCACGCACACGAAGCACAATTCCTTGGCCATGAGCCAGGGTCGGTTCAAAGCCGTTGGGTTCACGGCGCACTGAGGCAAAACCGCCGCCGTTTTCCAGCGATACCTCGCCACCAAAGCAGCCAGCGCCAGCGTCCACGCGAAAGCCGCTTTGGGACACGCCGCCCATCACGCCATCGTCCACGGCGTACCAGCGCCGCTGTTCTGACTCGGCCATGTTCGATTCGGTAAAGTTCAACATCCTTCAAGCTCCTCCTTGCCTGCCAATAACAACGCCTCTGAGCGAAAGCCCAGAGGCGCACTGCCGTGGTTCAGACTAGGCGATCTGCTGTGGTGATTACAATTTCGCGGAAGCGGCCTTCGGTGCGACAGGGTCGAGATCCTCAGGTGCTGCGGTGACCAGCGCGAACTCCTCTTCTGCGGTTTTCGCGACTAAATGATTTTTGCTGTAGAGGAAGTAGTAAGCCGCTCCAGCAATGAACAGCACGATGGTGTAGTTGAACGCGCGAGGGTCAAACGCGTAGACACCGGTCAACGCGACGAGCGAGAGCACCAACGCGATGCCTGAGGTCACCACGCCTCCCGGCGTTTTATAGGGGCGCGGCAGGTCGGGCTGTTTCACGCGCAGCAGAATATGGCTAAGCGCCATCAGCGCATAAGAGATAGTCGCCCCCACAACGGCCATGCCTAACATCAGATCGCCTTCCCCGCTCAGCGATGCAAGAAAGCCCAAAATACCGGGCACAATCAGCGCTAAGTAAGGCACTTTGCGCTCGCTGGTGAGCGATAGCGGTTTGGGTAAATAACCCGCCCGAGAGAGCGCGAATACCAGGCGGCTATAGCCATAAATAATCGAGAAGAACGACGCGATCAAACCCGCTAAGCCCAGCACGTTGACCAGGGTCGCCAGCGTGGGATTACCCGCCGCATTCAGCGCATCTACCAGCGGCACGCCGCTTTGGCCAATCATCTCAGCGCCCGCCGCACCGGCCAGCAGCACGACTACGAGCAGGGCGGTGAAGAGCAAGAACAGCATCGCACCAATGATGCCTTTGGGCATATCCCGGGCGGGATCTTTCGCCTCTTCGGCCGCCAGCGGCACACCCTCTACCGCCAGGAACAGCCACATGCCAAAAGGCAGCGCCGCCCAAATACCGTACCAGCCGAATGGCATGAAGGTGCTCGCCCCCGCCGCATCGGTGGGTGCAATATCAAACAGGTTGGCCGAATCGAAATCGCCGATCAGCGCCACGGCGGTGGCCAAAATGGCAAAGACCGCCAAACCGCTAATCACCATCATCACTTTTAGCGCTTCCCCCACACCCGCCAGGTGAATGCCAATAAACACCGCATAAAACAGCAGATACACCAGCGGCCCGTTAACGCCTAATAATGCTTCCACCGCCGAGCCAATAAAAATCACGATGGCCGCCGGGGCAAGCGCGTACTCAATCAATACCGCAAGCCCAGTCAAATAGCCGCCCGCAGGCCCCATGGCTTGGCGGGCAAAGCTGTAGCCGCCCCCTGCCGCGGGAATAGCGGCGGACATTTCTGCCAGCGCCAGCACTAGCGCTAGGTACATTAGCGCCATCAAACAAGCGGCAATCGCAAAGCCGCCCCAGCCCGCTTCGGCAATGCCAAAGTTCCAGCCCGCAAAGTCACCGGAAATCACGTAGGAAACCCCAAGGCCCGCGAGCAGCATCCAGCCTGCCGTACCTTTACGCAGCTGGCGCTTGGCCAGATACGCCTGATCAACCGTTGGTTGTGTCATCGTTTTGCCCTTTTCAGTGTGGAACGCAATGGGTGTCAGCGGCGTGCTGTGATCCTGGTTCCGTCTTGTTATTGGGAGAGCCGTCAGCGGTGTTATTGAAAATGTCGTCCGCGTTTTTGCGGCTGTTACCGTCAATCAGCCACAAGGAAATTACGAGTTGAACCGCTGCCGCCCTCCAAGACGTTGTCTTCGCTGCGGTCTTTTAGCTTCACGCCGGAGAGCTTGCGCTCCCGCGCCTCGGTTAACAGCAGCAGCAAGCGCCGGGCCGCCTCTTCATACGCAAGCCCAGCCGGGCGTACGTTGGAGATACAGTTACGTCGGTCATCTTTTAAACCCACTTCGGGGGCCCAGGTCATGTACAGCCCCAAACTATCTGGTGAGCTAAGGCCAGGGCGCTCGCCAACCATGACCAGCACCGCATCCGCGTTGAGTAGCGCGCCCACTTCGTCGCCAATTGCCACGCGCCCTTGCTCAACAAGGGTCAGCGGTGCGAGCTGCCATTCGTTCTTGTCGCGCCCGAATGCGTCATACAACGCGGTAAGAAACGGGACGCTGTTTTGCTGCACCGCCAGCGCCGAGAGGCCATCGACGATCACCACCGCCAGATCGAACCGTTGGCCGCTCTCTGCCGCCTGCTGCAGCGTCTGCCGGGATGCCTCGTTGAGGCGTCTGCCGTAGTCGGGCCGCTGCAGGTACATCGCACGGTCCTCTGCACGGCTGTGTACCGCAAGCGGTGCGGTGCTCAAGCCAAGCGCCTGGGTCAGCTCATCGGCGAGCACCTCACACTCCAGCGGGCAGTGAACCGCATCTTGGGCCTGGGCATGGGCGAGCTGAAACGCGAGCAGCTGTTTGGTGGGCAGGCTCACCCCCGCGCGCCCCAGACCAATGCGCGCGTCGGTAAAGGCGCGCAGGCGCTCCCAGGGGTTCTCAATGACGATCGGCGCAGTGGTTTCCTGCGTGGGTTGCTTAGGCATCTTAGTCGCTCCCCTTCGGCAAGTGGCGCAGGCTGTTGGTGAAGGCGGCGGGCAGCTGGTCGTTAAGACGGTGGGTACTCACATCTTGGAAGATCTGCATCTTGGCCAGCCACTGCTCAAATTCCGGCGCGGCTTTTAGCCCCAGCACCCGACGGGCATAGAGCGCATCGTGAAACGACGTGGTTTGATAGTTGAGCATGATGTCGTCAGAGCCGGGGATGCCCATCACGAAGTTGCAGCCCGCCACACCCAACAGCGTCAGCAGGTTGTCCATATCGTTTTGATCGGCGTTGGCGTGGTTGGTGTAGCACACGTCGCACCCCATCGGCACACCTAAGAGCTTGCCGCAGAAGTGATCCTCAAGGCCGGCGCGGGTGATCTCTTTACCGTCGTAGAGGTACTCGGGACCGATAAACCCGACCACCGTGTTGACCAGCAGCGGATTGAACTTACGTGCCACGGCGTAGGCCCGGGCTTCGCAGGTTTGCTGATCCAGCCCGTGGTGGGCGTCGGCGGAGAGCGAGCTGCCTTGGCCGGTTTCAAAATACATCACGTTGCGACCCACAGTGCCTCGGTTCAACGTTTGTGCAGCGGCTTCGGCTTCCGCCAGGGTGCTCAAATCGAACCCAAAGCTGCGGTTGGTGGCTTCGGTGCCGCCAATGGACTGAAACACCAGATCCACCGATGCGCCCTGTTCAATGGCTTCTAGCGTATTGGTCACGTGAGTCAGTACGCAGGATTGCGTAGGGATCTCGTATTTCTGGATCACGTCGTCCATCAGCCGCATCAGCTTGATGCTCTGGGCGACGTTATCGGTAGCCGGGTTGATACCAATCACCGCATCGCCGCTGCCATACAGCAGACCATCGAGAATACTCGCTGCGATGCCGGTGACGTCATCGGTGGGGTGATTGGGCTGTAAGCGGGTCGAAAGCCGTCCCGGCAGCCCAATGGTATTGCGAAATGCCGTGGTCACGTGGCATTTCTTCGCCACCAGCATGAGGTCCTGGTTGCGCATCAGCTTACTCACCGCCGCGGCCATTTCCGGCGTAATGCCGGGCCGGGCAGCGGCCAGCGCTTCACTGGTGGCGTGGTCCGAAAGCAGCCAGTTGCGAAAATCGCCTATGGTCAGGTGCTTCAGCGGCGCAAACGCCTCTGCATCGTGGTCGTCGATAATCAGGCGGGTGATTTCGTCCTGCTCGTAGGGGATCAGCGCGTCGTTCAAAAAGGTGGTGAGCGGCAGCTCCGCCAGCACCATTTGGGCGACGACCCGCTCTTCTGCCGATTCTGCCATCACCCCGGCAAGGCGGTCGCCCGAGCGCGGCGGCGTGGCTTTGGCCATCAGTTCGGCGAGCCCGCTAAAGCGATAGCGGCGGCTCCCCACCGTGGTGTGATAGGTCTGCGCCATGGGCCTTCCCTTCTCTTACCTGTTCGATACTCAAGGCGCGGTATGCGCGCTGAGGAACAAAACTTGCTTGTTCTCACAATAGCGCTATCACTTAACGGGGAGTATCGAGTTTTGGCAAAACACACCAAGGCTATAAAAACCAATAAGAAACAGCTGGTTAATAACGACAACAAGGCGTGGACGCGGTTGATTCACGCTGTCAGGAGCTGGTAATGACCTTGACGCCTACCCAAAGCGCACCAAAAAAGTGCATTCAAGAAGCGTTTGATGCCGATGAGCATGCGCAAAACCTCACCCGCTGGCAGCAGCAGTATGATCAGCTCACGCCTGGGCGGTTTTATGGGCGGCTGGATGAAATTGCGTTGCCTGCCATCCAGGTGTTCAAAGAGCACACCGGCCAAGCGCTGCGTCAGGATTGCCGGGTGTGGGAGGACTCCTTATGGCTGGGCATTCCAACCCGACCAGCGGGCTCGCGTATCAATGGGCAGCCACTCGACGCGCAGCAAGTGATGTGCCGCCCCGGCGGGCGCGATTTTGAATTGGTGACCCCGGAAGCCTTCGATATTTACGGGCTGGTGATACGTCTGCCAGCACTACATGCCGCTGCCGAACGCCAGGGCATCACGCTGGATGAGCAGTGGATGACCGCGCCCCGCCGGCATGTGAACCCTGCCACGCTGCGCGCCCTACTGTTTCTTTTGGAGCGGCTGTTAGGCCAACAGCAGGGAGCCATTGCTGAAAAGCTACATCAGGATATTCTTTTAACCGGCCTGCTGGAGCTATTAGATGCCCAACAGCCCTGTGGCGAGCTGCCTCCCAGCTACGCGCATCGCAAAGCCGTGGTCGACCGAGTCAAGCAGTACGTCGACGCGCATGTAGACACCCCCATCACCATGAACGCGCTGTGTGAACTGACCCATGTGAGCCGACGCACGCTGCAATATAGCTTTACGACGATTTTAGGCATTAGCCCATTGCAGTTTTTGAGGCTGACGCGCCTTAACCGAGTGCGGCGCGCCCTGCGCGCAGCTGAACCGCCACAAACAGTGACCGAGATTGCGACGTATTGGGGATTTTGGCACTTAGGGCAATTCACCCACGACTATAAGCAGCAGTTTGGTGAGTGCCCTTCGCAAACACTACAGGGGCCAGCCTAGCATCGCCGTTTATCTTATATATGAGAATGGATGCATTGACGACACTGTTTACCTTCTTAAAAAAGGGCTGCTGAGACAGCAGCCCCATAAGCCCGTTTGATGCTAGAACTCATAGAAAGCTTGGCCACGCGTTTTCGACAAGATTCCTCCACCGAAGAGTAACCAACACGACTATCCCGACTCTTTTGAGCTATCACTGCCTAACGTATCCGCTCCCCCCAACGCGACTGGCGGGGTTGCCAGCACCTTTGGTGCTTCTCTACGGTTCGTGCTATAGGTAGTGAGCGCTGCATTCAGCATGGCAGCCCCAACACTCGACGCCGTCCTGGCGCCCAGCTCACTCCCACCTTGCGAGGCCCTATGCTGAACACGACTTCCTGGAATCGTCTTCGCTACAGCGCCTACGCGCCTCTCTACGATGCGCTCGTAGCGCCCGCGTTGCGCAGACCAAGACGTGTCGCGCTCAGCCAAGTGGACTGGGAACCCGGTATGCGCGTTCTCTTGGTGGGAGCAGGGACGGGGCTGGACCTCCCCTTTTTGCCCCACGAGTTAGAAATACACCTGACCGATCTCACCCCTGCGATGGTCCGGCGCGCCAGCGCCAGGGCCGAGCGCTATCAGCGTGATGTGGCTTGTCATGTCATGGACGCCACCCAACTCGTCTATCCTGATGAACACTTCGATGTCGTCATCATGCACCTGATTTTGGCGGTCATGCCTCGCCCTGAGCAGGGTTTGGCAGAGGCCTATCGCGTACTGAAACCCGGCGGACAACTGTGCGTCATGGATAAATTCCAACCCGACACCCAACCTGCCGGGTGGGGGCGCCGCACGTTGAACGTATTCACTTCGATCATTGCGACCGATATCACGCGTCAAGCCAGCCCCATGATCCAACATGCTGGCTTTCGTATTCAGCGAGACGAGCCGGTACTCATGAACGGTCTGTTTCGTGCCCTGCTCGCCGTCAAATAGCGCTGTTTTATTGCTCATCGCTTGCAAAAACCTATGCAATAAAATTAATGCGTATAGCTTACGTTGCACAACCCGTGGGGCACTGGGGTTTGCCTGCTCTCTATTCGAAAACGTCAATGATGAGGACGCGCCATGCCCAAAGCCGCCGTAAAGCGCTTTCGTCGCCTGCCAGAGGACGAACAGTCTCGCGTCATCGAAATGGCCTGGGAAGATCGCACGCCTTTTGAAGCGATCGAACGGCTATTTGGTTTAGGGGAACCCGATGTGATCGAGGTCATGCGCTACCAGATGACCCCAGGCTCATTCCGCCTATGGCGCAAGCGGGTCACGGGCCGCACTACCAAACATCAGTCGCTTCGCTCGCCCGATGTGATGAGAGGCTACTGCCCTACCCAGTACAAACGTTAACGCCACTGTCTTATTGTCCCACTCTCTCTTATCTTACTCACTAGGAAGGAACAGAGAGGCGAAGACCATTTTCAGCGCCCCAATAATGTTATATTATCACATAACATATACTATGAAAGGTCTTGGCAATGTCGTTGCTTTCTCCCTTACCCGTGACCGTGCTTTCCGGCTTTTTAGGTGCCGGCAAAACCACCGTGCTCAACCATATCCTGGCGAACCGTGAAGGCCTCCGGGTGGCGGTGATCGTCAATGACATGAGCGACGTCAATATCGATGGTGCCCTGGTACGCGGCGGCCCAGGCGAGTCAACACTCGACAGTAATGTTGCGCTCAACCGCGCAGACGAGCGCTTGGTCGAAATGAGCAATGGCTGCATCTGCTGCACCCTGCGTGAAGATCTGTTGGTCGAGGTCAGCCAACTGGCCCGTGAAGGTAAGTTTGATTACCTGGTGATCGAGTCGACCGGTATTTCTGAACCGCTGCCTGTCGCCGAAACCTTCACCTTTGAAGATGAGAGTGGTCAAAGCCTTTCCCACGTTGCCCGGCTAGACACCCTCGTGACGGTGGTGGACGGGGCTAACTTCCTCGCCCAATACCAGCAAGCGCAAAGCCTTGAAGAGGTCGGAGAGAGCCTGGGCGAAGAGGACGAACGTAACGTCGCAGACCTGTTGGTCGACCAAATTGAGTTTTGCAATGTCCTACTGATTAGCAAGACCGACCTGATCACTGAGAAAGAGCTGGACGCTTTGAAAGCGATTCTACGCTCGCTCAATCCCGACGCAGACATCGTGCCCATCACCCAAGGTGGCGTGCCGCTAGAAAAAGTGCTGAATACAGGCAAGTTCAACTTTGAACACGCGCAGCAAGCGCCCGGCTGGCTGAAAGAGCTACGTGGCGAACACATCCCCGAAACCGAAGAGTACGGTATTGGCAGCTTCGCCTACCACGCTCGCCGCCCTTTTCACCCTCAAAAGTTTCACGACCTGTTAAACGCCGAATGGTTTGGCAAAGGCCTGCTACGCTCGAAAGGTTTCTTCTGGCTGGCGACTCGCCCCCGTTACGCAGGCCAGTGGAGCCAGGCAGGTGGCATTGCCCATCACGGCCCGGCGGGCGTGTTCTGGAAAGCCATTCCTGAAGCCGACTGGCCAGAGGACCCGGAGTATCGCCAATTCATTATGGAGAAGTGGCAGGAGCCGTTTGGCGATATGCGCCAAGAGCTGGTATTTATCGGCCAAAACCTAGATGAGGCCAGAATGCGTGAAGCGCTGGACGGCTGCCTGCTCAGCGAGGCGGAGCTTTTGGAAGGTATGAAGGTATGGCAGCAACTGCCCGATCCATTCCCAGCCTGGGAGTGACAAAACCACGCCACACCGACACCACCCCAGCACTGGCCGGATGCGCCAACGCTTGCCAAGCGTCATAGGTGGTAAAGAACACTTGGCCGGTGAGCTCGTGGTAGAACGCCGTGTGCGTTAGGCGATCCATCACCGGCCCTTTCACCTCGGCCAAGTGGAGCATGGCACCGGCGTCTTTCAGCCGACCGTTGATCGCCTCCAGGCTCTCCAGGGCCGAAGCATCGATGACATTCACTGCCTGACAGGTGAGGACAATGTGCTTGATCGACGGCGAGCGGGCGGCCAGCGCCATGACGGTATCTTCAAGATAGCGGGCGTTGGCAAAATAGAGGCTTTCATCAATGCGCAGCATGGCGACATGCTCGTCGGTTTCTACCTGATGGCGCTTCACGTTACGGAAATGCTCGGTACCCGGCACCCGCCCTACCACCGCACTATGGGGCTGGCTGGTGCGGTAAAGGTGTAGCCCCAGCGAGAGCACCACCCCGCTGATAATGCCCACTTCCACGCTGTGCAGAAGGGTCAGCAGCAAAGTAGCGACCATCGCCACCCCGTCACTGCGGGAGTATTGCCAGGTCCGCTTTACCGCAGGCAAATCAATCAACGTCCCCACTGCCACGATAATTGTGGCGGCCAGCGTGGCGGTGGGTAAAAAGGCCAGTAAGTCAGTGAGTAGCAGCGTCGCCAACACAATCCCAAGCGCGGTAAACGCCCCCGCCAGCGGCGTTGCTGCCCCGGCTTCAAAATTGACCACCGAGCGCGAAAAACCGCCCGACACCGGCGAGCCGCCGCTAATGCCAGCGCCAAGATTCGCCATGCCGAGCGCAATCAGCTCTTGGTTGGGGTCGATACGCTGACGACGCTTGGCGGCCAGGGTCTGCGCCACGGACACCGACTCTACAAACCCTACCAAGCTGATCAGCAGCGCCGCCGGGAGCAGGCCGAGCCACAGCGATTGATCCAGACTCGGCAGCGTAATGGCAGGCAGGCCACTAGGCACAAAGCCCACCAAATCGACCCCGCGCTGCTCTAGTTGGAAGCCCCAGGCCAACAGCGTGGTCACTACCACGGCCGAAATAGGCGCGGCTTTGACCATTAACCCTGCCCAACTGGCAGGCATTCCCAGCTTGGTCAGCCAACCATTCAGGCGCTTGCGACACACCCATAGATACGCCCAAACGCCAAGGCCAATCAGCAGCGTGATGACATTCACCTGCTGCCACTGATCCAATAGCGCTCTCAGCAGTTCCACCACGTTATGGCCGGATGCTTCGACCCCAAAAATGTGCTTCAACTGGCTGATCGCGATCAAAATCCCCGAGGCGGTCACAAACCCGGAGATCACCGGATGGCTGAGAAAGTTGACTAAAAAGCCCAGCCGAAGCACGCCCATGGCGATAAGAATCAGCCCAGAGAGCGCGGCCAGCACCAGCGCCGCACCGATATACTCCGGGCTGCCCGGCGCGGCAAAACTGCTCAGCGCCGAGGCCGTCATGAGTGCTGCCACCGCCACCGGCCCTACTGCCAAACTCGCGCTGGTGCCAAAGACGGCGTACAGCACCAGCGGCAGCATGCTGGCATAGAGCCCCATTTCCGGCGGCAACCCTGCCAGCATGGCGTAGGCCAGCGCTTGCGGCACCAGCATCAGCGTGACGATCACCGCGGCAAGTACATCCCGCGTGAGCAAGCCCCGATGATACGTTCGCAGCCAGCCGATTAGCGGCACCCAGCGCTCAATGATCATGATGCAGTCTCATAATAGGTATCTGCTGATACGGGGCCTTCGTACTAGGGTTTCACGCGTCTTCGCTTTTTATTGGGAGCTTCGTTCAAGGCCATGGCGCTGATCTTCCAAGTCAACCCCTGCCGCATGGGCCGCCGCAAACAGCTCCGCCAAATCGCACTGCTCGTGCTGACGCTTGGCGTAGGCCCACAGGTGCGTGGCCCGCTTACCTGAGCGGCAAAATGCCAATAGCGGGCGCGGCAGTTGTTGGAGCGCTTCAGCAAAGACGCGGATGTCAGCCTCACTGTACTCGCCTGGCTTCACGGGGATATGCACCCAGGCAAGGCCAAGCTGCTCAGCTTTTTCGCGGTAGCGCGCCTCGTCGGGAAAATCTTCGCTCTCACCCTCGATGCGGTTACACACCACCGCGTGAAAACCACGGGCTTTTACCTCTTCCAACTCATCCAACGTCAGCGCTGAGGTGATCTCAACGCCTGGCTCCAATGGCTTCGTTTGCATGACCACACCTCCTATTGGTTTGGATAACATCAATCCCAGGCCGCACCTTCCAGGGCATCCAGGGGGATTTTTAGATAGCGCTTGCCGTTGGCTTCTGGTTCCGGCAAACGGCCGCCGCGAGTATTCACCTGCAGCGCGTGCAAAATCAGCTTGGGCATGGGCAGCTCGCCATCCCGCTGGTGGCGCAGGGCGATGTACGCCTCCTCGCTTTTGCCAACCAAGTGCGGGTTGTTGGCTCGCTGCTCATCGACGCTGCTCTGCCACTTTGGCTCACGGCCATCGGGCATATAGTCGTGGCCGGTGAACAGCCGCGTATTGCCCGGTAGTGCGAGAATCTGCTGGATGGAGTTCCATAGGGACTTGGCATCCCCACCGGGAAAATCGGCGCGCGCCGTCCCAAAATCAGGCTGGAAAAGGGTGTCATGCACAAAGGCGGCATCACCGATGACGTAGGTGATGGAGGCCAGCGTATGGCCAGGCGAGTGCAGCACGCGGGCGCTGAGTTCTCCAATGGCAAACGTATCGCCCTCCACAAACAGCGTGTCCCACTGGCGGCCATCGGTGGGCATCTCTGGCCAGTGATAAATCTCCTTCCATAGTGCCTGCACTTGGGTGACGTACTGGCCAATCGCCGTCGGTGCGCCAGTTTTCTCTTTTAGGTACTGGGCTGCTGAAAAGTGGTCCGCGTGGGGGTGCGTATCCAGAATCCACGCCACTGTCAGTCCCTCTTCCTCGATATATTTCAACAGCGCGTCAGCGCAAAAGGTGGCCGTTGCGCCAGACTTTTCGTCGAAATCCAGCACCGGGTCAATAATCGCGCACTGTTTGGTAGCGGGGTCGCTGACGATGTATTGAACGCTAAAGGTGCGCGGATCAAAAAAGCCCGCCACGTCGGGTGACCCCGCACCGGTGCTTTGAGATAGGGCGAAGGTCTTCATGCTTATCTCCTAGATACGTGAGTATGTATGCTTGACGCTTATGCGCCAACTATTGTTATAAAGATAGCTAATTATTGAATATAAGCAATCACCACCACAAAAATGCCGCCTCCCTGGCAACAGGGGGCGGCAATCCATAAGAGTACTAGTGGCGCAATCGATACGGGCTAAAACGCCTTCTCCAACGCAAAGCGCGGCTGGGTGCTCCCCTCTTTCGTCACGCTCTCCGTGAACATCGCTAGCGGGCGCACCCAGAGGCCGTAGTCGCCGTAGAGCGCGCGGTAGACCACCAGCGGCTCTTCGCTTTCGCTGTGCTGGGCGGTGCCCACCACCTCGTAAAGGCTGCCTTTGTAGTGGCGGTAAATACCGGGAACGGGGGTGGTCATTCGTTTTCCTCTTGGATGGCTTGAGTGACGGTAGGCTGATTGGCTTTTTTGGCGAGGCGCTCAAGCACCTTTGAAGCGGCCACGAAGCCAAAGGTGCCGGTGAGAAACGTCGCGGCGCCAAAGCCTGAAGCGCAGTCCAGCCGTGTAGCCTCGTTGCTGCCGGGCTTTTGCAGGCACACTTCGCCGTCGGCACTGGGGTAGATCAACTGCTCGTCGGAGTAGACGCACTCCACCGAGAAACGCCGTTTAGGGTTACGGGAGAAGCCGTAATCCCGGCGCAATCTTGAGCGCACTTTGGAGAGCAGCGGGTCGTGCTCGGTGCGGGTCAAATCCGCCACTTGAATGCGCGTGGGGTCGGTTTGCCCGCCCGCTGCGCCGGTGACGGTAATCGGGATTTTGCGTCGCTTGCACCAGGCGATTAGCGCCGCTTTGGCAATCACGCTATCAATGGCATCCACCACATGGTCGGCATCCTCAGGAATGCGCTCGGCTAGGTTGGTGGGCGTGACGAAAGCGGTATCCGCGATGATCTCGATCTCGGGAGCAATCAGGCGGCAGCGCTCGGCCAGCACGTCTACTTTGGGCTGGCCAATCGTGCCATCCAGCGCATGGAGCTGGCGGTTGACGTTGGAGACACACACGTCGTCCAGATCGATCAGCGTAAGCTTGCCGATGCCCGAGCGGGCGAGCGCCTCGACCGCCCAGCTACCCACGCCGCCAACCCCGACCACCACCACATGGGCACGGCGAAATGCCTGCACCGCACGCTGGCCGTAAAGGCGCCGAATACCGCCAAAGCGGAAGTCATAATCGCTAGAGGAAGTCGTGGATTCATTCAATAACATGGGCAGGCTCACAGTGCTTGCAGGGCAGAAGGCGTGGCAATGGGCGGCGTTCGCACGCTATCTAGCGGTAAATGCCCCTGCCAGCCAAACTGCTCGAACAGGTTTTTCATCGTCTCATCCACGGCGCAGCTGAGCTGAATGCGTTTATCAAGCAGCGGGTGATCAAACGCTAAATAGGTCGCGGCGAGCAGCAGCCGCGAGGCGGCCAGCTGCTCGGCAAAAAAGCGGTTGTGGACACTTTTGCCGTGCTTGGCGTCGCCAATGATCGGGTAGCCACGGCGGGATAAGTGGCGGCGTATTTGGTGCCGTCGACCGGTCAGCGGCCGCGCTTCCACCAGCGAGTAGCGCGCCACCGGGTAGCGGTCTACCTGCACGGGTAGCTCGACGCTATCCAAGCAGCGAATATCGGTCATCGCGGGCATGGCAGGCATCTCCGCCTTGGGGCGCGTGCCATCCTCCTCCCGTAACGGGTAATCCAACCGCTCCTGCTCTGGTGCTTTGCCGCGCACTACCGCGAGGTAGCGCTTCTCCACTTGACGTTCGCTAAAGCCCTCGCTGAGCAGGGCGGCCACCTCAGAGGAGAGACCAAACACCATCACGCCGGAGGTAGGCCGGTCCAGCCGGTGCACCGGGTAGACCCGCTTGCCCAACTGGTCGCGTAGGCGCTGGAGCAGAAATTCGGTTTCTCCCCGCGCCAGGGCGGAGCGGTGCACCAGCAGTCCCGAAGGCTTATGCACGGCAACGAGGTGCTCATCCTGATAGAGGATGTTAAGTGGCGGCATGGAACTCCTTGATACATAGGCAGAGCATTTGGACATGAAACAGAAACAGGGGCGTACACAGGCGCATAAAATAGAGGTGCGGAATAGCCAAGCTATTGTCGCGGCTTGGCGCGCTCATGTCATCCGTTGCCAGCACGCTAGGCGGAGATTTCGTCGCCATTGGCAGAGTAGCGGTAGGCCAACTACTGTTAAAGAGTGCCCTTTGTGAGGGCTTCCACGGAAAAGGAAAGGAGCAATTATTATGCGCTATTCACTACCCCTTACCGGTATCGCGGCGGGTGTGCTGCTGGCCACCACGGTACAGGCCAATGAACCGCTTAATGTTGAAATACATAAGGTCAGCGCCGACGGTGTGGAGGAGTCCATCGGCACAGTGGCCGTTGAGCATACCGAGCATGGCGTGCTGCTCACCCCTTCGCTCACCGGTTTAGAGCCGGGGGTTTACGGCTTTCACGTCCATCAAAATGCCAGCTGTGAGCCCGCTGAGAACGACAGCGGCGAAATGACCGCCGCGCTGTCAGCTGGCGGCCACTACGACCCAGAAGAGGCGGGCACCCACCAAGGCCCCTACGGTGACGGCCACTTGGGCGACCTGCCTGTACTCACCGTCAATGGCGATGGCGAAGCCAATCTGCCGTTACTGGCCCCACGCCTCAGTATGGAAGATATGCCGGGCCGCAGCCTGATGATTCATGCTGGTGGCGACACTTACGCGGATGAGCCCCACCTCGGCGGCGGCGGCGCCCGCATGGCTTGCGGCGTTGTCTCCTCTTAACCCTCAATTTGATGGCATTTTCACTTCGGGCAGCCAAACGGTTGCCCGTTTTTCTTTGTTAATCAGCCACTAAAGTCGCAGACCACTAAAGTCGTAAAGCACTAACCGGTACGTCTCTGTACATTCACCCAGGCTAAATAAGCGCGGCTTGCTGCATGGCTGTTCGCTTGACACCCTCCCTGACCAGTTGAGTGCTTTCTATGATTACGTTCATTTTCTCGATAGTGCTATTAGTCGTGGGTTACTTTACCTACGGCAAGTTCGTCGAGCGCGTGTTTGTCGCCGATCGTAAGCGTCAAACACCGGCGTTCAGTATGCGCGACGACATCGACTATGTACCGATGAATACCACGCGCAACTCGCTCATTCAGCTGCTGAACATTGCTGGGGTAGGCCCCATTTTCGGCCCTATCCTGGGTGCTCTCTATGGTCCGGTGGCGTTTGTGTGGATCGTGATTGGCTGTATTTTTGCAGGCGCGGTTCACGACTACCTAACTGGCATGATCTCCATCCGTAACCACGGCGCTCACCTGCCCCAGTTGGCGGGCAAATTCCTGGGCAAAACGATGAAGCACGTGGTGAATGGCTTTGCGATTTTACTGCTGCTATTGGTCGGCACCGTGTTCGTGACCTCTCCGGCGGCCCTGCTCGCTAACATGACATCGCTGTCGCTGACGCTTATCATCCTGGCGATTTTTGCCTACTACCTGATTGCCACGCTGCTGCCGATTGATAAAGTGATTGGGCGTATTTACCCCTACTTCGGCGCGCTTTTGCTGTTCAGCGCCGCTGGCATCGGCATTGGTTTGGTGGTAACCGGCGCGCCTATCCCGGAGCTCTCTTTCCAGAACATGCACCCGGATAATGCACCGATCTTCCCGCTGCTGTTCCTGACCATCTCCTGCGGTGCGCTTTCCGGCTTCCACGCCACACAGACGCCAATCATTTCGCGCACTACTGAAAACGAAACCAACGGACGCAAAATCTTCTACGGCATGATGATCGCTGAAGGCGTGATTGCCATGATTTGGGCAGCGGCGGCCATGAGCCTGTTCCAAGGTGAACAGTCGCTTTCCGATGTATTAGCAGCAGGCGGCCCTGCCGCTGTTGTGGGCGAAGTCTCTACCACCATGCTGGGCGCCGTTGGTGGCACCCTGGCCGTGCTGGGTGTCATTGTGCTGCCGATCACCTCCGGCGATACCGCCTTCCGCAGCGCTCGGATGATTATTGCCGACTATTTGAAAGTAGAGCAGAAGCCTATCGTTAAGCGCATCCTGATTGCGCTGCCGCTGTTTGTGGCGTCTTACGCGCTCACCCATATGGACTTCACGCTGCTGTGGCGCTACTTCTCCTGGGCCAACCAAACCACCGCCGTGATTGCGCTCTGGACCGGCACGATGTATCTGGTGCTATCGCGTAAGCCTTACCTGATCACTTCGATTCCGGCGGTATTTATGACCATGGCGACCTTCACCTACCTCGCCTATGCGCCGATTGGCTTTAACCTGCCGCTGCAAACCAGCTATATCGTGGCGGCACTTGGCACGCTGGTCTGCATTGCGCTGTTTATGAAGCGCGTACGCCGCCTGAGCCGCGCCACCTTTAGCGTGGATGAGCCGGTGCCAGGTGCGCTGGATCAAGACGCTACGCTGGCCACTAGCAGTCGGTAAATATCAGGTCAACACTTTGCATTGAATCGGGTAGGGGCCGGGGTCACCCCCGGCGCCCTCCCACACCACCGGGCATACGGTTCCGTACCACGGCGGTTCATGAAGAACGACTAAGCCATCTTACCGTATCGAGTACCGAGATCAGACCCAGACGGTCGAACCACTTCCGTGGCAGGGCCTGATTCATGTGCGACGCTCCGGCGTTCCACCAAGGGCCTCGACCATTTCCCGCTGACTTCCAGGCACGTTGCTCGTCCAGACCCAGTGCCAGGAGTTTCCGGCGCCGGGTTTGTGGGCGCTTCCATTGCCGCCAGATCACGCAACGTAGTCGGCGTCGCATCCATTGATCCA
>NZ_FODB01000006.1 GCF_900110265.1 Vreelandella aquamarina | reverse complement strand
CGCCTGCCACTGGCTACCGACACCGTGAGGTGTCGGGATGGGCGAACAGGAGTCAGCAGAGGCCATATTAGGCTCTCTAACCAAGAGCTGAAGGGCTGAACCTGTCACGAGTGGATAGTTGACCACTCTCTGATGTGTACGAGCAGAAGCCTCCCCGGAGGGCTCTCGATAACTGTATGGCGGGCCGGAAGCCCAAAGACTGTCGAAGCGCTCAGAGCACACAGGCGAGCGAATTCAGCGGAACGAAGCTCAGCCCGATAATGGGGGACAGGAACCGCCGTGGTACGGATCCGTTTGCCCGGTGGTGTGAGAGGACGGGGGAGGCGACTCCCCCTCCTACTCGATCCTGCTTTTCGGGGCCGTTGGTTAATAAAAGCTATCAGAGTCAGAAAACCTATAATAAAATTTCACAGGAAATTTGGAAACACTGTTCGTGTACTATATATTGTATAGGTAAGCTGGTGTTGACCAGCACCAATCCCAAGCAAGATGCAAGAGGATGACCCTGATGAGCAAAATGAAATTGATCACCGCCGCTATCGTTTCAGCCAGCGCTTTCATGGCGAGCCAAGCCGCTATGGCTTATGAAGCTGGCGATGTCTTTGTTCGCGGCGGTGTTGCCCAAACGGACACGGGCTCAGGTAATGGCAACGTTGGTGGCGCAGACCTCAACGTACAAAGCGCACGCGGTTTCACTTACGGTGCGGGATACCTATTCAGCGACAAATTCGGCGTTGAACTCAACAGCTCGGAAAAATTCGAGCACGATCTGAACACCAAGCCCGGCGGTAGCGCAGGTAGCGTCGATCGCCTGCCGGTCAACCTGCTGGTCAACTACTACCCGATGGGTGGTTTAGACTCTAAAGTACAGCCCTACGTTGGTGTTGGCTTAAACTACACCCGCTTCTCTAGCGAGCCGACAGGTTTGAGCATCGATGAGAGCTATGGCGCCATTGGCCAAGCGGGTGTGGACTTGGCAGTGACTGACAACGTTATGCTGAATGGCTACGTTAGTTATGCTGACGTGAGTGCTGACATTAATAACGCGGCTGGCGCCACCATTGGCGAAGTCGATATGGAGCCTGTGACCATCGGCGGTGGTATTACTTACCGCTTCTAATCCAGGTTTGTAAGACACACGCCCGGCCCACTGATGTGGGCCGGGCGTTTTTGCATTGGTAGATTATTACTGCGTTAAATTATCTGAGCCGCTATCCGTCACCAGAATATTATCTTCAATGCGAATACCGCCGCAGACAGCCAACTGATCAACCAGTGTCCAGTTGACAGGATGAGACTGGTTTCGCAGCGGCGCGAGCAGCATGGGAATAAAGTAGAGCCCTGGTTCAATGGTCACGACCATGCCGGGTTGCAGTGTCCGGGTGAGGCGCAGGGCAGGGTGAGCGTCAGGTGCCGGTGATGGTGTGCCGTCTGGCTGTCTCAACCCGGCCACATCATGTACCTGAATGCCCAACGAGTGCCCAAGCCCGTGGGGGCAAAAGGCTCTCGTGATACCTGCTTCCATGGCGCTTTCTGCGCTGCCGTTATATAGCCCGTGTGTGACCAAGATATCAGCTAATCCTTGGTGCATTTTTTCATGCAGTGCAACGAAATCAACGCCAGGGGCGATGTGTGCAATCAGCTCATCTTTGAGGCTGTGCATGGCGGTAATTAAAGCGTCAAACTCGCTGGGGGCATCTGGGCCTGCATAGGTGCGGGTAATATCGGCGCAGTAACCCCGAAAGCGTCTGCCCGCATCTACCAGCAGGCTATAACGCTGCTTGGGGGCTGACAGGTCATAGTGCTGATAGTGTAAGACCCCGGCATGCTCATTTAGCCCAATAATATTTTGATAGGGCACTTCAGACTCGCGTTGTCGGCTGGCTGCCAGATAGGCTAACTGCACATCCAGCTCGGCGGCAGCGCCTATAAAAGCGGCGTTAGCCGCCTGATGACCTGCTACCGCCAGCCGGTTAGCTTCACGCAGGCAGGCAATTTCATAAGCAGATTTCGTCATCCGCAGCTCATCTAGCTCGCGAACTAACGCTTCAGGTTGCAACGTGGCCACGTTAGCGAGCTGCGCGGTGCTTTCAAGCTCCGTTACATCGCCAATGACGGCGGCGCGGCCTGATAGCGGTGGCGTGATTTTGTCGCTACATAGGTGCACATCAAACTCGGCGACCCACGGCTCTTCAGGTAGCTGTGTCGGCAAGTGCCAAAAATCTGCGGGCGCATAGAGGTAGAGCTGGGGGCGTTGATCGGGTTGAATCACCAGCCAGCTGTGCTGAACATCGGCCAACCCTACCCAGTGGGTGAAATGCCCGTAGGCCTGAAAGGTCGTGGTGTGATCATCGGCGAAATGGTAGCGGGCGTGGCCGCTGTAAATCGCCAGGCTATCCAGTTGATGGGTAGCTAAGCATTGCTGGTAAGCACGCTGTAGCGACGCGATATGCTCGCGCTGCTGTTGGTAGAGGGTTGCTGACATATAAGACATCCTTTCAAGATCGGGGTGGGGTAAGCTCGCTCCACAGGCTATCGAGTTCGGCGTGGTGCTGGCTTTGGTGACGATAAAGCCGCAGCTCCATCGGCACGTCCCAGCGGCTATCGCCAGCCCTGACCAGCGTGCCGTTGGCGAGTTCCGCCGCCACATTGCGTTCCGGTAGCCAGCTCATGCCATAGCCCAGCAGCACCAGCTCTTTAATGCCCGCCGCGTAGAGATTTTCACTTTGCGCTGTTAAGTACGTGCTTTGGGGCAGTCGCGCCAAATGCGCTTTGACCGCCGAGCCTAGCAGCCCCCGTTTGGGGTACGCCAACCACGGCGCTGGCTGCTGGCGAGAGCCGGGCAGCAATGCGCAGGCGGTGCCATCGCTTTTCAGCCCGGTCACGGGAATCAACCGCTCATGTCCAATGACTCGGTAAGTACAGGCGCTGGTATCAATATCTAGATCACAGCGGCCAATAGGCCAGTAGCAAATCGCCAGATCACACTCCGCCCGGGCAAGCGCCTGGAAGTAGTCGCTGGCCACCCAGCCCGTGGCGCGCAAGTAGGGCTGCATACGGTCTTGCCAACCCAGTTGGGTCAGCCATTCGGGCAGAAAATGCGCCAGCAGGCTTTGCGGTGCTGCCACCATAATGCGCCGCTGCTGCCCGGCACTGATCTCACGAACGCGATCACGCGTTAAGCGAACCCGGTCGGTGACCTGTTCGCATAGCGTTAAAAACTCTTCCCCCGCAGGCGTTAACGACAGCGGTAGCGTTTGCCGATTGATCAGCGTGACGCCCATCTCCTCTTCCAACAGCTTAATGCGCCGGGAAAAGGTGGGTTGTGTAACGTGCTGTTCGTCGGCAGCGCGGGAGAAGTGTCGCGTTCTGGCCAGGGCAATAAAGTCTTCTAGCCAGCGAATTTCCATGCCTTACCTCGCAAAGCGGCCAAGCGTATAACGGTTGAATGGGCCGCGCTCATAGGCGGCCTTCTTCAACAGCGTGACACGCAACGCGGGTACCGTCATCCTGGGTTTTTAGTGCAGGGATTTCCTGTTTGCAGCGGGCGTTGGCATGGGGGCAACGGCCATGGAAAACACAGCCGCTTGGCAGGTTAACCGGCGTAGGTACCTCGCCCGAGAGACGAATATGCTGCGGCCGGTCATCTTCCAAGCGAGGAATAGCGGATAGCAGCGCCTGAGTATAAGGGTGCCGAGGCTTAGCAAACAGCGTAGCGGTGGTCGCAATCTCGCATACCGTGCCCAAGTACATAACGGCCACCCGCGTCCCAAAATGCTCTACCACCGCCAAGTCGTGGGTGATGAACAGATAGGTCAGGTTACGGTCCCGTTGGGCATCCATCAGCAGGTTGAGCACCTGAGCCTGAATGGATACGTCCAGGGCTGAAATGGGCTCGTCAGCCACGATAAATTCGGGGTCGACGGCGAGTGCGCGAGCAATCGCAATCCGCTGGCGTTGACCGCCGGAGAACTCGTGTCCAAAGCGCTTGCCCCAGTCTGGGTTGATGCCCACCGAGCGCATCACTTCCTCGACTTTATCGAGGATCTGCTGGCGGTTCCAGTCGGGATGGTGAAGCCGCAGTGGCTCTTCCAGCGTCTGCTGAATGGTCATGCGTGGGTTCAGCGACGCGTAAGGGTTCTGGAAGATCATCTGCATGCGCTTGCGGTAGGGCAGGAGCTGCTTCGAGCTGAGATCGTCGATGCGCTGGCCGTCGTAGCGAATTTCACCCTCTGAGGGAGAAATCAGCCCCATGACCGTGCGCGCCACGGTGGACTTACCGCAGCCAGATTCACCCACCACGCAGAGCGCTTCGCCGCGTTTGATGTCCAGGTTCACGCCGTTAATGGCGTGGATAAACTCCTGATGGCGAACCAGCTTGCCGCCTTTGAAACGTAGCTGTTCCAGAAAATCACCGGAGAGTGAGAAACGCTTTTTAAGACCGCGAATTTGCAGTAGCGAGTCGTTGCTCGCTTCGTTTTGGGTCGGCATGGTCGCGATCGTTTCCGCCTGGGCGTTCATAGGGTCTCCTCCTTCAAGCGGCGGTCTTCAAGCATTTCCGCCACCATGTGGCAGGCAACGCGGCAGTTACCGGATTCAACAAAGTCGGGGACTTGCTGGAGTCATCCCCCAGCGCTTCGGAGGGCGTGCCGCTCAGCGTGCACTTCGATATTACCGCGCAAAAGGTCGAGTTTTAGGCAGCGTATGTCGCCGTAATTACGTGCCAAAACGCCGGTGAAGCCAGCGGTTAATCTCATCCGATTCGTATAGCCAGGTGGCTTGACCTGCGTCATCGGTAATTTTTAGGCAGGGAACCTTTACTTTACCACCACCTTCCAGCAGGGCCTGCTTATGTGCAGGGTCTAGCTGTGCATCGCGAAGCTCAATATTCAGCCCCAGCCGGGCAATCTCTTTACGCACTTTGATACAGAAGGGGCACGTTCTGAACTGGTAGAGCGCAAGCTGTTGGCAAGCGGCGTCTACCTGAGCCTGCTCTTCTGGGGTGCGCTCTACGGCTTTTGGCGTGGATAGCTTCTCGGAGATCAGCATGACGGGGGCTAGCAGGACGCGAACGCCCCGAAAGAAGTAACGAATTAAGATGCGCATGGTTGTCTCCTCTCACTGCACTGCTTTACAGCGTATGCAGTGGACGGGTTGTTGGATGTCGAATAAGAAAAGGTGCGCGCATCCTGCAATAAATCGTCAGAATTGTCACTTTCTGAGCCTGTAATGCCATGTCGCGCGGGGAACGAGATGAGCAACACCGCGTGGCGTGCTAATCTCAGCGCTCGTTGATTGATGTGTTTAGTAAGTTCAATCGTTTGAAATGGTTAGGAAGGGAGCGCTTGGCCCATGCGTCTGCATATTATTGGCATCTGTGGCACCTTTATGGGGAGCCTTGCACTACTCGCACGGGAGTTAGGTCATGAAGTAAGCGGCTCCGATGCCAACGTATATCCACCGATGAGTACGCAGCTAGCTGAGGCTGGGATCACCCTGATGGAAGGCTATCAAGCAGCCAATCTCTCAGGCTCAATCGACTTGGTGGTCGTGGGTAATGCGCTCTCACGGGGCAATCCGGAGGTGGAGGCACTGCTCAATAGTGGCATGCGCTATACCTCAGGGGCGCAGTGGCTTGCAGACTATGTGTTGCCTGGCCGCAAAGTGATTGCTGTGGCGGGCACTCATGGCAAAACCACCACTGCCAGCTTGTTAGCTTGGCTATTAGAAAGTGCTGGGCTAAAGCCTGGCTTTCTGATTGGTGGCGTACCGCGTAATTTTGGCGTTTCGGCGCGCTTAGGCGACGAAAACGCCCCCTTTGTAGTAGAGGCCGATGAGTATGACACGGCCTTTTTTGATAAGCGCTCCAAGTTTGTTCACTACCGCCCGACGATTGCCGTACTCAATAACCTTGAGTTTGATCATGCTGATATTTTTCCTGATCTCGCCGCTATCGAGCGCCAGTTCCACCATTTAGTGCGTATCGTTCCCAGCCAAGGGCATTTATTAGTAGCCGATCAGCAGCCCGCACTGGAACGAGTGTTGAAGATGGGGGCGTGGTCACCGGTGGCCTATTTTGGAGCTGATACAAACAGCCAGTGGCAGCTGCGCTTAGAACGTGCCGACGCTAGCCGTTTTCAGGTCTTGTATTTAGGCGAGCAAGGTGAAGAGGATGGCGTGGTGGAGTGGGCGTTAACCGGCGAACACAACGCGCGCAATGCACTGGCAGCGCTAGCGGCAGCACGACTGTGTGGCGTGAATTTGGCGCGTGCCTGTGCCGCGCTGGCGCGGTTTAAAACACCTCGCCGTCGGCAAGAGGTAAGGGGCGAGGTCAATGGCATTCAGGTGATCGATGATTTTGCCCATCATCCGACGGCCATTGCCGCCACGCTACAAGGTCTTCGCGCAGCCACGACCAAGGGGCGTTTGCTGGCAGTGATTGAACCACGCTCCAATACCATGCGTTTGGGTGCCCTGCGGGAGCGCTTAAATGACAGCGTGGCCGATGCGGATGCGGTGTTCTGGTTTCAGCCAGCGGGAGTGGCTTGGTCGATGGAATCGCTGGTAGAGACTCAAGGAGAGCGTGCCGCGCTGTTTAACGATATTGATGCGCTAGTAGAAGCAGTGGTCACTCAAGCGTCACCTCTAGATCGTATTGTGGTGATGTCTAATGGTGGTTTTGAGGGAGTGCACGAGCGGTTGTTAGATGAATTAACAGCGCGGGAGCAGTCGAAGTGACAATGTTTAAACCTCCGGTAACAGTAGCGCTAACAGGTGCTTCAGGCGCTCAGTATGGCCTTCGCTTGATCGATGTGCTGGTCGAGGCGGGGCATGAAGTGTGGGTAATGATTTCCAAAGCGGCTCACATGGTGATTGCCACGGAAACGGATGTGTCACTCCCTGCCCAGCCGCAGCGATTGGTAGAGACGCTCACAGAAAAAAGCGGTGCCCAACCAGGGCAAATTCGCTGTTTTGGTCGAGAAGACTGGATGGCGCCCGTGGCATCTGGGTCTGGTGCACCTTCGGCCATGGTAATTTGCCCCTGTTCAACGGGCACGCTCTCGGCGGTCGCGACCGGCGCCAGTAATAACTTGATTGAGCGCGCCGCTGATGTGGCCATTAAAGAGCGCCGTACGTTGGTGATGGTGCCACGCGAAAGCCCGTTTTCTCCCATTCATTTAGAGCACATGCTGGCGCTTAGCCGCCTGGGTGTGGTGATTTTGCCCGCCGCTCCAGGGTTTTATCACCGCCCTCAAAGCATGGAAGATCTGATCGACTTTATTGTTGCGCGCATACTCAATCAGTTGGGTATTGCCCACCGCCTGATGCCCCGCTGGGGCGAAGACGCCGCGGCCACCTCTCGCGATGCGCAAAACAAGGACGGTTCGCCATGATGTCATGGGCGACGCTCTCGGTCTTCATACCGACGTTTCTCTTCGTCTCGTTAACACCAGGCATGTGCATGACGCTGGCCATGGTGTTGGGCATGACGCAAGGCGTCAAACGCACGCTGTGGATGATGGTCGGAGAGCTGATCGGCGTCGGTTTCGTGGCGGCGGCGGCGGGGGCGGGCGTCGCTGCGTTGATGCTGCGCCAGCCCGAACTATTCATCGCCTTCAAGTGGGTGGGCGGTGCCTATTTGGCCTATTTGGGCATCATGATGTGGCGCTCACGGGGCCGTATGGCTATTCCTAGTGAGCTGGATACTGGCCCTGCCGCTGGGCGTCTTCAGCTTGCCACCCAAGGTTTGGTAACGGCCGTTGCCAACCCAAAGGGGTGGGCGTTTTTTATGGTGCTACTGCCGCCGTTTTTAGATGGCAGTCGGCCGCTTGCGCCGCAGCTCAGTATGCTAATTGCTGTCATTCTCACCATTGAGTTTGCCAGTATGTTGGTATATGCCACCGGCGGTAAAACGTTGCGTAAGCTGCTAGGTAAAAGCGGCAATGTGAGGCTGCTTAACCGCATCGCGGGCACATTGATGATTGGCGTAGGCATGTGGTTGGCATTGGGTTGAACGAGTCACTCCCTGCATGAATCCCTATGTTTAAACGGGCGGGAAAAAAGTAACACGTAGAATGATGAGTAGTAGTGACCCAAGCAGCAGCCCAAGCCAGGGAAAAGACGGCAAAGGAGGGCGATAACGCCGTTGCCAATTAAGCTGAACAAGCGCACAGACGACCAGACCAAGCAGCACACCGCCCATTAAGTCGCTGAGCCAGTGGACACCAATGATCAGACGCGAAAGTGCCATTGGGATCGTGATGGCAATGGCAAGCCAATATACCCACATCCGCCTTTGTCTCGGCATCTGTGACGCGACAAAGGCTGCTGTGATACCCACCACTACAACCCATGTGGAGGTATGTGCACTTGGGTAGGAAAACGACCCGACTAAATAGTCCGGTGTGTCAGGCCTAGCCCGCGCAAATACGGCTTTACCTAATGTGTTGAGTGCGCCAATACCTCCCAGCGCTAGCGCCCCATGAGCAAGTAGGTCAATACGTTTGACCAACAGCAACCAGAGTGCCCAAGGGGCGACGAGTGTAATAATCCCCGCTTTATCGCCCACTTCGGCAAGTAGCAGGCTGGCGTCTGTTAGCCAGGGAGTTGCCAGCCAGGAGAAGAGTCGCTGCGCCTGCAAGTCAATCAGCAAAGGGCCTGGATGCTGCATGACCATCAGTGTCCAGGCGGATGCTGCGGTAAGCGCTATGATGCATAAAAAGAGTGAGGCTAAAGGCACCTCGCCACTGCGACTCATAGCGAGCCACGGGCGGCGCATGGCGGGTATTCGGCGAGCAATACGTGCAATTGCAAAGTACACCCGCCCCTTGTGACCTACTTGCGCGCGGCCCCAGGAGAACATTACGGCCAGTGCCACGACGCTAACGGCCATCATCACCACGGCCATTTCAACATTGGCGGGCAGGTTGAGCTGCTGTTGCCAAGTGTGGCCCAGCAGGTAGCCGGGTAAAACGTATGCCGGTGCCCAAAGAGCAGCAGAAATTACGTTGGCTAAGAGAAAGGTGCGCGCTGGCATATGCATCATACCCGCGATGAGCGGAATAATAGGGCGCACGGGTCCGACAAAGCGCCCAATAAACACCGAGTAGATACCATAACGCTCAAAAAAACGGGCGCCTCGGCCTAGCCATTCGGGATGAAGCGAAAGCGGCCAACGGGTCACCACGGTATCGCGGTGGCGATAGCCTAAAAAGTAGCTAAGCCCATCGCCTAACACAGCCCCTGCGAAGGCTGCGCCAATTAGCCACGGTAGCGCGACCATTTGATGCCCTGCCATAGAGGCAGCGGCAGTGATAAGTACAACGCCGGGCACCAGTAAGCCTACCAGCGCTAGAGATTCCACCATGGCAATCCCCAGCACCAGTAGAAGCAGCAGCGTAGGTGAAAGCGACAGAGATAACAGTGTGTCGGCGATAGACAAGGGCGATTCCGTCCGCAGATGGGTTACACGTTGGCAATAGCTTCGGCACGCGCTTCCAGGCGCTGTACATATCGCTCGAAGCTCTCTTTGCGAAGAGGCAGGCAGGTGGTAATGCGTGCTTCTAGCTGCCCAGTTTCCACTAGCACACGACGGGAAAGCGCTCTCTGTAAGCGCTCCCTAACAAGCAAGGCGCCACTTTCACTGGTATCGGGTAGGACCAGCCAGAATGTCGCATTGCCAGCGCGACCCAGAATATCGTGATCACGGCAACGGCTATTGACCTCGCTGCACAGGGCACCCAATAAGGCGGTTTGCGCACGGTGACCAAACTGCTCTTCTGCCATATCCAACTGTGGTAAGTGAAGCACTAGGACTGCCAAGCGCTTATTGAGCATTGCTGCCCGTTGAAATTCATTATTGAGCCGCTCTTTCAGCGTATCAATATGGTAAGCATCACAGTCGCTATCGTTTGGGTCTGTGGCCCGCAGTAGCGCCCGACGGCGTGCATGTTCCCATGGGGGAAGGGCGAGCAGTAGCGTCAACGCCACATGACTAAGTGAAAAAGCAGTCGTCTCAAAAGGTGCTAGCCACCACCAGGCGGAAAGGCAAACTATATTCAGACTAAGCGCGCTCCAAAGCGGCAACAGTAAAAATGTGGCTGCAATGGGTAAGCCGAGCCATAGGGGCGCTGGGCTTGGCTGTGTATAGGTGGCGGTTAGCACAGCAATATAGATGCTCGCCAATAACAGTATGCGCGGTATGCAGGGGCGAAACCCTTGGCCTAAATGCATCAGCAAACTGACCAATAACAGCATTGCCAAAAATAGCGGTATTAGCAGTTCGCGGTAGCTGCCCATCGCGTACAGCCACATCATGTAGCCCACCATGATGAACATACTGGCGCTATAGGCCGCAGTCATCAGTCGCTTGGGCAGTGGCGGCACTCTCATGCGGCCTCACTTAGCCGATGTTTCGGGTAGCGGCTTAGGGCTTCGATTGAGAGTGACGCCAGCTCGATCTCCATGAGGGGCTGGTGATAAATGGCGGCGCTGTCGGGTAGAACAGCACATAGGAGCTCGCGCCGTTTAGCGGCCTCTTTGGACGTTCTCGATAATATGAGGGTGGCGAGTGTCGTGCCATTCAGCCGATAGACGTTTTCAAACTTATAAGTCAACTCGCAGAGTTTTTGGGCGACTGGCCAAAGTTGGTGACGCTTTACTTGAATGACTAACACTTCGGCATGGATAGCTTCCCGCTCTGAGCGGGTTTGTTCTCGCAGTAAATCGCGCAAGAGCTGCTCGCCTGCCCATAGGTTTGCTCCTGGTACTAGCCTTAGGCGTTGGCGTATATCGCCATTCATATTAATTAACTGGTGAGTGCGTGAAAGGGCCAGTACGCTGAGTGTTGCCAGCGATAAAACCATTAGGAGCCACTCCGGTAGGCTCACCACGGGAGCGAGTAGTAAGCAGCTAAGCATGGCCGCGCATGCATTAAAAATGGCGGCCCAGCGATGTTGAGGCAGCATAAACACTGCTCCCCATGCCCAAATAAGCAGCGCATGCCGCTCAGGTGCGGCGGCAATTAACCCTAGTAGTAGCGTTCCAGCGAGCATCTGCCAGGGCAGCCCAGGAGAGCGGCGATGGCTAAAATCCAGTACCAGCGCCGTAATAAAGAGCCAACCAACCGACAGCCAGAGCAACAGGGCAGCTGCTGGCGGTGCCATGGGCGTCCATAAAGCCAGCGCCACGGCAGCGGCGAGTAGACTGGCTCTTAGCAGGCTGATTTTGTATTTGCTTTGCATGGTGGCTTACTATTTACCTGATGGCGGTTGGCCTATTTAGCAGTAGCATAATGCATTGCTTGGCCTAGTCCTTTGAATCACTCAGTATAATGCCCAAATGGCGTAATATAAGCCCACTTCACTTAGCAACGCTGACCACAACACAGGGAGATAGTATGCGCGGTTCTGATGCATTCCAAGAAGACGCCCAACACCATTTGGCTGCCGGGGATGTGCCCGCGTATATGCAGGCCCTGGGGCAAGGCGCTCGGGCAGCGGCAAGCGCATTGCGACGTGCCAATACCCACATTAAGAATCAAGCGCTTGAGGCAATGGCGCAGCGTGTGGCGGCGGCACGCAGTGATATTCTGCAGGCCAATGCCGAGGACATGCAGCGTGGGCGTGACAATGGGCTAGATAATGCACTGCTAGACCGGCTGGCCCTGAATGACCAGCGCATTGACGCGATGATTGAAGGTCTTCGCCAAGTGGCAGCGCTACCCGATCCGGTGGGTGAGATTGACGGCATGAGCTACCGCCCCAGCGGCATTCAGGTTGGCAAAATGCGCGTTCCGCTGGGAGTTATCGGCATTATTTATGAGTCACGCCCCAATGTAACGATCGAAGCGGCCAGCCTGTGTCTTAAATCGGGAAACGCTTGCGTGCTACGCGGTGGCTCCGAAGCCAGCGCCTCTAATGCAGCGCTTAGCCGCTGCCTTCAGGCGGGGCTAGCCGATGCGGGCCTGCCAGCGGGCAGTGTGCAGGTAGTGGCCACTACCGACCGTGCGGCCGTAGGTGAAATGATCAGTATGCCTGCCTATATTGATGTGATTATTCCTCGCGGTGGTAAGTCGCTGATTGAGCGCATTTCCCGCGAAGCTAAAGTACCGGTTATCAAACATTTGGACGGCGTATGCCACGTCTATATTGATACCACCGCCGATCCCGCTAAAGCGCTGGCGATTGCCGTTAATGCCAAAACGCACCGCTATGGCACCTGCAACACCATGGAGACGCTGCTGGTGGATGCGCCCGTTGCCGATATTTTGCTGCCGGAGCTGGCCCGGGCCTATGCAGAACATCAGGTAGAGCTGCGTGGCTGTGAGCGCACGCGCGCGTTACTTCCCCAAGCCACTTTGGCTACAGAGGACGATTGGCATGCGGAGTATTTGGCGCCGATCCTCGCCATTAAAGTGGTCGATGGAATGGAAGAGGCGATTGAGCATATTGAGCGCTACGGCTCGCACCATACCGACGCGATTGTGACTCAAGACTACTCGCTGGCGCGGCGTTTTATGGCCGAAGTGGACTCAAGCTCAGTGATAGTGAATGCCTCTACCCGTTTTGCGGATGGCTTTGAGTATGGGTTAGGGGCAGAAATCGGTATCTCCACTGATAAGCTTCACGCCCGTGGTCCGGTGGGGCTTGAAGGCTTAACGACTCAAAAATATATCGTATTGGGTGACGGCCAGGTTAGACAATGAGTGACACGCCCAGCATCGCCGGGCCAATGCGGGTAGGTATGCTCGGGGGGACATTTGACCCCATTCACAACGGCCATCTGCGCAGCGCTGTAGAAGTGCGCGAGGTGTTAGGCCTCAATACGCTGCATATGGTGCCCGCGCCGCAGCCGCCCCTGCGAGATACACCGCAGGTGTCGGCTGCCCAGCGCTTAGCCCTCTTAAAAGCGGGCATTGGCGATACGCCAGGGCTGTTAGCGGATGATCGAGAGCTTCAGCGCGACGGCCCCTCATACAGCGTGGATACGCTGGCGGAACTCCGCCAGCAGTATGGCGACGATGTACCGTTAGTCATGGTGATCGGCTTCGATGCCTTTTTACGTTTGGCGAAGTGGGACCGTGCAGAGCAGCTTTTCGAGTTGGCCCACCTAGTGGTCATTGCTCGCCCAGGTTATCAATCTTCTTGGCCGTCAGCATTGAAGGAACTGGTCGGCAATCGAGAAGTCGATAGTGTCGATGTATTAATGCAGCGCACGAGAGGCGGAATGTTGATGCTTGAGCTGCCGTCTTTAATGGCGATATCTGCCACTTATATTCGGGAGCGGCTGCAGGCGGGTAAAAGCGTGCGCTACTTACTACCAGAAGCGGTAGAACAGGCTATTTTTTATCAAGGGCTTTATCAGTCCGATGAATAGCACTGGCAGTCGTGAAAGAAGCCGTTACAATGGCCCGCTTACAGGCTGATGCCACTCGAAATACCGACGTTAGTAACGACACTCGATACCACCACTCGATACCACCACAAGGGGTTGCCTTCAGGAGTCATGCACATCGATACACTGAAAAACCTAGCGATTGACTCGCTAGAAGAGCTTAAAGCACGCGATATTACTCAACTCGACGTTGCGAAATTAACCGAAGTTACCGATCTGATGCTGATTGCCAGTGGTACTTCTACCCGCCACGTGGCCGCACTGGCCCAGAACGTTGTCGAAAAAGCCAAGGCATCCGGCCTTCACCCTCGCGGTGTTGAAGGTGGCGATAATGCCGACTGGGTGCTGGTCGACCTGGGCGATGTGGTGGTTCACATTATGCTTCCAGAAGCCCGTGCGCTGTATGACCTGGAGCGCCTTTGGGCAGATCTGCCTAGCGACGCTGGCGCGATTAGTGAATCGCTGAAGCAGTTTGAAGAGCGAGCCACGATGTCATGAGGATTCGGCTGTTAGCGGTGGGTACAAAAATGCCTGCATGGGTGGAACAAGGCGTTGAGACCTACCGCAAGCGGCTCCCTCGGGATTTCACGCTGGAAATTGAAGAAATACCGCTCGGCCAGCGTGGCAAAAATGCCGATATCGCTAAAGCCCGCGCGCAAGAAGCGCAGCGAATTCGTGAAAAGCTGCGTGGCGATGAAATCGTGGTGGCGCTGGAGGTAAAGGGCAAACCCTGGACCACCGAACAGTTGGCGCAGGAAGCGGATGGCTGGCGCATGGAAGGGCGTGATGTGGTGCTGTTGGTGGGTGGCCCGGACGGCTTAGAGCCTGCGCTTTCCGCTATGGCTGATAAAGCGTGGTCACTTTCGCCGCTAACGCTACCTCACCCGCTCGTGCGAATTATGTTGGCAGAGCAGCTTTATCGCGCCTGGACACTGCTCGTGGGCCACCCCTATCACCGCTAGTGAGCAACACAGAGTTAATCACTAGCCGGTATGTTGCATTTATTCCCCACTGGGGCCGCCGCTTTTATTGTTTGATTTGAGAGTCATCTGTTGCCATGCCCCAGCGCCGTGACACGCTAAAAAATCCTGAGCAAGAGCTGCGTATTTTCCGTGTCAGGGCGCTGCTTGCTGTCTTGGTAGTGATTGTGTTGACGAGCTTGCTGGTAGGCCGCCTTGGCTATTTGCAAATCGTTCAACACGATTTATACAGCACGCGCTCCGAGAAGAACCGGGTACGCGTCGAGCCTCTGCCGCCTAACCGCGGGCTTATCTACGATCGTAACGGTACGCTGCTGGCGGAAAACCGTCCTACCTACAACCTGACCCTGGTGCGTGAGCGTGTCGATGATCTAGACGACACTCTGGCCCTGCTCGTCGATTTATTAGAGCTGCCTGAGGAAGAGATAGAGGCATTTCAGGTGCGCTCGCGGCAGCGTCAGCGTCCTTTTCAACCTGCGCTGCTGATGAGTGACTTAAGCGAAGAGCATATTGCGCGACTGGCCGTTAACCGCCACCGGCTGCCTGGTGTTGAAGTGGAAGCCCAGCTGTTGCGCTACTATCCCGATGCTGAAGTCATGGCTCATGCTCTGGGGTATGTGGGACGTATTAACGCCGAAGAGCTACAGGACTTAGACCCAGGCCGCTACGCGGGCACGCACTTTATTGGCAAGACCGGTGTCGAGCGTTTTTACGAAACCGAGCTACATGGAGAGGCGGGCCTACGCAAGGTAGAGACCAACGCCCGTGGTCGCGTGCTTCGCGAGCTTGGCCGTACTGACCCGGTGCCCGGCGCTAACTTAACGCTTACTCTCGACCGTTCCTTGCAGATGCTGGCTTACGAGCTTTTGGATGGCCGGCGTGGCTCTATTGTGGCTATTGTGCCAAGTACTGGTGAGATTCTGGCGATGGTGTCGACCCCGGGGTTTGATAGCAACCAATTTGTGACCGGGATCGACGTAGCCTCTTATCGAGCACTGCAGGAAGATATCGACCTGCCACTGTTTAACCGTGCTATTCGAGGACACTACCCGCCGGGCTCCACCATCAAGCCGTTTCTGGCCCTGGCAGGTTTGGTGGAAGGGGTCATTACCCCCGACAGCACCATTAATGACCCCGGCTTTTATCAGCTACCAAACGACTCCCGACGCTACCGTAACTGGCTGCGCTGGGGGCATGGCCGTGTTGATATGGAGCGCTCGATAGCGGTCTCCAACAACACCTACTACTACACGCTGGCTCATGACCTCGGCATTGATAAGCTCCATGAGCGTATGACCAACTTTGGTTTTGGCCAGCGCGTTGCCCACGATGTGCAGGGGGAAAGCACTGGACTCATGCCCTCCCGAGACTGGAAGCGAGCACGTTTCAACCAGCCCTGGTACCCCGGTGAAACGCTATCGGTGGGGATTGGCCAAGGCTACTGGCAGGTCACACCTCTGCAATTGGCCAGTGCCACTGCCGCGTTGGCAAACCGTGGGCACTGGGTGAAGCCTCGCCTTGCCCAGCGTATTGGTGAAGAGCCAGTGCCCGCAGAACTACCCGATACGCTCCCCGATATTCAGCTGGCCAACGATAACTGGTGGGATCGGGTATATAGCGGTATGGAAAAAGTGCTCAGTGGCAGCGAGGGTACGGCGCGTCGAACTGGGGTAGGGCTCGAGTATCGCATGGGGGGCAAGTCAGGCACGGCCCAGGTGTTCTCGCTCGGCCAGGATCAGCGTTACAACGCGGAGGAGTTAGAGGAACGGCTACGAGACCACGCGCTCTTTATGGCTTTTGCGCCCATTGAAGAACCGAAAATTGCGGTATCGGTCATCGTCGAAAACGCGGGGGGTGGCAGCACTCATGCCGCGCATTTGGCGCGGGCGATGACGGATGCTTGGCTGCTCGAAGATGAGGCCCCCGAGGCCGAGGAAGTCAAAGAGGTGTTAGAGGAAGATACCGCCAACGTGGAGGGTAACTAGCGATGCCTTGGCAACTGATTACCCGCTCGCTGCGCCGTTATCCGGTACGCCCGCCTGATAGCGGTATTGCCCGTCGCAAAAGTATTTGGGAGCGTATCCACCTCGACCCTTGGCTGCTAGGGATGCTGTTGGTGTTGATGGGTGGCGGTTTGGTGGTGCTTTACAGCGCTTCCGGGCAGCGTATCGACACCGTGATTGCCCAAGCCATGCGCTTTGGTATTGCGCTTTCTGGCATGGTGATTATTGCACAATTTTCCCCTTCAACTTTTTTACGCTGGGCCCCGCTGGCTTACGGTGCTGGGCTAGCGATGCTGTTGGCGGTTGAAGTTGTCGGCGATGTAGGTATGGGCGCCAAGCGTTGGCTGGAAATTCCGGGGGTCATCCGTTTTCAGCCCTCTGAGATGATGAAGTTGGCCGTACCGCTCATGGTGGCCGCTTACTTAAATCGCTGCCAGTTGCCGCCTAGGCTGCGTGATATTGTGGTGTGTGCGGTGATTATCGGCGTGCCCGTGGTGCTCACGGCTATCCAGCCTGACCTTGGGACATCGCTGCTGGTGGCTAGTGCTGCGGTGATTGTGGTGCTTCTGGCTGGGCTCTCTTGGAAGCTCATTGGCTTGGTCGCGGCCCTGGGCGCGGCGGGCCTGCCGGTACTATGGATGAACATGCACAACTACCAGCGCCAGCGGGTACTGACATTTTTAGACCCTGATAGCGACCCGTTGGGCTCAGGGTGGAACATTATTCAATCCACCACGGCTATTGGCAGCGGCGGGCTGTGGGGAAAGGGGTGGTTGGAAGGAACGCAGTCTCAGCTTGAGTTCCTGCCAGAGCGACATACCGACTTTATTATTGCCGTACTTGGTGAGGAGTTCGGCCTGGTGGGTATGCTCTTGCTGCTAACACTATATATCATGATTGTAGGCCGCGGCTTATGGCTGGCATCGTCATCCCAGGATACCTTTGGGCGGCTGTTTGCGGGCAGTATTATCCTGACGTTTTTTATCTATGTATTTGTCAATGTGGGTATGGTGAGCGGCATTTTGCCGGTGGTGGGCGTGCCGCTGCCACTGGTCAGTTATGGCGGCACCTCTAGCGTGACCTTGTTAGCGGGGTTCGGTATTCTCATGTCCATACACGCCCATCGGCGGTTACTGCCACGCTGACGGTCAAGGTCGTGGCAGTATGAATTCACAGGAGTGGTGAGCAAATGAGCAGGGCGCGAAGTCAAGCGAGTGGCTATGTCATTGCCATGCTAGTAGCGTGTTCGGCCCCAGCGGTCGTCGCTGAGGAAACGGTCAGTTTCGATCCGCAGCATAATCCGCAAACCCAGCAACTGGCTGACGAGCTGGCCGAGCAGGGCGTGCCAAATGCGTGGCTGGAGCAAGCGCTGGCTCAGGCAAGCTATCGACAGGAAGTGTTGGATGCCATGGCAGGCGCGGCCGAGCGTCGGCTGCGCTGGTTCGAGTATCGCGATATTTTTCTAACCGAGCAGCGTATCGACGAAGGGGCTGCGTTCATGAAGGCCCATGCCGATGCGCTGGCGCATGCCGAGTCGGAATACGGTGTGCCGCCGGAAGTGATTACCGCCATCATGGGTGTAGAGACCTACTACGGTCGCCACAAAGGGCGTCATAAAGTGTTGGACTCTCTCGCCACGCTGGCATTCCACCACCCGGTACGCGGCGATTTCTTTCGCGGCGAGCTAGCGGCCTTTTTGACCATCGCCTATCAGCAAGAGGTGGCACCCGAGTCGCTCTACGGCTCCTATGCAGGGGCCATGGGCTACCCTCAATTCATACCTACCAGCTATCAAGCGTACGCCGTCGATTTTGACGGTGACGCGAAGCGCGATTTGTGGAATAACCCAGTCGATGCGATTGGTAGCGTTGCCAATTACTTCGCCGAGCATGGTTGGCAACGAGGCGGCGCGATTTACCATGAAGCCGAAGGCCCTGAAGAGCTCCCTGAAGCGCTGAGCTTCAATCAGACGGTGCGCCCAAGCACGACGGCTGCCGAAGCCGCTGAGCAGGGTGTGGTGACGGAAACTTCCTTAACGCCCGATACGCCAGTGGTGCCACTGGTGCTGGAGTATGCCGATGGCCAGGAAAGCTACCGGCTGGGTGAGTACAATTTCTATGTGATTACCCGCTATAACCATAGCCACCTCTACGCCATGGCAGTCGCCGAACTGGCAGAGGCTATCAAGCAGCAAGCTGAGGCTGAGCATGACTAAACTGCGAATCAATATGCGCTACCTAAGCGGCTCGCTGCTGTTAGCTGCCTTGGTGAGCGGGTGTGCCAGCCAAGCGCCGCAGCGTACAGGCGGAGAGGTAGGTGCTTCAAGCTCCGCGCCTGCTGCTCCGGCGGCTGCCAGTGGCGAGCGCTATGCTATGACTGGCGATGCCTACCCGGTTGCGCCGCCGGATGTCAGCACCGTACCCGATGCCGAGCCGCGAATCGAAGCGCCTTCCCGGGCGGGCAACCGTTCCACCTATGAAGTGTGGGGCGAAACCTATCACGTGCTGCCCGACTCACGCGGCTATGCGCGCCAGGGTACGGCGTCTTGGTATGGTGAAAAATTCCACGGCTACGCCACGTCCAACGGTGAGATTTACGACATGTACAAAATGTCGGCAGCTCACCGCTCGCTCCCGCTGCCCACCTTTGCCAGGGTCACCAGTTTGAACAACGGACGCTCGGTGATCGTTCGCGTCAATGACCGCGGCCCGTTCCATAGCGATCGTGAAATCGACCTCTCTTATGCGGCGGCAGCACGCTTGGGGATTCTCGAAAACGGAACCGGGCCCGTGCGCGTCGAGGCGATCGACCCTGCTCAGTGGTTAGCCGAGCGTGGTCGAGGGGGCAGCGTTTCGTCCCCCCAAGCCACATCGGCGGCCCCCGCCGCTGCGGCTTCCACACCTGTTTCTGAGACTCGGCCTGTTAGGGCAGCGTCAGCCGAGCCGAGCAGTGGTCATGCCGTCTATTTGCAGGTGGCTGCGTTGGGGAGTGCCGAAGGAGCGCAGCAGCTACAGCAGCGGCTGTCGGATGAGTTACCCCGCGGCGTTCGAGTGCAAAGTGAGACCGACGTTCACCGCGTTCAGGTCGGCCCCGTCAGTCCCAGTCAAGAGACACAGGCTCGTGAAGAACTTCGTCGCGCAGGCTTTCCTCAAGTATTTGTCGTGAGATAATCGCTCTCTACATGTGCCCAAGTGGCGTATCATGCGCCGCCATTTTTCTTTGTCAGTGAGAAGTATGTGATGAATGTAATGATGTCAATCCGCCGTACCGCCAAGCTCTGCCTCTTCGCAGCGATGACGGCCGTCGTCGCCCCTGCGATGGCTCAGGTGATCCCTCAATCCCAAACGATCATCCCTGCACCACCGCAGCTTGCCGCGAGTTCGTGGATTTTGATGGACGCCAACAGTGGTCGCATTCTTGCAGAGCACAATGCCGATGAGCGTTTGCCGCCTGCAAGTTTGACCAAACTGATGACCGCGTACCTGGTCGAACGTGAGCTAGATCGTGGCACCATCAACCTGACCGATATGGTCAATATCAGCGAAAACGCTTGGCGTACCGGCGGCTCGAAGATGTTCATCGAAGTGGGCGATCGTGTTTCGGTGGATAATCTGCTTCATGGCATCATCATCGTCTCGGGTAACGATGCCAGCGTGGCCATGGCAGAACATCTGGCGGGCGGTGAAGCGCCGTTTGCCGACCTAATGAATCAGCACGCCACGCGTTTGGGCATGAACGATACCCACTTCATGAATGCCACTGGCTTGCCCCATGAGAATCACTACTCGACCGCCCATGATATGGCGCGTTTGTCTCGTTACATTATCAACGACTATCCCGAGCACTACGCCATCTATTCACAGCGTAACTTCTCGTTTGCGGGCATCGATCAGCCGAACCGTAACCGCCTGTTGTGGCGCGACCCGACCGTAGACGGCCTGAAAACCGGCTGGACCACCGAAGCAGGTTACTGCCTGGTCGCTTCGGCGCAGCGTGATGGCATGCGTCTGATCTCCGTGGTGATGGGCACCAGTTCCGAAGAGGCGCGTGCCCAGGAATCGCAAAAGCTTCTGAGCTATGGCTTCCGTTTCTATGAAACCATGAAGCTCTATGAGCGCGGCGCCGTGCTGGCAACGCCGCGCGTGTGGGGCGGGGACATCAACGAGCTACGTGTGGGGGTGGATGAAGAAGTTTTCATGACGCTGCCCCGCAATCGCAATGAAGAGCTCCGCGCCCGTCTAAATCTGGATGCTGATATTCAAGCACCTGTGGCAGTAGGTGACGACGTTGGTACGCTGGAAGTCTATCTAGGCGAAGAGATGGTGGGGGAGCGCCAGCTCGTCGCGCTGGAAAACATCGAAGAGGGTGGGCTGTTCAAGCGCCTGTTCGATCAAGTGCAGCGTTTCTTCAGCAACTTGATCAGTAATTTCACCAGCTAAACGGCCAGTGTTGGGCCCAGCTTCTCACATACGCCTTGTATTGTGAGAGGTTGGGCCTTATTTATTGGGATTAGCCCAACGATTCACTTAATGTAAAGGCGAGTTATGAAAAAAGGTGCCAAGCAAGGGCTGCGTGATTTACGCCAGCCCGTGGCGAAAGAGCCACCCAAAATTACCTTCCCGTGCGATTACCCGTTAAAGGTCGTGGGCGATGCGGCTGACGATTTTCCAGCCACCGTGTGTCAAGTCATCGTGCGTCACGCGCCTGACTTCGATGAGACCACGTTGGAAGTCGTGGATAGTCGCAATGGTCGTTTCCAGTCCGTTCGAGTCACCATCGTGGCCACAGGGGAGCAGCAGTTGAGCCAACTGTTCAACGAGCTGAAGGCCACTGGCCGCGTGCACATGGTGGTATGACCATGAGCGACGACGCCCCGATTGCTCTGCACCGCCTCGGCTATCGCCCCTATCTACCAGTATGGGAAGCCATGCGTGAGCTTACCGACACGCGCGATGAAAACACGGCGGATCAATTTTGGCTGGTCGAGCATGAGCCTGTATTTACCCAAGGGCAGGCGGGCAAGCCAGAACACCTGTTGATGCCGGGCGATATTCCTGTGGTCAATACCGACCGGGGCGGACAGGTTACCTATCACGGGCCGGGGCAGGTGGTACTCTATCCGCTGCTGGACGTGCGTCGGGGCAAGATCGGCGTGCGCGACTTGGTCACGGCGCTCGAAAATGCCGTGATCGACGTGCTAGACGCGTATGGAGTGCGCGGCTGGGCCAAGCCCGATGCGCCGGGGGTTTACGTAGAAACGGCCATGGGGGAGGCCAAAATCGCCTCGCTCGGCCTGCGCATTCGTCGTGGGGCCAGCTACCATGGCGTCGCGCTGAACGTCGACGGCGACCTGTCGCCGTTTGCGCGTATCAATCCTTGTGGCTACGCGGGTATGCAGGTCACTCGTCTTGCCGACTTGGTCGATCTCTCTCATGGACAAGGCGGGACTAATGGTAAAGACGTTGGCGAACGGCTTGCGCAGGCGTTGGCCGCGCGACTGAAGCGCACCTTGGTGGTGCCTGAGTAACGAAGACTGCCTGCAGAGCGCTGTATGCAGGCAGTCCGCGGCGAGTTAGCCGACGTTGAAGGCGGGGATGCGGTTGCTGTCCGGCTCTTGACCTGGAATGGCCGCAGGAGCGGCAAGACCCAAGTTGTTCTTTTCGAACACGCGGTCTGCCCGGTAGCTAGAGCGTACCAGCGGGCCGGATGGCACTTCCATAAAGCCTTTCTCAAGGCCTAGTACGCGATAGCGCTCGAACTCTTCTGGGCTTACCCAGCGCTCCACGGCCAAGTGGTTTTTGGTTGGGCGCAGGTATTGGCCTAACGTCACGATATCGACACCAATCTCACGCAAATCGTCGAAGGTTTGCAGGATCTCTTCGTCCGTTTCTCCCAGCCCCAGCATCAAGCTGGTTTTGGTGATGATGTCGGGGCGATACTGCTTGGCGTGGGCCAATACGTCGAGCGTTTTGCGGTAGCCAGCGCGAGGGTCGCGCACTTTGCTGGTCAGCCGCTCAACGGTCTCAACGTTTTGCGCAAACACCTCAAGCCCTGAATCGACCACGCGCTCAATAGCGGCTTTATCGCCATCAAAATCAGGCGTTAACGCCTCAACAACCACCTCCGGCGTGCGCGCTTTAATGGCGCGAATACAGTTGGCGTAGTGGGTGGCGCCACCATCGTCTAGATCGTCACGGTCTACTGAGGTCAGCACGATATAGCGAAGACCCATTAGCTCGACGGATTTGGCGGTATTTTCCGGCTCTTCGTGATCCAGCCAACCTTTAGGGTTGCCAGTATCAACCGCACAGAAGCGGCAGGCGCGGGTACATACTGAGCCCATCAACATAATGGTGGCGGTACCATTGCTCCAGCATTCACCCATGTTAGGACAATGGGATTCAGCGCAAACGGTGCTGAGCCGGTGCGTCGCCACGTTTTTCTTAACGGCCTCAAAACGCTCGCCGCCGGGAATTTGCGCGCGCAGCCACTTTGGCTTGCGCTCAAGTGAAGGGGCATCTGCCTGCGCTTTGCGCTGCTTCATGCCATCTTTAATCACTGTCATGCCATGTTCGTTACGGAATTTTTCGCCGCTGGGCACGCGCTGGGAAGGGGTGTTGCTCATAGGAGAGAGCCTCTCTACTGTGCGGCTGGTAAGCAGAAAATCCGAGCGACGCATCACGAAAAATATACGTGCAAAATGTGGCCGCGATGCAACTGTTTACCATGCCCTGAGTAACGCTAACTGATACGTAGGTTGTAAATAATGTAACATATTTGGCAATCAACAAGACACCGTAGAACCGCTAGTGATCCTATTCCAGTGACAGGGCGGGTAAGCAGGAAACTCCATGGCTAGGAAGCGGGCTGCCAGGCGCTTGGAAGTGGCGCTGGAACTCGCTCAGATGCTCACGCACAAAACGCAGGAAGAGCTCTGCTACCGGAGTGGGAAAGTGGTCTCGGCGGTATACCGTGCACCAAGCGCGGCGAATGGGAAAATTGGGCAGAGACAGGGTGGCGAGCAGGCCCTGTTCCAACTCGCGCTGTACCGCCAAACGAGGCAGTACGGCAACGCCCAAATGTACCATTACCCCTTGTTTGATGGCTTCATTGGTGCCCAGCTCGATACGGTGCGGAAGCCCCACTTCTTGATCCACGGCAAGCTGCTCAAAGGCGCTGCGAACCCCCGAACCAGGCTCACGCATTAGTACGAAATGGCGTGCGAAATCCGTCAGCGTTGGATTGGGCATACTTAGCAGAGGATGTTCTGGCCACACTACCGCCACAAGCTCGTTTTCAAGAATTGGCATAACCACCAAGCCGTCGTCTTCTGGCACCATGGCCATGATCACCACGTCGTCTTGTTGTTCGGCCAGCCGCTCAAGTGCTTGGCTGCGGTTACACACCTTTAAACGCAACTGAACATCCGGGTATCGTGCGCGAAATTTAGCCAGCACATAGGGCACGACATACTGCGCGGAGGAGACGGCAGCGACGTTCAACTTGCCGCTGATCTTGCCGTTAATGTCTGAAAGGCTCATTTGCAGCCGCGACAGCTGACCAAAGATTTCCCGCGTAGAGAGGGCCAGTGTATCGGCCGTTGGCAGCACGTGGAGAGTTTTCCCCGCATACTTAAAGAGAGGCTGCCCCAACGCTTGCTCAAGCTGTCGAATCTGCGCGCTCACGGCTGGTTGTGTCAGGCCGAGCTGCTCGGCGGCCCGTGAATAGGAGCGTTGTTGATGCACTGCCTGAAACACTTGTAGCTGTCGAAACGTTAAGCGGTTGAGCAGCGTGGGGGATGACATAACCACCTCAGGGTAAACTTCCTCGGTAAAAAAGCGCACTGTATAAGGCCTGTTATATAGGGCTTGGCCTCAGCGCCGAAATGCTATCACTGATTTAGGGCTACCGCCTTGAAAGCTTGGCGGTATATAAACGGTGTACGTTTCGATCAATAAGACGGTCGTTGGAAAAAAAGGGGGGGGAGTCATCGACGTTAGGCAAGGAGTGGCCTAAACTATATTGCATTGCAGCATCATTGCTTTGGGATTGGTGCCATGCATCAACCCAATGGGAGAATATATGAACTTTCTCGCTAATCCTTTGCTTACCACCAATGCGCTTGCTGCTCCTTGGTTTGGGTCATCGAATGATTCCGCGGCGTTACCGGGCGGTGAAGCTCTCGCTAGCATGATGGACCCTTTTGGGTTTGGTCGTGCCGCGGTTAGCTACTGGCGTGACAGTGTAGAGCGCAACATCCTTTATTGGGATGTCATGCGCGAGCGCGGCAACCAGTATCTCGAACACATGGAGCAAACGAAGCCCAATGTGCTCGGCTTTGAAACCGAGGTGTTAGTGGATGGCCGTACGCTGCCTAATCCGACTAACTATGAGTTACTGCGGGTATTGCCGCCTAAGAATATCCAGATTGACCCACAAAAACGCCCCTTTGTTGTTATTGACCCGCGTGCAGGCCATGGCCCTGGTATCGGCGGTTTTAAGCCTGATAGCGAACTCGGTGTCGCGCTAAAAGCGGGCCATCCCTGCTACTTTATCGGCTTTTTACCTTTCCCTGAGCCAGGCCAAACGGTGGAAGATGTGGTGGAGTCGGAAGTGGCCTTTTTGCGCCACGTGATTGCGCTACACCCGGAAACCACTGAAAAACCGATGGTGGTTGGTAACTGCCAAGCGGGCTGGCAAATCATGATGGCCGCCGCCCTTGAGCCTGAAGTATTTGGGCCAATCTTAATCGCTGGTGCACCGCTCTCTTATTGGGCTGGCGAGCATGGCAAGGCGCCCATGCGTTATACCGGCGGTATGACAGGGGGAAGTTGGATTACTGCATTGACCAGTGATATCGGCAACGGCCTATTTGATGGGGCGTGGCTGGTTCAGAACTTTGAGCGCCTCAACCCGGCTAATACCTACTGGAAAAAGCAGTACCACCTGTATGCCAATATTGATACCGAGTCCAAACGCTATTTAGAGTTTGAACGCTGGTGGGGTGGTCATGTGGTGCTGGGCGGTAATGAGATCCAGTACATTGTCGATAACTTATTTGTCGGCAATCGCCTTTCTACGGCGCAACTGGTTACCCGCGATGGACGGCGTATTGATCTGCGTAATGTACGCTCGCCTGTGGTGGTGTTTTGCTCACGGGGGGACGATATTACGCCACCGCCTCAGGCCCTGGGGTGGATTCGTGATCTGTACGCGGGCGAAGAGGATATCATTGCGAATGAGCAGACGATTATTTACTGCTTGCATGATACCACTGGGCACCTGGGAATCTTCGTATCTGGCAGTGTTTCCCGCAAAGAGCACTCCGAATTTACGGCCAACATGGACTACATCGATGTGATGCCGCCAGGGCTGTACGAAACGACGATTTCTCATGCCGACGAACACACAGACGCCGAGCTGATTGAGCGTGACTATCTGCTGGAATTTGCGCCGCGCAACTTCGAGGAGCTTGATCGTGACGTGATGCATCAGCCGGAGGATGATCGTCGCTTCGCCACCGTTGCCCGCATCTCTGAAATTAACCTGGGGTTTTATCGTCTCTACGTGCAGCCGTGGATACAGTCCATCATGACACCCGAGGCGGCGCGCTGGATACGGCGTATGCACCCCATTCGCCTGGGCTACAAGCTCATGTCAGACCGTAACCCGCTGACGGTGCCGCTACCGGTTATGGCCGACTACGTGCGCCGCTATCGTCAGCCGGTGGAGCAGGACAACATATTTAAAGCGCTAGAGCTCATGGCATCTGATCAAATTGTAGTGAGCCTGAATGCATGGCGTGACCTGCGCGATAGCTCAACCGAGCGCCTGTTTATGGATATTTATGGTCAACCGCTGCTCCAGGCCGCTGTTGGCTTGTACGGGGATGCCCATGTACATCGCCGCCGTCCTGGCGCAGAGCCTGAGCACCGCCGCTTTATTGAAAACCGCCAAAATGAGCTGCGTCATAAAATTGCTCAGGGTGGCCCTCATGAAGCCGTGATGCGTTCAGTGATCTATGTGCTAGGTGGCGCACCGGCCACCGATGAGCGTAACTTTAAGCGCCTACGCGCCTCTCGGGCGGAGCTTGAACCCAGCACCTCCTTGAGCGAATTTAAGCGCCTAGTGCGTGAGCAGTTCTTTATTTTGAAGCTTGATCGTGAGCAGGCGCTTAATACGTTGCCGGAGCTATTAAAAGGGCAGACCGGTGAGGAGATAGATAACTATATTAGCCACTTAGAGCATGTCTTTGCCGCTAGCGGTGAGTTAACTGAACATGCCGCTAAGCGGTTTGACCAAGTAAAAGCGTTGTTTGATAAAGCGCGTCCGGCTGCCTTGGTGGCGCCAGCCCCTGAAACAGCGCCCGCATCTGACCCCACTGCGGCTACAGCGGAAATAGCAGCCGAAGCGAGTAACACGGTAACGGCTGAAAAGGCCCAGGAATCATCGGTAGAGGCGCCAAAGAAAAAGCCAGCCACCCGGCCGACTGGTCAGCGCAGAAGCTCGCCCCGTAAGCGTTAGATAAAGTTGCTAAGACGCCTTCGCCCCCGCTTTTTAGCGGGGGCTTTTGCATTGATAGGCGGCGATTTGGGTTGCCGAGTGCCGAGCGGCAGTCTAGTGTCTAGCTACCCTGATGCAAAAAAGCATCGTAAAACGCACCGCGCCGCTAATGCGTTGTTGTTAGTGTTCGCTTAGCTCCCTAAGAGGCGGTTGCTACTAGCGCTTAATCAAGGGCTGGGGTAGGGTAGGCGCATTTTTCTCATGGTCGCCAAGCACACATTGAGGCGGCAACGTATTCAGAGCATGGGCGATAGCGCCTGGGCAATAGAAAAGTGGAGCACTATGGGCAAGTCACTGGTCATCGTCGAATCGCCAGCGAAAGCGAAGACGATTAATAAATATCTCGGCAACGATTTCATCGTAAAGTCGAGCGTAGGTCATATCCGTGACCTGCCGACCAGCGGCTCAGGTAAGGCAGCCTCCGACCCAAAGGAGCGTGCACGCCAGGCCGCGGCAACGCGTAAGATGTCGGCGGAAGAGAAGGCGGAGTATAAAAAGCGCAAAGCTCACGACCAGCTCATTCGACGCATGGGGATTGACCCAGATAACGGCTGGGAAGCGCGCTATGAAGTGCTTCCGGGGAAAGAGAAAGTAGTTGCTGAGTTAAAGAAACTGGCTGAGAAGGCCGATGCTGTTTATCTCGCTACGGATTTGGATCGTGAAGGGGAGGCGATTGCTTGGCACCTTCGCGAAACCATCGGTGGCGACGATAGCCGCTACAAGCGCGTGGTGTTCAACGAAATTACTAAAAACGCCATTCAGGATGCGTTTAAAGCCCCCGGTGTCTTGAACATCCCCCGGGTTGAAGCCCAGCAGGCACGCCGCTTCTTGGACCGCGTAGTGGGCTTTATGCTCTCGCCGCTATTGTGGGCCAAGATTGCCCGCGGGCTTTCCGCCGGGCGCGTACAATCTGTCGCGGTGCGTCTGATTGTGGAACGTGAGCGGGAGATTCGCGCTTTTATTCCCGAAGAGTTTTGGGACGTTCATGCGGATCTCCTCTCTCCGGATGGAGAATTGGTGCGTTTTGCCCTTGTTCGCCAGGATGGCAAGCCGTTCCGTCCCACCTCTGAAAAGGATACCCTGGCGCGTATTGAGCAGCTGCGCAAAGCCAAGCTCTCGATTACCTCGCGGGAAGATAAACCCACCAGCTCTAAACCGACCGCGCCGTTTATCACCTCTACGCTTCAGCAGGCAGCCAGCAGCCGATTAGGGTTTTCGGTGAAGAAGACCATGACCATGGCCCAGCGGCTTTATGAAGCGGGCTACATCACCTATATGCGTACCGATTCCACCAACCTATCTAAAGACGCGGTGGAGAGTGTCCGTTCGTTTATTGGTGATGAGTATGGTGCGCGCTATTTGCCTGAGTCGCCTAATCGATACAGCAGCAAAGAGAGTGCTCAAGAAGCGCACGAAGCCATCCGGCCCTCTAGCGTCGAGCGCAAAGCGACTGACTTGGCAGGTATGGAGCGTGACGCCGAACGCCTCTACGAGCTTATTTGGCGGCAATTTGTGGCGTGTCAGATGACCCCAGCCGAATACCTCTCCAGCACGCTCAGTGTGGAAGTAGATGGCTACGACCTGCGTGCCAAAGGCCGCGTGCTGAAATTTGATGGTTACACCCGGGTAATGAAGCCTACGGGCAAAAACGAAGATCAAAGCCTGCCTGACCTGCCGACGGGCACGGCAATGCAGCTAGAAAAACTCGACCCTCAGCAGCATTTTACCAAGCCGCCCGCGCGCTACACCGAAGCCAGCTTGGTCAAAGAACTAGAGAAGCAGGGCATTGGCCGCCCCTCCACCTACGCATCGATTATTTCGACTATCCAAGATCGTGGCTACGTGAAGCTGGAGAACCGCCGTTTTTATGCCGAAAAATTGGGCGATATCGTCACCGAGCGGTTGAAAGAGTCCTTCCCTGACTTAATGGACTACTCCTTCACTGCCCGCATGGAGGACAGCCTTGATGAAGTGGCTGAAGGCGAGCGCAATTGGCGGGAGCTGCTTGATGCCTTCTACGATGAGTTCCGCATGGAGCTGATGAAGGCTGAAAGCGAGGAGGGCATGCGTCCGAACCAGCCGGTGCCGACTGATATCGACTGCCCCAGCTGTGGCCGAAAAATGCAGATTCGAACCGCCTCTACCGGTGTATTTTTGGGCTGCAGCGGCTACAACTTGCCGCCTAAAGAACGCTGCAAAACCACCATTGACCTGATTCCTGGTGAAGAGGCCGTGGCGGAAGACGCGGGCGAAGAAGCGGAAACCAATGCCCTACGTGCCAAGCGTCGTTGCCCGAAATGCGGCACGGCGATGGATAACTACCTGATTGACGAAACTCGTAAGCTTCATATTTGTGGCAACAGCCCAGACTGTGACGGTTACGAAGTAGAGAGCGGCAAGTTCAAGATTAAAGGCTACGATGGCCCGGTCATTGAGTGCGATAAGTGCGGCTCCGAGATGCAGCTAAAATCTGGCCGATTTGGCAAATACTTTGGCTGCACCAACAGCGAGTGTAAAAACACCCGCAAGCTGCTGCGCAGTGGTGACGTCGCGCCGCCGAAGATGGACCCGATTCCCATGCCCGAACTTGCCTGCCAAAAGGTGGAAGATCATTACGTGTTACGGGATGGCGCTAGTGGCTTGTTCCTGGCTGCTAGTAAGTTCCCTAAAAATCGTGAAACCCGCCCGCCGCTGGTTAAAGAGCTGAAAGCTCACGCTGACGAGCTGCCAGAGAAGTATCACTTTATTCTTGATGCGCCAAGCGAAGACCCCGATGGCCGCCCCGCGCAGATCCGCTTCTCGCGTAAAAACAAAGAGCAGTACGTGATGACAGACGAAGAGGGCAAAGCGACCGGCTGGAAGGCGACCTTTGAAGGCGGCAAATGGCATGTGGAGGATAAGCGCAAGTGAGCCCGCGTTCGCGTACCAATCAACTGCTGTATCAGGCCGAGCTGCTGGTCGGCCTGCCGGTTGGCGATGATGAGCACAGCCCTGCCCGACGGATGGCCATCGAAGAGAGCGCGCTGGCGCTGTTCGAGCTAGCACTGGGCTCGCTGCTCAAAGAGGTAACCGAGCACGCACGGTTGACGAGCCATGACTGGCGCGCGCTGCTCGCCAGTGACGGCCCCGATGTGGCAGAGCTGCAGCGTCTACGCGATGCCATGCAGCAGCCGGAAAGCTGGCTTTACTGGCTGGTGGGGCAGCTAGAGAAGCTGCACAGTGATGATGGTGCTGCGCGTCGCGCTGTGCAAAATCCTTCTATGATTGCGGTAGGTAGCCAGTTGACGTTAGCCGAGCAACTGTTAGAGAACCTCCAAGCGGCTAAGCGTGATATTGCCTCGCTACGGGAGACAAGCCAAGAGTGGTAGTCCAGCGGCAGTGCGGTGGTGATAGAGGGAGAGGTTGCCAATAGCGTCTGGTTGCTTACTCTGATAGGTTGAAATGTGCCTATTCGTCACCACGTTGTATGGAAACAGCGATACAGGAGGCACGGATGCGCTATAATCAAGTCAAAGATCTCATTGAGTGGGCAGCGGGTTATCATGGCCGCATGGCGCGCCAATACAGCGCTGGCGCAGAACAAGCCGAGCATGAGCGCCTAGCCATGGTGCTCACCTACCTAGCCGATAGCGAGCTAAAGATGAAAACAGGGCTTGAGGCGCTGTTGCACGATGGCTCGGATCATCGTGAAGTGTTAGAAATATGGTTTGACGATTCAAGCGACTTCCCCCAGCCCCCTGAGCTTGATGCTCTGGCAAAGCAGAGCGTGGCAGGTTCGATTGATGAGCTAACCAAAACAGCGGTAGAGTCCCATCGTAAGTTGCAAAGCCTTTATGAACATCGCGCTTCTCGGGCCAAAATTGAGCCCGAGGAGACGTTTTTTAGCGCATTGGCAGAAGGTCATAATGCAGAAGCTCGCAAACTAGTCGCGAGCATGCAGGAGTTTGACGATATTTAGTGAACGTTGAATTAAAGTTTGTTTCAGTGCTGCTCGTTATTCTGAACGCTAATTTGATGGTCGAAACGCTGACAATAGCTGTGTGAATAAGGTATAACAGCCGCCACTAATGTGTCCTCGGCCTAGCCACACTGGCCTGTATTTGAGAGCAAAATAATGTCTGTGAACCGTCGCCGATTTTTGGCGTTGGCACTGGGCTGGCCAGCAGTGGCTAGCGCAACTGCTACAAGCGCTGTGAATGATTATGAGTCAACCGATTTGGTTGAGACGCTGCTTTCTCGCGCTGCTGTGCCACGCCACAGTAGTGAGTTGTGGGTGCTAATTGACGATAAAGAGGCAACGCTGACCATTTTTCGCGGGAATGCGCTGGTAGAGCGCTTTGCGCCTATTTCATTGGGGCGCGGTGGCGCAAAAACCCAGCGAATTCGCGGCGATAACGTTACACCGCTGGGCGAATTCAGAGTTAATCGATTTAATTTCGAAAGCCAGTGGCATATCTTTATTGGTATCGATTATCCTACGCCACCTCACGCACGTATGGCGCTTGAAAAAGGTATCTACTCCCAAGCGGATTACGAAGCCTATTTTGACCACTACCGGCGTTATGGCTCTCCCCCGCAGAATACTGCGTTGGGTGGCGCTATTGGGATTCACGGAGTTGGCGGCGGTGATCCAGAGATCCATGGTAGCTTCCACTGGACCCAAGGGTGTGTGGCAGTCACCAATGAACAGATCGTACGTGTGGCCGAATTAGTAGATGTTGGCACACGCGTGGTGATCCGCTAGGCTTGTGTTGTTGAAGGAAGTTCTAGGTTTTAAATATGTGGCTATAGACAACCGCTGTGGTCTATTATAAAACAGCGTTTGACTTGCGTGCCTTGGTACGTAACCCTGGTACAAGTCGCTGTAAAGAACCTGCACCGCAGGTAGACAAATTTAAGCTAACGCTTTAGCTTTATTTTTTGTCATACCCTTAACGTAGTACCCAAGGAAGACTCAAGGAGAACATTATGACTCTGAAGACTGCTCTGAAGATGACTGCCGCTGCCGCTTCTCTGGCAATCCTGGCTGGCTGTGCTTCTACCAGCGCTCTGGAAGAAGTTCGCATGACTGCTGAATCTGCACAGGCTGATGCCGCAGAAGCACGCAGCATGGCTTCACAAGCTCTGAACACTGCAAACCAAGCTCAGCGCGACGCGCAAGCTGCTCTGCAGATGTCTGAGCAGAACCGTGAAGAAATGAACCGCATGTTCCAGCGTTCCATGCAGAAGTAATTCTGCTTGGGCCACCGAGCATGATGCATGTTCGGTGGTCGCTGTAGATGTGAAAAACCCCGCCTCGGCGGGGTTTTTTGTTGGCTAGCGCTTTGCGCGTTAAGCGTCGCCTTCAACTCGAACGGTCGTGGAAAGCTCGACACCTTCCAAAATTCCCTCTAGCTGCTGAGTGGGCTGCGGCTCGGGTTCCTGCTCAGGGGCGGGTGCTTGCGGGCCATATAGCGCCACAAAGCGGCCGTCTGGTGCTTCCACCGCGCGTTTGACTTGCTCGTAATCCACTTCTGCTTGATCTTCTGCCAGTTCGCTGACCCGCTCAATGGCATTAAGAAGCGGCTCAAAGTTGCCTACGTTCTCTTCCAGCTGAGGGTGGGATTGCACAAACAGTGTGCCGTCTGCCGCCCAGCCTGCTTTAAAAGGCGCATCCATCAGGTTTACCTTAGTGCCGCTTGGTAGGCGTTCATACAGCGACTCGATATCTTCCGGGTACATGCGAATACAGCCACGGCTGACACGCATACCCACGCCATCAGGGCGATTGGTCCCATGGATCAAGTAGCTCGGCATAGCCAGCAAGATGGCATGACGGCCAAGCGGGTTGTCAGGCCCTGGTGGAACGATAGCGGGTGCAGGCTCGCCTCTTGCAGCCGCTTCACGACGCATCGAGGCGGGCGGTGCCCAGGCAGGGTCTTTGACTTTGACCGTGGTCCGCGTGATGCCTACCGGAGTCGCAAACTCCTCGCGGCCAACGCTGACAGGGTAGGTTTCCACAATGCCGGGGTTGTCGGCAGGGTAGTAGTAAAGGCGCAGCTCGGAGAGATTGACCACCACGCCCTCGCGTGGCGCAGGCGGCAGAATGTACCGCGCAGGGATCACTACCTCGGTGCCTTTACCCGGTACCCATAAGCTAACGTCTGGGTTCGCCATGCGAATCTCTTCGTAGCCAATATTATGGCGACGAGCGATGTCGATAAGCGTCTCTTCGGGGTCCTCCACCGTAACGGTGTAGTACTCACCAATAATATCGCCGTGCTCGGGTAGTCGGAAGTGGCCGCGCGGTAGTTCCTGCGCCTCAGCAACTTGCTCTGCACTAGCAGTGGCGTCGTCAGTAATCGCCGCAGTGCTTTCGGCCTGCTCGGCCGACGGCTGTGCATAAACGGGGCCCACAAGGCTCGCTGCCAGCAGAACTGCCAGGCTGGTAGGTCCCCAACGGGTAATGTTCTTACGAATGTTCATGGTCGATCCTAATCAATGTATGCACTGCTGGTACGCATGGTAATGGGCAGCGATGCGTTACCGATATGTGCTGCTTAATGACAAGTTTGCCCCAAGGTTCACGCCGCCGCTACTTTTTGATTAAGGGTCGTTAGCAGTGCTTCAATCTTTTCGAAACGCTGTTCGACCGTTTCCATTGGAAATTCAAAACGTAAAGTATCGGAACCATCTAAGCGGTAGTGCTGGGGAGATTTTTGAATCAGCGTGACCAGGGTCAGCGGGTCTACCTGGGTAGTGGTGTTAAAAATCACGCGGCCGCGCTGTTCACCTGCTTCTATGCGCGCAACACCGAGCTGTTCTGCCCGGTGGCGCAGCTTCGTCTGCCGAATCAGGTTCTTCAACGGCTGTGGCAGTAGACCAAAACGGTCGATCAACTCTACCTGCAACTCTTTAAGCTCGGTATCTGATTGCGTATTAGCGATGCGTTTATACATGACTAGGCGCTGCTGTACATCGTGAATGTAATCATCGGGAATGAGGGCAGGCAGATTCAGGCTTATTTCGACGCCTGTGTTGAAGGGCGCGTCGATGTTAGGGGTTTTGCCTGCGCGGATTGCTTTCACCGCCCGGTCCAGCATTTCCATATAAAGGGTGTAGCCAATGGTTTCCATTTGGCCGCTTTGCTCGTCGCCCAAAAGCTCACCCGCACCGCGAATTTCCATATCGTGGCTGGCCAATGTAAAGCCTGCCCCCAGGTCGTCGGAGGCGCTAATCGCCTCAAGGCGTTTTACGGCATCTCGCGTCATGGCTTTGGGTGGCGGGGTTAGTAGGTAAGCATAGGCCTGATGGTGGCTGCGCCCTACGCGGCCGCGCAGCTGGTGTAGCTGTGCTAGGCCGAACTTATCCGCACGCTCAATCAAAATGGTGTTGGCGCTAGGTACGTCAATGCCGGTTTCTATAATGGTGGAGCACACCAGCACGTTAAAGCGTCGGTGGTAGAAATCAGACATCACCCGCTCAAGGCTGCGCTCTGGAAGCTGGCCGTGGGCCACAGCAACGCGGGCTTCCGGCACTAGCTCGCGGATCTGTTCAGCAGCATTCTCAATGGTTTTAACTTCGTTGTGCAGGAAGTAGACCTGACCGCCGCGCAGGATCTCCCGCAGTAGCGCTTCCTTAATAATGCTGTTATCGCGCTGCTGTATAAAAGTTTTTACCGATAAGCGCCTTGCGGGCGGAGTGGCGATGATAGAAAGGTCACGGATGCCACTCATGGCCATATTGAGCGTACGCGGAATGGGCGTGGCGGTGAGTGTGAGAATGTCGATTTCCGCGCGTAGGGTTTTCAACTTCTCTTTTTGGGCGACGCCGAAGCGGTGCTCTTCATCGATAATCAGCAGTCCCATTTTGGGCAGCTCGACGCTTTTCGAGAGCAGCTTATGGGTGCCAATAACGATACCGGTTTGGCCGCTTTTGATGCCTTCCAGGGTTTGCGTCATCTCTTTGCCACCGGTAAAGCGCGAGATTAGGCTGATATTGACGGCAGTGTCGGCAAAGCGGTCGCGGAAGTTCTCGAAGTGCTGGCGTGCTAGCAGCGTTGTCGGCACTAGCACTACGACCTGTCTGCCGGACTGTACGGCGAGGAAGGCGGCGCGCATGGCCACCTCGGTTTTACCAAAGCCCACATCGCCGCACACCACGCGATCCATTGGCTGAGGAGAGACCATGTCGCTGATCACTGCTTCGATAGCCGCCTTCTGATCCGGTGTTTCCTCAAACGGGAAGCTGGCCGCAAAACGCACATACTCATCGCCGGGCGGGTCGTACACTGTGCCTTGCTGGGCTTCACGGCGGGCGTAAATATCCAATAGCTCTGCGGCGGTGTCGCGAATTTTTTCAGCGGCTTTGCGGCGGGCTTTCTCCCACTGGTCGGAGCCCAGCTTATGCAGCGGAGCGAGTTCGTCATCGGCGCCGCTATAGCGTGAAATAAGGTGCAGGCTATCCACCGGCACATACAGCTTGGCACCGTCTGCATAGGAGAGGGCGAGAAACTCGTTGGCCTGGCCGCCCGCTTCCAGAGTCTCCAGGCCCAGGTAGCGGCCTACGCCGTGGGCTTGGTGAACCACCGGTGCTCCTTCGCGCAACTCGGAAAGGTGACGGACCGCTAGTTCGTTATCGTCGGTGGCTTTTTCCCGCCGACGGCTTTGCCGCACGACGTCGCCAAACAGCTCGGTTTCGCTAATTACCGCGACATCGGGCTCGGTGAGCCATAGGCCGCTACCCACCAAGCTTTCCGTTATAGCGATGTGCTCGCTGCCTGCTAAAAAAGCCTGGAAACTATCGCTATGGGGCAGCGATAGTTTCAGCGGGGAGAGGACTTCCTCCAGTGCTTCTCGCCGCCCGCGAGACTCGGCAACAAACAGCATGCGGGTCTTGGGATGGTTATCTAAGAAGCTCGCCAGCTCGCTCAGCGGCTGTTTGGCACGCGCATTGATGGCCAGAGAAGGGAGTGCTTGGGCCAGAGGAGCAAGCGCATGGCATTGGCTGTCGTCCTCAGTGAACTCAAGGCGAGGCCGCGCTTTAATGGCTGAAAACACTTCGTTAACCGGGAAGAACGCCCGGTGAGGCGGTAGTAGCGGCCGTGTAGGGTCAACACCTAAATTCTCATAGCGTGATTCAATCGACTGCCAGTGCTGCTCAGCCGCGTGGAAAACGTCTGGGAGCAAGGCGATGCGAGTGTCTTCGGTGAGATGCTCAAACAGTGAGGCGGTTTCCTCGAAAAAGAGCGGTAAATACTGCTCTAGCCCAGGAGAGGGAATCGCTTTCAGCGCATCGTTATAGAGCGGGCACTGGCGCGGGTCGACATCAAACAGGGTCTCAAACTGCTCACGAAAGCAGGCAATCGCGCTGCGGCTTAGCGAGTATTCATGGGCAGGCAGCAGTTCGATGACATCCACTTTGTCGGTAGAGCGCTGGCTGCCGGGGTCGAAGTGGCGCAGTGTGTCGATCTCATCATCAAATAGATCAATACGAATCGGCTCATCCATGCCCATGGCAAATAGGTCGATAATCGCGCCGCGCATGGCGTATTCGCCCGGCTCATAAACGGTCTCTACCGCACGATAGCCTGCCCGGGAGAGCGATTCGCGGAAGGTTTCGCGATTCAGCGTGGCCCCCGCCTTTAGCGTCATCACGCGGCCAGCGATGTACGAGACAGGCGGCAGCCGCTGCATGAGGGTATTGACTGGCACAAGCACGATACCGCGCACGCCATCCTGTAGCAGGCGCAGCGTTCTCAGCCGAGCAGAAATAATATCTTGGTGGGGCGAGAAGCTGTCGTAGGGCAAGGTTTCCCAATCGGGGAAGGGGAGAACCGGCACGCTGCTATAAAAAGCGAGATCTTGTTCCAGCCTCTGGGCGCTGGCGGTGTTGGGAGTGATCACCAGTAACGGTGCGCTTGACGCTACCTGAGCTAGCGCCAGGGCAGTCGCACTGCCCGGCGGCGCTTGCAAATAGAGCGTATCGCGAATCCCTTGCGGCTGAGGCGGTTCGAGCAGAGAGAAAGAAGGCATAGTAAAGGTATCGTTTTGCACAGAAACGGAACCAAGATCATACACGATCCGCCCTTTCGCGCAGAGGCTTTGGCGCCATGGGGTGTTAAGATCGCTTGGTCGCTGCATCATTGGCGTTTGTAGTCAATACCCTGTTTCTGTAATACCCCTACATGTTGTGCGACTATCCATCCATTGCGGCACCTTAATAAGCTCCGGATAATGCTCGGGACATCCCCGTTCATAACTCAATGAGGCCGCACGTGAGTCAGCAAGCGCTCGAAAACGTTTTTCAGGAATGGCAAAACAACGAAGCTCTGGCGGAGCAAATGATCCCACTAGTGGGGCAGCTCTATCGCCAGAACAACGTTGTGGCCACGATGTTCGGACGCTCTCTGATCAAGCGGTCGGTCATTCGTATCCTTAAAGATCACCGTTTTGTGCGCAAAATTGAAGGCACAGAGCTGTCGGTAGAAGACACGTACCCCATCGTAAAAGCGATGAGTGAGATGAATCTGGGGCCTGCTCACGTCGATGTGGGTAAGCTAGCAGTGAGCTTTAAGCGCCAGGGCGGTGGCGACCTTGATGCGTTTTTGCGCCATGAGCTAGGCGAGATCATCGACGGCTTTCAGCCGGGCGGCAACAAAGGCGAGCCTCAAGACGTCGTGCTGTATGGTTTTGGCCGTATTGGTCGCCTGCTGGCGCGCGTGATGGTCGAGAAGGCTGGCGGCGGAAACCTACTGCGTTTGCGTGCCATTGTGGTGCGCGGCCGTGGTGATGTGGCGAAAGACCTGGAGAAGCGTGCCAGTCTGCTGCGCCGCGACTCGGTTCATGGCCCGTTTGATGGCACCATCGCCGTGGATGCTGACGCGCGTACGCTGACCATTAACGGCAACGTGGTGCAGGTCATCTACGCCGACTCCCCCAGCGAAATTGATTACACCACCTACGATATTCACAACGCGGTGATTGTTGATAACACCGGTATTTGGCGTGATGAAGCGGGTCTAGGCCAGCACCTTGAGTGTAAAGGTGCAGCAAAAGCGCTGCTGACGGCGCCGGGTAAAGGTGACATCAAAAATATCGTATTCGGCATTAATCACGAAACGATTGGCGATAATGACCGCATCGTGTCGGCGGCTTCCTGTACGACGAACGCCATTGTGCCGGTGTTGAAAGTACTCAACGATGAGTACGGTGTGGCGACAGGGCACGTTGAGACCGTTCACTCCTATACCAACGACCAGAACCTGATTGATAACTATCATAAAGGTGATCGTCGTGGCCGTAGTGCGGCGCTTAACATGGTGCTGACCGAAACAGGCGCAGCTAAAGCGGTTGCTAAGGCGCTGCCGGAGTTAGAAGGCAAGCTGACTGGTAACGCCATTCGCGTACCGACCCCGAACGTATCTATGGCGATTTTGAATCTGACGCTGGATAAAGGTACCGATGCAGACGCGCTGAACGACTACCTGCGCCGTATGTCGATTGATTCTGCTTACCAAAAGCAAATCGATTTCGTTGACTCTGCAGAAGTGGTTTCTTCTGACTTCGTTGGTAATCGCCACGCGGGCATTGTTGATGCCAAAGCGACCATTGCTAACGGCAATCATGCAGTGGTCTACGTCTGGTACGACAATGAGTTTGGTTATAGCTGCCAGGTCATTCGTATTCTTCAGCATATGTCGAATGTGCAGTTTTTGAAGCTGCCACGTCAGGCGAGTTAATGAGTGCAGGTCCGTAGTGCGCTAAATTAGGGCATTACTTAAAACGTTGAATCAACGCCACCTTCGGGTGGCGTTTTTTGTACCAGAAACAAATGCACTACAAATGCATATAGCACTTTTGGAGGCCATCAGGGATGTGGTCATTGGCCGCGCTTATCTTTATAATGCGATAGATTTTTCGGGGTGGTTCAAGCTTGCTTGGGCCTGACTGGTAACAATCTGAACAGAAAATAAGAATTCACTGGGCAGAAAATAAGCATTCGAACCCCTTACCTTCGTATATCCGATCCATCAACTGGGCGAGACTATGATCGAAGTCAAAAAAGGCCTGGATCTCCCCATCACGGGAGCGCCCGAGCAGCGTATTGAAGATGCGCAGCCTGTGCGTCACGTGGCAATCCTGGGCACTGACTATGTTGGTATGAAACCAACAATGGAAGTTCAGGAAGGGGACAAGGTCAAGTTAGGCCAGCTTCTCTTCACCGACAAGAAAATTGATGGCGTGCGTTTTACCGCGCCTGCCGGTGGTGAAGTAGTCGCAATTAACCGTGGCGAAAAACGTCGTCTGCTGTCTGTGGTTATTAAAGTCGATGAAAATGAAGAAGCGATTACATTTGCTTCTCATGATCGTGGTGCTTTAGGACAGCTTGATCGTCAAGCCGTTGTCGATCAGCTTGTTGAGTCAGGACTTTGGACTGCCCTGCGCACCCGTCCTTTCTCACGCACACCAGCCATCGATAGCGTTCCTGCTGATATCTTTGTCACCGCTGTAGATACTCATCCGCTAAGCGCTGACCCTGCCTTTATCATCAATGAAAATGCCCAAGCATTTGAAGACGGCCTCAAGGTGCTAACCCGCCTGACCGAGGGCAACGTTTTTCTGTGCACGGGTGCAAACGCCTCAATTCCGGGTGGTGATGTCAGCGGTGTAAAAACCGAAAGCTTTGCTGGGCCGCATCCGGCTGGTTTGGTAGGCACACACATTCACTACCTCTCGCCCGTGGCGCTGCATAAGAAAGTGTGGCACATCGGTTATCAGGACGTGATTGCCTTCGGCAAGCTGTTTGTAGAAGGTAAGCTGGACATAAGCCGCATCGTAGCGGTAGGTGGCCCGCGTGCAGAAAAACCGCGCATTCTGCGTACCCGTGTGGGTGCCAGCACTCAAGAACTCTTAGCAGGTGAAGTCATCAAACCCGATGACACCCGCGTGATTTCCGGCTCGGTTTTCTCTGGCGCTGCCGCTGAAGGCAAACTGACTTATCTGGGTCGCTTCCACAACCAAATCAGTTTGCTGGAAGAGGGCAATAAGCGCACCTTTATGGGATGGTTATCTCTGGGTGCGAATCGCCACTCCGTTATGGGCATTTATCTTTCCAAATTTAAAGGCCTGAGTAACTACGCGCCGACTACTTCTACAAATGGCTCCGAGCGTGCCATGGTGCCGGTGGGTAACTACGAGCGCGTCATGCCGTTGGATATCATGCCAACGCAACTGCTGCGTTCGCTGATTGTGGGCGACATTGAGGTTGCCATGCAGCTCGGGTGTCTTGAGCTGGACGAAGAGGATCTGGCGCTGTGTACCTACGTTTGCCCCGGCAAATATGAGTACGGCCCCATCCTGCGTGACAATCTCACCATGATCGAGAAAGAGGCCTGATGATGGGTATTCGACAAACACTCGATAATCTCGAGCCGCACTTCCACAAAGGTGGTAAGTACGAAAAGTTCTATCCGCTCTATGAAGCGGTAGATACGATTTTCTACTCGCCCCCCAGCGTTGCAAAAACCACCGCTCACGTGCGTGATGGCGTCGACCTGAAACGCATCATGATCACGGTATGGATGTGTACCTTCCCGGCCATGTTCTTCGGTATGTGGAACGCAGGCTGGCAGGCGAACACTGCCATCGAAGCGGGTTATGCCTCCATGAACGGCTGGCGCGATGCCATCATGATGACCCTCGCGGGCGGTCATGATCCCAGCAGCCTGTGGGCTAACTTCGTTCTTGGCGCGACATACTTCCTGCCCATTTACCTCGTGACGTTCGTCGTGGGTGGTTTCTGGGAAGTGCTGTTCGCCATTAAGCGTGGTCACGAAGTCAACGAAGGTTTCTTCGTGACTTCCGTGCTGTTTGCGCTGATTCTGCCAGCCACTATTCCACTATGGCAGGTTGCACTCGGCATTACCTTCGGTGTCGTGATCGGTAAGGAGATCTTCGGCGGCACGGGTAAGAACTTCCTGAACCCTGCGCTGACGGGCCGCGCGTTCCTCTACTTTGCTTATCCGGCACAAATTTCTGGTGACGCAGTATGGGTAGCAGCCGACGGCTACACCGGTGCTACTGCGCTTTCTATGGCGTTCCAAGACGGTATGACTGCGCTGACCAACACCTATAGCTGGTGGGATGCCTTCCTAGGCTTTATCCCTGGCTCTGTTGGCGAAGTATCGACGCTGGCCATCCTGATCGGTGCTGCCGTACTGCTGTGGACCAAGATTGCCAACTGGCGCATCATGCTGGGTGTATTCCTGGGTATGGTGATTACCAGCACGCTGTTCAACCTGATCGGTTCTGAAACCAACCCCATGTTCGCGATGCCGTGGTACTGGCACCTCGTCATTGGTGGGTTTGCCTTCGGTATGGTGTTTATGGCGACTGACCCTGTGTCCGCTTCCATGACTAACCAAGGCCGTTTGGTATTTGGCGCGCTGATCGGTGTGATGACCGTTCTAATCCGCGTGGTAAACCCGGCGTTCCCGGAAGGCATCATGCTGGCCATCCTGTTCGCCAACCTGTTTGCGCCGCTGATTGACCACTTCTTCGTCCAGGCCAATGTGAAGCGCCGTCTCAAGCGCACTGGTACACCGGCCGAGGAGACTGCCTAATGGCACAAGGTAACAACTCCATCAAGAAAGTCCTGATCGTAGCGTTCTCGCTGTGCATCGTGTGCTCGGTCATCGTTTCGACGGCGGCCGTAGCACTGCGCCCAGCGCAGCAGCTCAATCAGGAGCTGGACCGTAAAACCAACATCCTCAACGTGGCACGTCTTTACGAGCCGGGTATGGATGTGGAAGAGGCGTTCAGCACCCAGATCACCGCCCGTGTTGTTGAACTGGAAACCGGAGAGTACTCCGACCAGTTCGACCCCGACACCTATGACGGTTTTGAAGCTGCACGCGATCCGGCCACTGGCCGTACGCTGTCTGGCGAACGTGACATCGCGGGATTCTCGCGCGTAGAAAAATTCGCGACTGTGTACCTAGTAGGCGATCCTGAGAATCCTGACCAGATCGTTCTGCCTATTCGTGGGCAGGGCCTGTGGGGCCGTATGATGGGATTCCTGTCGGTAGAGGGTGACGGCAATACCATCGTCAGTATCACCTACTACGACCACGCAGAAACACCGGGTCTAGGTGCTGAGGTAAACAACCCGCGCTGGCAAGCCCAGTGGGAAGGTAAAAAGATTTACAGCGAAGAGGGCGACCTCTCTCCTGAAATCCACCTGACCAAAGGCGGCGCGAGTAACGAGTACGAAGTCGATGCGCTTTCCGGTGCCACGCTGACCAGTAACGGCGTGACCAACATGCTGCAGTTCTGGCTCAGCGAAGAGGGCTTTGCTCCTTACCTGGCTAAATTCCGCAGCGGTACCGAGCCATCAGACGCCGAAGACACCGAGACTGACTTCGACGACGTTGAGGGGGCCTGATCATGGCGGATGTAAATGCAAAAGGCGTTTTAACGGCGCCTATTTTTAAGAACAACCCCATTGCGCTTCAGATTCTGGGGATCTGTTCTGCACTGGCGGTGACCACCAGCATGAGCGTGTCGCTGGTCATGTCGCTGGCGGTTATTTTCGTAACCTCTTTTTCGAACCTGTTCGTATCGTTGATTCGGAATCACATTCCGTCTTCGATTCGTATCATCGTTCAGATGACCATCATTGCCTCGTTGGTTATCGTGGTCGACCAGATCCTCAAAGCCTATGCTTACGAAATGTCCAAGCAGCTGTCGGTGTTCGTCGGTCTGATCATCACCAACTGTATCGTAATGGGCCGCGCGGAAGGTTTCGCGATGTCCAATACGCCGGGCATGTCGTTCCTGGATGGTATCGGTAATGGCCTGGGCTACAGTTTCGTCCTGATGGTGGTAGGTTTCTTCCGCGAACTGCTGGGTGCTGGCAGCGTGTTCGGCTTCACTGTACTGCCGACCATTCAGAATGGTGGCTGGTACGTGCCGAACGGTCTGCTGCTGCTGCCGCCGTCTGCTTTCTTCATCATTGGTCTGTTGATCTGGGTACTGCGCTCTGTCAACCCGGAGCAAGTCGAAGAGAACGAGTTTAAGATGAAGCACAACACCAAGCCGAAGGAGGCCGTGTAACATGGAACACTATCTAAGCCTTTTCGTCGCTTCGGTATTCGTCGAGAACATGGCACTTGCCTTCTTCCTGGGCATGTGTACGTTCCTCGCGGTATCCAAGAAGGTGTCTTCTGCCATCGGTCTCGGTATTGCGGTTATCGTCGTACTGACGATCACTGTGCCGGTCAATAACCTGGTATTCACGTACCTGCTGCAGGAAGGCGCGCTGACCTGGACCGGCATTAGCGGTGCTGAAAACATCGACCTGTCATTCCTGGGTCTGCTCTCTTACATCGGTGTTATCGCGGCACTGGTACAGATCATGGAGATGTTCCTTGATAAGTACGTACCGTCGCTTTACAACGCGCTGGGCGTTTTCCTACCGCTGATCACCGTAAACTGCGCCATCCTGGGTGGCGTACTGTTCATGGTAGAGCGTAGCTATAACTTCGGTGAGGCCGTGGTATATGGCTTCGGCGCTGGTACCGGTTGGGCGCTAGCAATCGCTGCTCTGGCGGGTATTCGTGAAAAGCTGAAGTACAGCGACGTGCCGGGCGGTCTGCAGGGCCTTGGCATCACGTTTATCACCGTTGGCTTAATGTCACTGGGCTTTATGTCCTTCTCTGGCATTCAGCTTTAATCGGAGCCGGTTTTCTCGGCAGCCTAGGCTGCCGAGGTACAGAAAACCTTCAGCAATAGGAAACCGACATGGTTGATACATCTGTCATCTTGCTCGGTGTTGTCATGTTCACGGTCATCGTTATTAGCTTAACGGCGATCATTCTGGCAGCGCGCAGCAAGCTAGTGAGTAGCGGGGACGTGACCATTGAAGTCAACGGCGACCCTGAGCACACCCTGAAGACCCAGGCCGGCGGCAAGCTTTTGAACACCCTGGCGGCCAACGGTATTTTCCTTTCTTCTGCCTGTGGTGGCGGTGGTTCCTGCGCCCAATGTAAGTGCCGAGTAGAAGAGGGCGGCGGTTCTATTCTGCCGACGGAAGAGTCGCACTTCACCATGCGTGAGAAGAAAGAAGGCTGGCGCCTCTCTTGTCAGGTTCCTGTGAAGCAGGATATGAAAATAGAAGTGCCGGAAGAAGTCTTCGGCGTTAAGAAGTGGGAAACCGAAGTAACCGCCAACCCGAACGTGGCGACCTTCATCAAAGAGCTGAACTTGAAGCTGCCTGAAGGTGAAGAAGTTGCCTTCCGCGCCGGTGGTTATGTACAGCTGGTAGCGCCGCCTTACGACATCAAGTTCTCTGACTTCGATATCGAAGAAGAGTACCGTGGCGACTGGGAAAAGTTTGGTCTATTCGACATTTCCCACAAGAACAACGAGGAAGTCATCCGCGCCTACTCCATGGCGAACTACCCGGAAGAGAAAGGCCTCCTCAAGTTCAACATTCGTATCGCAACTCCGCCTCCTGGCAGCAGTCATCCGCCGGGCCTGATGTCCACCTACGTCTTCAACCTGAAGCCGGGTGACAAGGTAACGGTGATGGGGCCGTTTGGTGAGTTCTTCGCCAAAGACACCGACGCTGAAATGGTCTTCATCGGTGGTGGTGCCGGTATGGCCCCGATGCGTAGCCATATCTTTGACCAGCTTAAGCGTCTGAAATCGACGCGTAAGATTTCGTTCTGGTACGGCGCGCGCTCCTGGCGTGAGACCTTCTACAACGAAGAGTACGACCAGCTGGCGGAAGAGTTCCCGAACTTTGAGTGGCACTTGGCACTCTCCGATCCGCAGCCGGAAGATAACTGGGAAGGCCCGACGGGCTTCATCCACAATGTATTGTATGAAAACTACCTGAAGGACCATCCGGCGCCTGAAGATTGTGAGTACTATATGTGTGGGCCGCCCATGATGAACGCCTCTGTTATCAAGCTGCTGCTTGATATGGGCGTTGAGCCGGAAAACATCCTGCTGGATGACTTCGGCGGCTAATATCGCATCAGCGAACGTTAGAAACGGGGCTAGCCTTTGGGCTAGCCCCGTTTGTTTTTGTTTACCGTTTTGTTGGCAGATGCGAATATCCGTGCTGAAAAACACCCAATGCCTGATCATTTTGCGGTGGCTGAGGTACAATGGGAGGTAGATTTTTAAGGCACTTATCGGCACAAGTATTGTCGGCAGGTGAGGTACCTAACGTAATGCTAGGAGGACAACATGGCAATTTGGCTACTGGTATTCGGGTTTATGGCGCTGATTATGGGCGCGATGGCCGTTGGCGTGCTGATGGGGCGTAAACCCATTGCAGGCTCCTGCGGTGGGCTTAATCAAATCGGCATGAAGGATGGCTGCGATATCTGCGGTGGTAAAGACGAAGTATGCGAAGAAGAGAACCGCAAACGCGGTAGCGTACGGCGCCGTAGTGATGAAAGCCGTGGCGCCGACTTAGGTTACGATGCAACGCGCCGCTAACCGCTGATGCTACTACGCGTTAAATAACATCAAACGCTCGCTTAACCGCGGGCGTTTACGTATGCGCTAATGAATTGATGATGTCAGGGAACAAGGAGATCCAAACCGTATGGCGGTTCACAATTACGATGTCGTGGTGATCGGTACCGGCCCCGCTGGGGAAAGCGCTGCTATTAATGCTGCTAAGCACGGTATGCGGGTGGCGATAATTGAGAAGCAGGCCCAGGTAGGCGGTAACTGCACCCACTGGGGCACTATTCCTTCCAAAGCGCTGCGCCATCAGGTCAAGCAGATCATGGCGTTCAATACCAACCGAATGTTCCGCGATATCGGTGAGCCCCGCTGGTTCTCCTTCCCAAAAGTGATGGAACGCTCCCGCGGTACCATCGACAAACAAGTCGAAATGCGTACGACATTCTACGCGCGTAATCGAATCGACCTCTTTCACGGCGTCGCGCGTTTCAAAGACGAACATACTGTCGTCGTTCGCGACCGCCAAGAGGGGATGGAAGAGTTAGTGGCCAAGAAAATCGTCATCGCCACCGGCTCACGCCCTTATCGCCCGGCGGATATCAACTTCCGTCATCCGCGCATCTACTGTTCCGATACCATCCTGAGCCTGTCTCACACGCCGCGTACGCTGGTAATTTTCGGCGCGGGCGTTATCGGTTGTGAGTACGCTTCTATCTTCTCGGGGCTTGGCGTGAAGGTAGACCTGATCAACAACCGGGATAGCCTGTTGTCGTTCTTGGACGATGAGATCAGCGATGCGCTCTCTTATCACCTACGCAAGCACGGCGTGCTGATTCGTCATAACGAAGAGTACGAGAGTGTCGAGGGTGATGAAGCAGGCGTAGTGGTACGCCTGAAATCCGGTAAGAAAATCCGTGCCGATGCATTCCTATGGGCCAACGGCCGTACTGGTAACACCGACAGCTTGGGGCTGGAGAACATCGGCCTGGAAGCGAATGGCCGGGGCCAGCTCAGCGTGGATGAGCACTACCGCACCTCGATTCCGCATATTTATGCGGCGGGCGACGTCATAGGTTGGCCAAGCCTGGCCAGTGCCGCCTACGATCAGGGCCTAAACTCCTGTAACGAGCTGCTGGAAAAAGAGTACCGCTTTGTCAGCGATGTGCCGACCGGTATCTATACCATTCCTGAAATCAGCTCCTTTGGCCCCAATGAGCGCGAGCTGACCGAAGCGAAAGTGCCTTACGAAGTCGGCAAGGCGTTTTTCAAGGATACCGCCCGTGCCCAGATCACCGGCGATACGGTCGGTATGCTGAAGATCCTGTTCCACCAGGACACCCTGGAGATTCTCGGTATCCATTGCTTTGGCGACCAGGCGTCGGAGATCCTGCACATCGGCATGGCCATCATGCAGCAGGAGGGCAAGGCCAACACGCTCAAGTACTTCGTCAACACCACCTTCAATTACCCCACCATGGCAGAAGCCTATCGAGTGGCGGCACAAAACGGTCTGAACCGGGTGTTCTAAGCGGTCAGGGCGGGCCTTCCTGCAGAGGTTGGCCCTGCCAGATCAGCTTCGGTGGGAGGCCGCTTTAGCGGGCGAATGGCGCCGTCAGGCGCCCCGGCCAAGCCACCGTCGCGAGCTGAAGCTCCCTCCCACGGGGGCATTTCAGCACCGTCGCGAGTTGAAGCTTCCTCTCACGGCTCTTCAGGGCGACGCTATAGCGTTTCCAAAAGCTGTCTAGCCCGGGGCTGCCATTCGCCTTCTAGGGAAGCGGCTTGGGTAAGCGATGCTCTGGCGTCTGCAAGGCGCGCTTGCTGGAATTGTATAATGGCCAGATTGAGCCACGCAGCACCCATCTCCGGGTCGAGGCTCGTGGCTGTCTCGAAGGCGGCCAGGGCGGCTTCGGGCTGGCCATCGGCATACAGGGCATTGCCTAGCGCAAACTGCCCAGTAGGATTTTGCGGGAAGCGCTCACTGAATGCCTGCCAGCTACTCAGCGTTGTGTCGGGGCCGTGCTGCTCTTCAAAGGCACTAATGGCCTCTAACGCATTGCGTGCCGTGACACCTTCGGGCAGCGTGCCCGGCTCGCTGACCACAAACCCCCAGCGCTCAGTACGTGCCCACGTAGCATCAAAACGGCTAAACGATAGGGTGTGCCGCTCGATTTCACCGCTGCGCAGAACAAGCGTTTCGTTCGGCAAATCAAAGCCAATGGCCACCGCATAGTGCCACATGGGAAAGGCGGGCAGGGCGAGGTTCTGCATCACGACCACCGGGTTACCTGCTTCCAGGTGCGTGAGCAGAGCATCCATGGTACCTCGGATGGGAATTGCCAGCCGTTCGTAGCGGCGTACCGTGGCCAGCATTTCCGGCTGCACGCTGCCATCACGCCCAGGCAAGAATACCTGAGGAATCAGCTCGTCTAAGCTAGCCTCTACGCCTTCGTGATTAAGCACCATAGCTAAGGTAGCTGGGCCGCACTGGTATTCCGTTTGGGCGAAAAACGGCACCTCGGTAAGCTCGGTTTGCGGCGTCAGGCTTGCTTTGGTGCTTTCAAGCAGTACCGGGCTGCGTGCGCAGCCGGTTAGCAGTAGAAGTAGCAGGCTCAACAGTAAAACGCCCGCAGTGCGGGCGTTAACATAACGGTTCATCATCGCGGATGAATTAACGTGTGAACGGGTAAACATCGGTTAAACCGAGAATGTCCGTTACCAGCAGAATCACAAATACCGCGAACAGCACACCAATCACGCCAGCACCGGCGGGCAACTGCTCAAGCTGCTGCGCCATTTGCTGGGCTTCGGCATCGCTCAGGGCCGCCACACGCGCCTCGACATCGGCGGGATTGACGCCCTGTTTGAGCAGTTGATCTTGCACATCGGCACGGGCGAGGATTTCATTGATACGCTCGCGGTCCGCACCGGCACGGTCGCCTGCTAAAACAGACTGCGTTGATACCAGATCCATACCTTGCGGGGCGGTAGGGGCCGCCACAACGGGCAGGCTGGCAAACACTAACGCAGCAATCAAAAGGGTCGAGAGGTAAGCACGCACTGTTTTCATTGTCTTCATCCTTAGACTTATCGGGGAGCAAGCTATGAGTAGCCTGAGTGATTAGTATAGAAACAAACAGCGAGTGTTTTAAGACGAAAATGCAAAGTGCTAATTATTTGCACTAATGCGATAGGTCCAGGGCGTTTCCGCCAGGAGGCCTTTTGCCCCTGCCATGGTCATGGCGAGGTCGTGCAGCCCCGGCCATAGAGGCACGGCAGATGCCCCTTTCACCGCTAAATCCAGGCGCTGGGCCATTAGTAGCAGTTTGTGTAAACGCTTCATGGAAAGGCGGCTAATGGCTTTTTGATAGGACGGGCGACGTTTATCAAAAATCATCGGCTTTTGGGATTTGCAGGCATGCTCGAAGCTTTGGCCTTGGTCCAAATGCTGATGCAACGACAGCAGAGTGCGCAGCTCACGGGTGAGCGCCCACAGCACAATCGGTGCTTCCACGCCTTCGCTTTTTAGGCCGTTCACAATCCGCGAGGCACGGCTGGGTTCGCCCTTCAAGCACGCATCCGCCAGATTGAAGACGTCAAAGCGGGTGCTGTCTTCCACACCTTGGGCAATGTGCTCGACGTTGAGCCGGGTATTAGCCGGGTAGATCAACGCCAGCTTCTGTAGTTCCTGATCCGCCGCCAGCAGATTACCCTCGGTGCGCTCACCCAGCAGTCGCGCGGCTTCCAGGTCGATCTGCAGGCCGTGATGCGAGGCCCTATCCCGTAGCCAATAGCCAAGCCGTGAGGCATCTACCGGCCATACGGGAACAAAAATTCCCTGTTTATCTAAGGCTTTGAACCAAGCGCTTTTCTGCTGCTTGGCATCGACTTTGCCCATGCTAACCAATAGCAGGTCGTCGCTGCCATCCATCATTTCCGCATATTGAGCAAGCGCCTTGCTGCCTTCCTGCCCCAGCTTTTGATTGCCCAAACGCAGCTCCAACAGTTTGTTGGTGGCAAACAGCGAGAGGTTGCTCGCGGTTTCCAAGAGCCGCCCCCAGGCAAAGTTGGGCTCCACATCCAGCACTTCGCGCTCTTCGATGCCCGCTTGGCGGGCGGCGGCGCGCACGGCATCGCAGGCGTCACGATGCTGTAGCGGCTCGTCACCCGCCACGATCACTGCTTTCGGCAGCTTCCTGGCCAGAGCGGCGGGCAATTGATCGGCAAATACCTTCACCGCAGCGCCTCAAGGTTAGCTAAGCGTTCCACAATACGCTGGGCAAGCTGCCGAGTCAGTGTCTGCTCGGCTTCCTGGAACAGCGTCTCGCGGTTCAGCAGGTCGTCATCGCTGACGCGAATCCGCGTGCTGCTACTCAGCGTGGCGTTGTTCAGGGCGTAGGCATTGGTTTCCCGCTGCTGCACCGACAGCGACGTGCTCAGCGTCAGCTCATGCTCACGGCTGGCACGGCCATCGGTCCCGATGCGCCGCTCCTGAAGGGAAGGGGTGCCCAGAGTGACGCGCCAGGGCGCGCCGCTTTCTACCTCGGTGCCTAACTGCTGCAGGCGAGTGCGAAGCTGCTGGGCGAGAGCGCTGTTGTCATCGCCCTCTAGCGAGAGCGCGGGCAGGCGTGGCATGGATTCCGAGCCGCGCAGGCGGAACCCACAGCCACTGAGCAGCACCGCCGCTGACGCGGCGATGCTGAGGGTCAAAAAGCGACGGCGATTCATCCGCTCACCACAATGTTAACCAGCTTGCCGGGCACCACGATCACCTTACGAACCGTTTTGCCTTCCAAATGGCGCTGGACGTTTTCGTTTTCCATCGCCAGTTGCTCGATGGTGGCTTTGTCGGCGCTGGCCGGGGCTTCCAGGCGGGCGCGCAGTTTACCGTTTACCTGTACCACCAGCTCGATGCTGTCGCGGGTCAGGGCGACTTCGTCTACTTTCGGCCACTGGGCTTCAATGGCGGGCTGCTCATGGCCTAACTGCTGCCACAGGGTGTGGCACAGGTGCGGGGTAATCGGGGCCAGTAGCAGGACGCAGGCTTCCAGCGCTTCACGGCTAACCGCGAGGCCCAGTTCGGACGTATCGTCAAACTTAGCGACCGCGTTAGAAAGCTCCATCACAGCGGCAATGGCGGTGTTGAAGGTGGTGCGGCGGCCAATGTCGTCGCTGGCTTTCTTGATGGTCTCGTGGGTCTTGCGGCGCAGCGCTTTCTGATCGTCGTTCAGCGCGTCCACGTTCAAGGTGCCGGGGGTGCCCGCCGCCAGATGCTCGGTAACCTGACGCCAGATGCGCTTCAGGAAGCGGTGCGCGCCTTCAACGCCAGAGTCTGACCACTCAAGCGACTGCTCGGGCGGTGCAGCAAACATCATAAACAGGCGCACGGTGTCGGCACCGAACTTGTCGATCATCGACTGCGGGTCGACGCCGTTGTTCTTCGACTTGGACATCTTCTCGATGCCGCCCATCTCCACCGGCTGGCCGTCACTCATCAAAATGGCGCTCAGCGGGCGGCCTTTTTCGTCGCGCTTCACTTCCACATCGGCGGGATTGAACCACTCTTTGCCGCCGTTATCTTTAATGCGGTAGAAGGTTTCCGCGATCACCATGCCTTGGGTGAGCAGCTGCTGGAACGGCTCATCGGAATCAACCATGCCGAAATCGCGCAGCAGCTTGTGGAAGAAGCGGGCGTAGAGCAGGTGCAGAATAGCGTGCTCGATACCGCCAATGTAAAGATCCACCGGCAGCCAGTAGTTGGCACGCTCGTCCAGCATCGCCTCGTGGTTATCCGCACAGCAGAAGCGAGCGAAGTACCAGGAGGATTCCATAAAGGTGTCGAAGGTATCGGTTTCACGCACCCAGCCATCGCCCAGCTCGGAGAACTCCGGCATCTTCTTCAGCGGCGAGCCGGAGGCATCCACGGTGACTTCCATGGGCAGCGCGACGGGCAGCTCGTCATCGGAGAGCGGTACGGTCTGGCCTTCCGGGCCGTACTTCACCGGAATCGGCGCGCCCCAGTAGCGCTGGCGGGCAATGCCCCAGTCGCGCAGGCGGTAGTTGGTTTTCACCTCGCCGCGGCCCAGCTCGGCCAGTTTGGCGGCAATGGCATCGAACGCGGCTTGGAATTCCAGACCATCGAACTCGCCGGAATTGATCAGCGTGCCGTGCTCGGTGTAAGCGCCTTCAGAGATATCCGGCGTATTGCCGTGCTCGTCGGCTACCACCGGCTTCAGCTCGATGCCGTACTTGGTGGCAAACTCCCAGTCGCGCTGGTCGTGGGCGGGAACGGCCATCACCGCGCCGGTGCCGAACTCCATCAGTACGAAGTTAGCCACGAATACCGGTACTTCTTCACCGCTTAATGGGTGAATGGCTTTATGGCCCGTGGCCATGCCCAGCTTCTCTTTGGTGGCCATTTCCGCTTCAGAGGTGCCGCCTTTGGCGCACTCTTCACAGAACGCCGCGATCTCGCTGCTCTGCTCGGCGGCCTGTTTGGCCAGCGGGTGCCCAGGGGCGACGGCCACGTAGGTCACGCCCATCAGCGTATCGGGGCGGGTGGTGTACACCGCCAGCGGCTCGCAGGCGCTGCCATCGGCGGCTTTGATATCGAAGCTCAGCTCGACGCCACGGGATTTGCCGATCCAGTTGCGCTGCATGGTCTTGACCTGCTCAGGCCACTCGACGTTATCCAGATCCGCCAGCAGCTCATCGGCGTAGTCGGTGATCTTCAGGAACCACAGCGGGATCTCCTTGCGCTCTACCGGCGCACCGGAACGCCAGCCGCAGCCGTCGATAACCTGCTCATTGGCCAGCACGGTCTGGTCGACTGGGTCCCAGTTCACCGTGGACATCTTCTTGTAGACCAGTCCTTTCTCCACCAGCTTGGTGAAGAACCACTGCTCCCAGCGGTAGTAGCTGGTATCGCAGGTGGCGAACTCACGGCTCCAGTCGTAGGCAAACCCTAGTGCCTTCAACTGGTTGCGCATGTAATCGATGTTCTGGTAGGTCCACTTGGCGGGCGGCACCTGATTTTGGATCGCGGCATTTTCCGCCGGCATCCCGAACGCGTCCCAGCCCATGGGCTGCATGACATTTTTACCCTGCATGCGCTGGAAACGTGAGACAACGTCGCCGATAGTGTAATTACGCACGTGGCCCATGTGCAGCTTGCCGCTGGGGTAGGGGAACATGGATAGGCAGTAGAACTTTTCGCGGTTGGCGTCCTCTACGGCTTTAAAGCACTGGTGCTTGTCCCAGTACTGTTGAGCGTCACGTTCGATCTCGCGGGGGCTGTATTGTGCGTCCATCGGTGTTTTCAATGCCTTGGGATAATTCGCCCTTGTTCAGGGCGCAAAGTGAATAGTAGATGACGACTGTCAGATAAGTAGCGCCGATTGTATCCTATGCCGGTGTATCCTTGAACGGCTAACCGATGATAGGCAGCACCTGTGGCAACAAAAGGAGAGGACCCATGGAAAAACATAACGATCACCGCCTTCGCGAAGGCTACGAGCGCCTATTGGAGCGTATGCAGGATGGCGCCAACGAGCTCACCTGGGACAACCTACAAAAGGACTTAGACGACGCCGTTGCCTTTGAAGCTGAGCTTGAGGAGTACACCAAAGACGAGCTAGCGCTGCTGCGTGCCTGGGTAGAGCGCGACCTGAAAGACATGCGCTACTACATGGCGGATACCGGCAAGCAGGTTGCCAGCTGGCTAGGAATCGACATCGACCAGCTTTCCCGCCGGGTCGCGGAATCGCTGCTTTCCATTGCCGACCGTAGCGTGGTAGACCGCGAACGTTTCGAGGATGACCTAGAAGCCGCCCGCGCCGACTACTGCGAAGGTGAAATCGCCGCCCCGGGCTTAATGGCCTGCACTCACTGCGATGCTCAGGTCATGTTTAACGATGTCGCGCGGATAGAACCCTGCCACCAGTGCGGCCACCGCTACTTCTACCGCTTTCCGAGCAAAATCGTCGAAACCTAAGTATCTAACCTAGCCAAACGCTCAAGCCTGCGATCGCGCCTAGCGAGAGCAGGCTCATCATCGCCGCATAAGGTAGATTATTTTTCATCATCTGATAACCGCTCACCCCGTAACGCCCCTGCAACGACAGGTTAATACCCGAAAGCGGCCCCACACTGGTGCCCACCGCCCAGGCGCTAAGCGCCACAAAGGCAAACAGGGTCTGTTCAGCGCCGCTCAGATTAAGCACCGACGCCAACACCGACACCCCAATAATCGGGTGCAGCCCCACCAGCGCACTAAGCGTAATAGCCGCAAAACTCACCATGGCCTGCCATGTACCAAAGCGGGCAAACAGCGTCCACTCATCGCCTGCCGCCGCTGTTACCAGCGTTGAAAGCCCCAGCGTTAATAAGCCTGCCGCTAAAAACAGTGAAATTTCCCCGCGCATGGCGGGCAGGCGAGTAACGGTATGCTGACGCAGGCGCCGCAGGGTAAAACGCGGGCCTTCTCGCAGGTTGCTCAGCAGCGCCACCCCAGGCAGCAAAAAGGTAATAATGCTGACGATAGTAAGCGACGGCGTGATCCAAAAGTGCAACAGCATCACCAGCGCCGCCATGCCTGCAGGCATGAGCAGGCTGCGGGGCGAAAGCGAAAAGCCATCCACCTCGGTTAAATCAAACCGTCGCCGCAGTTCTAGCGTGGTTAATAGTCCTGAGAGCATGGCGATAGGAAAACCCACCACGGCAATCTGGGCATACTGCACCGAAGGCACCAGCGCGATCACCAGCGCCATAGAGGCAAAGAAGGGCGACCAGAGCGCGGCGCTGCTTAGCCCACGGTTCAGTGCCAATAGCTGCGGCGTGGTTAACGGCGCACGGCGAGCCAAGCGGTCGCCCACCATAAACACCGTGGAAAGATTCAAAATCGTGCCGAGAAAATGCACGCCCAGCCAGGTGCGCAGCACGCCGTCCGCCCCCGTTACCCGCTTACCCGGCGCACGCTTGTTGCCCTGGGTGCCAATCAGCGAGATAAAGCTCACGCCTACCAGCATGGAAGCCACGAACACGTTCCCCTGCAGCATGGCAGGCCAGTTCACCGCCGCGCCATACACGGTTTGCGCCACCACCAGCATCACCACACCCAGGGCAATCAACACCCCCGCCTGAAGGCGCGAACGCTTGGGAATATCCCGCCACAGCAGCGCCACCGCCGCCCACAGCAGATAGCTCACCGCCTGCGCGGTCGGCACCGCGCCGGTAAAACCAATAATCTGTGCCAACAGCCCGAGCAGAATCAAAACTCCCGCCAAGTGCTGCCGCGTCGTTGTCTCTCGCATCTCAGTCCCTTTACTGGTTGAGTTAGCAGGCTAATCGGGTTTGCGTGAGAAGGCTAGTCGCAAGAGGTGATGGGAGACGAAGATAACAGAGGTGTGGGGTTGCCATAGGTGAGAGGTGGAAGGTGTGGGAAAAAGGGGGACGTGAGATATGAGGGGGATGGGAGGGCACTTCAGCGCGCGATGATAAAGCCAACCAAACATAGACAAAGCCACCGGTCCCGTAGCGCGGTGTAACGAACGAAGTGAGGCACCCGCGAAGCACCGCAACGAGTTTGGGGGTTACATCAGACAGGGATGGCTATGTTGTTGCGTGTTAGGATGCTTTTATACCGTTACCTTGATTGATTTAAATAAATTGGCTTGGCTATTTATTTAACAACAAGTGCCTAGCTGCTGCGCCTCTTTCCCGTACTCCGCTTACCCGCTGCACTACTTCGACTCCCCGTAGTTTTCTTACTGCCGGTACTTTTACGCCGTGTGTAGCTTTTCTTAGTGGCTCCGCTGCGTTTGGCGGGACCTCCAACTTCGCCTTGGGCGGTTTGTAAGCTATGGCGTAGTCTGGCCGCGCCGCTTTGGCTTAGTAGGGCGCGTAAGTCTTCCAGCAGCGCCTGCTGGAAGGCGTTGGGGTCGTCTTGTTGTTCAGAGATCGCTCGCAGGCGTTGCTCCCAGAGGGCAGTACGTTCCGGTGTACTGACGGCGCTGGGCAGGGCGGCGATTAGCGCGCAGCCGAGTTTGGTGGCGCGTAGGGCTTTTTGCTGGCGCACTAGGTAGCCGCGCTGCACCAGGGTTTCGATAATGCCTGCGCGGGTGGCTTCGGTGCCCAGGCCGTCGGTGTCGCGCAGAGTGCGGCGCACGTTTGGGTCGTCTACGTAGCGGCCAATATTCATCATTGCTTTGATTAAGCTGGCATCGGTGAATGGTTCTGATGGCCGGGTCTCTTTTTCTTCCACGCCTGCGGCGAGTGCTTGGCAGGCTTCGCCTTGGGTGAGCGGTGGCAGCGGCGGGGTGTCTTCGCGGGTGGTGAACAGTGGCTTCCAGCCGGGGTCGAGAATGCTTTGGCCGCGAGCGCGAAAGGCTTCATTCAGCAGGGTGAACTCGGCTTTCACTTCAAAAGTGCGCAGCGGGCGGTAGAACTGCGCCATGACGTTGCGCACGATTAGCCGAAACACATGGCCTTCGGTGGCGGAAAGCTGGCTGACATCGGCGGGCTTGCCGGTCGGTGCTAAGGCGTGGTGCGCGCCCACCTGCTTATCGTTCCAGGCTTTCGAGCGTAGGGTAAAGTCGGCCCCGTTGAGCCAACCTCGTAACGTGTCGTCATTCTGGCAAGCACCGGAGAGGCTGCGCTGGGCAAGCGCTAGGTGCTCTTCCGGAAGGTAGCGGCAGTCTGAGCGGGGGTAGGTGATCAGTTTGTGCTGCTCGTAAAGCCGCTGGCAAATATCCAGCACCATCTGCGCGGAAAGCCCAAAGCGGCGGGCGGCATCTACCTGCAAGGCAGAAAGCGAGTAGGGCAGCGGTGGCGCTTGGCGCTTCTCCTGTTGGTCTAATGTGGTGAGCGTGCCGCGTGCGCCGGGTAGCTGAGCGGCCAGGGCATCGGCGGGCGTGCGGTCAATCAGTCGCCCTTGCTCATCCAAAGGTTGATGCGCTTTAGGAGCCCACCAGGCACGCAGCTGGCCTTGCGCCACCTGTAAATCTACCCAAAGCGGGTAGAACGGATGGGGTTTGAAATCACGAATGCTGTTATCCCGCCGCACAATCAGCCCAAGTACCGGGGTTTGTACACGGCCTACCGAGAGGACGCCATCGTGCCCAGCTTGGCGGCCGGTGAGCGTCCAGGCGCGGGTGAGATTAATGCCATACAGCCAGTCAGCCCGTGAGCGCGCCTGGGCGGCCTGAAACAGCGGCTGAAACTCAGTATTCGGTCGCAGGCTGGCCAGCGCGCGGCTGACCGCTGGGCGGTTGAGGTCGCTAATCAATAGCCGCTGCACCGGGCCGCGGTACTTCAAATGCTCGATCACCTCTTGCACCAGCAGCTGGCCTTCGCGGTCTGGGTCGCCAGCGTGCACAACGCTGGTAGCCTGCTTGATCAGTTTACGAATCACTGCTAACTGGCCACGGGCTTTGGAGCGCGGCGCGAGCTGCCACGTGCCGGGCACGATGGGCAGCCGGTCGAGCCGCCACTGTTTATCGGCGGGGTTGTAGGCTTCCGGTGGAGCTTGCTCCAGCAGGTGGCCTAGGCACCAAGTCACCGTGGTATCGCCGCACACAATCGCGCCTTCCTGGCGCTTGCCGCCACCGGGCAGGGCGTCGGCAATGGCACGGGCGAGGCTGGGTTTCTCGGCGATAATCAAGCGCATACGGTAGGCCCTGGTAGCGGTCTTTGAAAGAGTGTCATGGTAGCAGAAGCCGCTCAGTGGGTTGAACGTCGAGGCGTGAAAATTTATACAGGTACTTAAAAGGTGTCGTGTGTCATTTGTTTGTATAGTTTTTGTATAAAGTTATCGGATTGAGTAAGCTGTCGCAAAGCACTGGGAGGCGGTTTTTATGCGCGAGCGCGGTAGAACACGACGTTTATTTGGGCTGGGTGCGCGTACGGGTGGTGCCCTGCTGAAAACGCGGTTAGGCGGCCAAGCGGATTGGGGGGCGCTGGGTGAGGCGCTGTTTGAAGGGCTTTCTGAATTAAAAGGCCCGGCCATGAAGCTGGCTCAAATGATGTCCCAGTGGGATGACCTGCTGCCGCCGGAACTGGCCAACGAGCTGGCCCGCCTGCAACGCCAGGCTGAACCGATGCCCTGGCCGAAAATTTGCGAGGCGCTAGTGCTGCAGTACGGTGACATCCAAACGCATTTCCGCGAGATTGAAGAGCGCCCCTTTGCCAGCGCTTCGATGGGTCAGGTGCACAAAGCGGTGACCCACGAAGGGGAAACCATAGTGCTTAAAGTGCAGTATCCAGGGCTTGCTGAGATTTTAGAGAGCGACCTTAAACAAGTGAGGCGCATTATGGGTCTTGGCCGCTGGTTCAAGGTCCCGCAGGCACGGCTAGATGCGCTGTTTGAGGAGCTGGCAGCCGGGCTGCGTGACGAGCTGGACTACCACGCGGAGGCCCAGGCGCTGGCCCGTTACCGGGAGCGCTACCAAGATAACCCAGCGCTGGTGATCCCCGAGCCGCTGTTTGAGCTCTCCGGCCAACACGTATTGGCCATGCGCTTTGTAGACGGCACTCCGCTGCGGGATTTAGAGAGTGCGGATGACGCTACCCGTCAAAAAGTGGCTGTTGCACTGGCAGACTGGATTACCGAGGAGCTATTTACCTACCGTGAGCTGCACGCTGACCCCCACGCAGGCAACTTTGCCTGCGACGATCAGGGTCGTTTAGTGATTTACGACTTGGGCGCAGTGATTCCCGTTCCCGAGGCGCGTCTAAAGGCCATGATGCAGCTATTGGATGCCACGCTTTCCCAAGACCCCATGGCCATGGATGACGCGCTGATGAAGATGGGCGGCCGCCTGGGCCAAGGCGCTCCGCTGGCGCTGTATCGCGAATCCGCTGAGTGTATTACCCCGCTGTTCGCCCCCGGTGAGCAGGATTTCAGCGACGTGCGCGTTCATCGCCGCCTGCGGGAGCTCACCCCCAAAGTGTGGGCCGCCATGGATCGTCTTCAGCCCCCGGCAGATACGCTGCTGCTCTCTCGGGCGCTCAACGGCCACTACTGGAACTTGGTACGCTTAAAGGCCCGTTTAGATATGCACGACCGAACTCAGCCGCTGCTGGGCTGGGCGCGTACTGCTTAGCCAAGGCCCTGCCAAGCGATGACCGCTGCGGTAGCCCCGCCAGCCATGCTAGACTATTGCGCTTTTTAATCGGTTTTACAGATTTTATAGTCTTGAAGACAGTGGAGACGGCAATGCTGGCGGTATGGGTCGATCAACTGCTGGGATTTGCCTCTGGGGCACTCTCGGCAATCAGGCAGCAGGAACACTACCCCGATTTTATGACGTGGGTACGTGACAAAGGCGCGCAGGCGTTTAACGGCGATGTGGCCACCGCACAGGCGCTAGCGCCCATTTTATGGTCGCAAACTCCGCTAGAGCGGCTGGATTTTGCTAGCGAGCCCTTGGCAACACCTGGCCGCAACGAGCCGTGCTGGTGCGATTCCGGACGTAAATATAAGCAGTGTTGCTACCGCGTTAATTTCCCGACCGACATCCCTGAACAGATGATGTGGATGCTCTCGCTGCGCGAATGGAAGGGGGCCACGCTGAAGGCGGCGTTAGATAGCCAGCAGGCACCACCTCAAGCGCTGTTAGAAGCTGGTCTGATTGCCGCAGAGAGTGGTCAAACCGGCCGTTCCATGCAGATTCTTGAGTCGCTGTTTGATGGTAGCGACTGGTCGCGCCTGCCAGAGCAGGCTGAGCCAGCTTTTGAAATTCTGCTGGATATCTATCAAGAGCGCGGCTTTACCCGCAAGCGTGCCGACCTGTTGGACGACGTGATGGAGCGCGGGCCGCTGTTTTTACGCGGCGTGGCCCTTGAGAGGCTGTGCTTGATGCACCTGGATAACGATGATTTAGATAGCGCCCGCGCGGCGTTTGTCAAAGCTCAGCAGGCGCTGCCCGATTCGCCAACGCTGGCCTACATTGAAGCCATGCTGCTACTCCATGAAGGCCATGAGAAAGAGGCCAAAGAGCGCGCTAATTTCTGGTATCGCCGGTTGGTGCGCCAAGGAGATCTGGATGAAGATCAGCTCGAATTCCTGGCCGCTCTGGCAGATAACCCCGGCGCAACGCTGGCCGACCAGCTCTTGAGTGCTGAAGAAGATATGGCGACGCCGCTGGTCTCGCTTCAGGCGCTGCTAGCGGCGCTGCCCGTTGCTCCCAAGCTTTCCATTGAGCAGGATGCTGAGACTGGCCGCCTGCACTACACCACTACCGCCCGTGAAGAGACGCTGTTTGCCGCGTGGCACGAGCAGTTCCAGGTCATGGTAGATGAAGAGGTGGCGCTGGGCTTCCGTGACGACCCCTGGGTCAATGCGATTGATTGGATGTCGGCGCTGTGCGCCCACCCGGAGTGGCTGGATGCGCCGCAAGTGGTGCAAGACCTAACGCTGGCGCTGACCAGCCGCTTCGGCAGCCTACCGTGGATGGCACCCAGCCTGCTGGAACCGTTGGCGCTGCGCCTTTCACGCTGGCTGGAACAGGCCCGCGCCGCAGGCGACGGCAGCCTGTGTTGGGACGATGCCGATAATGTCATGCTGCTGCGCACCGGCTTGGCGCTGGTTGTCGGCATGGAGCGTGGCGCTCGCCAACACTCCCGGGAGCTAGCCGAAGAGCTGCTGGCGATTGACCAAGAAGATAGCCTGGGCTTGAAAGAGCTGGTGCTTGATCAACTGCTGCGCGATGACCGCAACGAAGAGGCGCTGGCGCTGACTGAAGAGCCGCAAAAAGATGACGGCTCGCTGGTGTTAGGGTTGCTGATGGGGCGCACGCTGGCGCTTTACCGGTTAGGGCAGCAGGAGGCCGCCGAAGCGGCATTGGCGGAGGTGGTTGCCCACAACCGCCACGCGCTAGAACTGATTTGCGCGGAGAACCCAAGGCCCTCCATGCCTCATCCTGATGGGCAGGTTGACCCTGGCTCCCGAGCGGAAGCGTGGCAGTACCGTACGCTGATGCGCGACCAGTGGCGCACCACGCCAGGGGCGCTGGATTGGTTAGCCAGCCACCGCTGAGCTATTCGCTGACGGTTTTTAGCTGCCTGCCTCGGTAACTGGGGTAGGCACTAGCTGTTTATCTCGGCTTATCCAAATGGCCAGCAGAATGGCGGGTAAGCCGAGCACTGTGGCTACCACAAAGAAAGTGGCATAACCCTGAGCGCTCACCACGATCCCGCCAAACCCGCTCAGGAATTTCCCCGGTAGCGTCATCAGCGACGAAAACAGCGCGTACTGCGTGGCGGTATATGCCCGCGAGGTCAAGCTTGAAAGAAACGCGATAAACACCGCACTGGCCAGGCCGTTGGCTAGGTTATCGCCAATGATCGTGACTACCAGCATCGGCACCTGATTGCCGATTAGCGCAAGCACCGCAAACAGCAGGTTGGTGACCATCACTAGCCCCGCGCCGAAAATCAGCAGTGGGCCAATGCCGTAACGGGCCACCAGCAGCCCGCCTAGAATGCCTCCTGCAATGCTCATGGCAATCCCGAAAATATTGGTGACGTTGGCAATAGTTGCCAGTGAAAAGCCCAGGTCGATATAGAGCGGGTTGGCCATCGATGCCATGGCCAGGTCGCTGATACGGAATACGGCAATAAACACCAAAATGCCCATTGCCTTCACCCCATAGCGGCGGAAGAAGTCGGTAAACGGGCAAACAATCGCGCCAATCACCCAAGCGCCCAAGCGGCGCAGCGTTTTGGGCTTTCCACGGCTGGCGCGAATAAAGGCGCGCACTTTGGGTTCATGGATTAATTGCACGGTTAATGAGGCGCGCTTGGGTTCTGGGCGAATCAGTACGGTGAGCACGCCAATGCCCACCAGAGCGGCCATGGTCAGGTAAGCCGCGTTCCACGATACCGCCGATGCCACATAAAGCGCACCGGCCCCTGCCGCCAGTAGCCCTCCGCGATAGCCAATAATGTACGTGGAGGCCATGGCTGCTTGAACATCATCATCGGCGGATTCAATACGGTAAGCATCAATGGCGATATCTTGCGTGGCGGAGCCAAACGCCACCAATAGCGCAAAGGCGGCGACCCAGCCTAGGTTGTCGATAGGGTCTACTCCCGCGAGGCCAATGAGACCGGCGGCAATCATGCCCTGGGCTAGCAGCATCCAGCCTCTGCGCTGGCCAAAGGTACGCGTTAACAGCGGCAGCGCAAGCCGGTCTACCACCGGTGCCCAGAAGAATTTGATGGAGTAGAGCATGCCGATCCAGGCAAAAAAACCGATGGCAGCTACTTCGACCCCGTCGCTACGTAGCCATGCGGAGAGCGTCGAAAACACCAGTAGAAAGGGCAGGCCAGCGGAAAAGCCTAAAAACAGCATGGTGATGACAGGCGCTTTGCAGTAAATACCAAGCGCCGCCAGCCAACTGCGCTGAGGAGTCGGGGTGGGCATGTAAGGGAGTACTCCAAAAAGAAACATCGGTGACGTGGGCCGCTCAAAAACCCGTCGATGTTAGACTATGGATAGGGTTCATGGTTGGCGTTCCATGACAAAGCCGACAGCTTACCGGAGAGGAGTTTTCCATGTCGATTACCGCCCATCAGGTAGTGACTCTGCACTACGTGCTTAGCGATGTGCTCAGCGATGGCAGCACCCGCGTGTTGGATGACTCCAACGCACGTCAGAAACCCCTGGAGTATCTTCACGGCCACGATAATATTTTGCCGGGCTTGGAGCGAGATTTAACCGGCAAAGCCGTAGGTGATGAACTAAGCGTCACGCTGGCTCCCGCTGATGCTTACGGCCTGCGTAACGAAGAGTTGGTGCAAGAGGTGAGTCGCGCGTCGTTTGGCGGTGCAGAGATTGAGCCAGGCAGCCGTTTTCAAACCGAAGGCGAGGCTGGCCCGCAGATCGTCACCGTGCTGAACATCGACGGCGATACCGTGACGGTGGATACCAACCACCCCTTGGCGGGCCATACGCTGCGCTATCAGGTGAAGATTCTAGACGTTCGCGATGCCACCCGTGCAGAGCTTGCTAAAGGCCATCCGCTGCCACCGGGCACCGAGCACAGCAAAGTGGAAGACCGTAAGGTGCTCTAAAAAAGCTGTTTTTATCGGGTGAAGCGCGTTAAAAACTGACCTGTATCAAGTTCCCGTTTACCCTTGCGGCCACCATTTTAAAAGCTTGACCCAGGTCAGTTTCCCCTTCTCTGAACGCAGTACGATGGCCCCATACATCACGGCGGGAGGGAAGCACCATGTACTGGGATGATGCGGTAATTTTCGGCCTAGTTACTGTCGCGCTAATGATCACCTTTATGGTTGGTTGGGTAGGCTTTGTGGTACGTGACCATTTGCGTAAGGATGAACGTAAGAAGCCTTAATTCAGCAGGCTGTGTCAGTCGTCAGGGGAGGGGGCTTACGTTAATGTGTAAGCTTCCTGTTGCCGGCCCAAGGGGCCGGCTTTTTTGCGTCTTTTTTTTAAGTTGTATTAATAACCGTTGAAGCGCATTGGCAGTTATGCTTTGGTAAAGTGCCTGATTTAAGCCTAAAGTACTCAACCACATTAGGAAGCTCACTGCTATGAATGCTGTCTTTTCACGCTTGCCGATGCATTGGCGCTGTGGGGCGCTAATAAAAGCAGGATTAGTACTCGTCTTTACCACTGTTGGAGGGGCACCTGTCTCGGCAAATGCTCAGACATTAACCCTGATTAATGGTGAGTCAACGCAAAAGATCGCGCTCGGCGAGCTACTCCACCAATCGGATGTCACGTTTACAGTGTTCGACCCTTATCAGGGCCGCGACGTTGAAATGCGCGGCGTTGCGTTTCGTGATTTTTTAATCGAACACTTTGGTGAGATACCGCCAGCATTGCACTTTACGACCTGGGATGACTACGAAGTGAGCCTGGGGCTGGGATGACCCAACCTGGTACTTGGTGACGTCTGAAGATGGCGAGCCGCTGACGCTACGCACACGGGGGCCTATTCGGTTAGTTGAGCGCGAATATTCGGGCCGCGATGTGGCTAACCTGCGTGATTTCAACGATTGGGTCTGGATGATTCGCAGTATTGAGGCGCAATGGTGAGTGCCACGCCGCCTAATAAATCGCCGGTCTCGTCACGCTTACGGCGTGGAGGGCGGCGTTACGTCACATGGTTGACACTAAGCCTGATGAGCTTTGTTGGGCTGATGGTACTGATTGTGTACGAGGCGCGCTGGGTTTACCCAGAAATACAGGCTTATTTCAGCCAGACGGGCAGCTTAACTGGCCAACAGTTGGCGACTCGTGCGCGTGGTTACGTGCAGCGCGCCCAGGAAAAGCTGTTGATGGCCTCGTCGCCCGTTGAGCTAGGCGAAGCGCGCCTTTCATTGGATCTGGCCTATGGCCTGTTTGATGTGCATATCTACCGCCAGTATTACGCCTGCACTGCATCCAGCCTAGCGTTGATAGATGAGTTGGCTGAGCTCATTGACGCCCAACAGATCGATCCTTTCGATGCGGCCCATGCGCTGTTTATTCCAGTGGAGTGCTTAACTCGTATTGAGATGGATCAGTTGGATCGCCGTGGTATGGCTATCAATGATTTCTCCTCCAGCACGCGCCGTCATAATCAGGTATTGATCTACTCCAGTCTGCTGATTTTTGTCTTAGGCTTGCTCTTTTGGGCGATGCACGAGCGCCAATTGCGGCGCACTCACCGGTATCGGTAACCGCAGTGCGCTCCATCAGGATGTCGCCGCTTACTCAGGCCGCTCCATAGGGCTGATTCTGGTCGATATCGATTTCTTTAAGCAGTATAACGATGCCTTGGGCCACCCTGAGGGGGATCGCCTGCTGCGCCTGCTGGCGAATTTACTAGGAGATGCGCTCGGTGCCGAGGCCACGCTATATCGCCTTGGGGGCGATGAGTTTGCCGCGTTGCTGCCGTGTCCCACTGATCAAGCGCTGACCCAGTATTGTGAGGCGTTACAAGTAGAGCTTGAGGCGGCGCAGTTCTCGCACCCTGCCCATCCCGATAACAAAGATGTCACCTTAAGTATTGGGGGAGCGCGCTTTGTAGCCGATGCAAACTCGTTTGCGATGGCCTATGAGGCGGCCGACAAAGCGCTCTATCAGGTGAAAACAGCAGGGCGTGATGGCTGGCAGGTTACTGCAAGCGCATAACATCTTTGTACATGGGAGCCAGGCGGCCGAGCATATCGTTGCGGGCCGCCAGCGGCACCCCTTCCTCTACCATGGCCGCGTCCAGGTACTCCACTACTCGATTAAAATGCGCATCGGTAATGCCCATGGTTTGGTGGGCGCGGTCCATGGGTGGGCCTTTGTACTGGCAGGGGCCGTCGCTTACATCACACAGCTGAGAGGCCAGCGATGCCGCAAACAGGTCAATATTGTTATTGGCAAAGTAGCTGACGATCTCTTCGTCATCGGCAATGCGGTAAAGCAGGTTTTCGACCACGGCTTCAATGGTGGGCTGGCCGCCGATACGCTCATACAGCGTGGCGTGTTGGTGATGCTGGGCACAGCCGGTTAGCAACAGCGCACCGATGAACGCACTGGTCATTAGCAGGCTGCGCGAAGTGCTTTTCAACTCGGTGCCTAAGTACCTAAGCAAAAGAAATTGCGCATTCCGTTCCGTAACCTGACAGGATCCGTTCTGCCTCACTACGCAACGTCGCGAAGCTTTCATAGGCGGTCATCTCCAGCGGTTTCCCGACAGGACTCCACGCATAGGGCAAGGCAGATGACTGGGAAAACCCAGATTCATCAAAATAGTAAAGCTCTGCGATACCCTGATCTTCCCAGGCCTGAAGCGCTGACATCAGGCCTTGCGTGTTGCGGAAATCCGTCTCGTCACGTCGCCCCGTCAGTGAGCGCCGGACGCGCTTGAAGCTATGGCCGATTTTTTTAACGTCCGCCTGAGGGTCGCCGTACTGGAGGTCTTGCCGGTTTCCTCAAGCAGCCGAGCCCGAACGGTCTTGATCTGATGAGGATGCTCTTGGACCAGCTCCTGCAAGCGCCCATGCTCCTGGTCATCGAAAATTGGCGGTCGCCCGCTACGCGCCCTGTCATGGAGACCTTGCAGGCCTTTAGCCTCCCAGGCCTTGAACCAGCTTGCCACCGTGTTACGGGTGACGACCAGGATCTCGCAGATCTGCCCGATCGTATGCCCTTTGTGACTGAGCAGGATGCCATGAGCACGCCGACGCAGCGCAGGCTTTTCGGCGTATCGGTAAGTGTCCATCAGGGCCTCCTGCTCAGCCGTCGTGAGAGGAGTAACAAAGCGGTGCCTCATGCGTACGTCCTGGCGCAGGGGGAAACAAGCCGCCCATTATGCGCAAAAACTTATGTGCTGTCACTTAGCGTTGACGAATCTTTTCTTCGGGTACAGGGTGGCCACCTATGCTAACTCGGTTCAGAACGCGTTGTACGTTAATGTCAGGATCGTCGGTGGCAATGTAGTAAAGATAATTCTTGAAGCCGGCATCTCTAGCCTGGATTTTTCACAGGGTATAAAAGAAAGCGGCTGAAAGTGCTATGATTTCAAGAACCTAACCAATCCATCAAGCACCAACAGCCGCTTCCAAAATGGTACCTGAAAAGCTGACCTTCTCGCCACTCTCACACCGCCAAATTGAAGCCGACTATCTGCGCACCAGTGACCGCAGCGACAGCCGCCATAGCTGGGCGATCCTCGCCTTACTGGTACGCTTTATCCGCCAATACTGGCCCGATACCCGCATCGTGTTACGCGGTGATAGCCACTTTTGTCGTCCCCGGATGCTGAACTGGTGCGATCGGCATCACGTCGACTACATCGTGGGAATTGCCAAGAACAGCCGGCTGCTCAAGGAAGTGGGTGTGCCCATGATGCTGGTACGCAAGACTCAGTGGCAGGTGGGAGGGAAAGTAGCGGAGACGTTCCGCTTTCCGTATCAAGGATCAACAACTGAGCCTGTTCGCTGACCGTACCTCCAGCACACACTGGTGGGCCAATCAGTGGCGGCTGATCTTGTCGGGCTTCGCTTATACACTGTTCGAGCGGTTACGGACTTACCTGAAGCACACGCCCTTCACGGGCATGAGTCCGAGCAACCTTAGGCTCAAGCTCATCAAAGTAGGCGCGGTCATCATCCGCAATACGCGTCGAATCCGCGTACTCATGAGTGACAGCTACCCCTATAAAACGGCGCTATCCGATCTCGTCAGGCGGTTGGTGCCGAACTGACTGCTCGGGCGCCCCCGGCCCGACGCAATGGGGGGAAGGGGGAGGTGTGTCTGAACGACGAAAAGTGGTTAAAAAGTAGCCGATGTAAGTCGAGCCAATAGGTGTTTAGCGGTGTTAGAGCCTGAGTGCGGTACTGGCTGAGGTGCTATGAGAAATCCAGGCTAGATTCTTTCTTGCAGCGCCTTTAAGAAGGCATCGATATTCTCATCGTGGCGTTTGTAGTAGGTCCAAGGGCCGATCCGCTGCGATGTCACCAATTGCGCGCGCTGTAGAGCTGCGAGATAAAGCGATGTCGTTGACTGCGAGAGGCCCGTGCGCTCCTGGATGATACTGACGCACACGCCTACCGTTTCTGGGTCGACTTCCTGCTCGGGAAAGACTGTCCTGGGATCCTTGAGCCAATTGAGGATGGCAAGGCGCGTCGGGTTCGCCAATGCTTTCAGGGCTTCGTTGACGTCAATAGTCATGAATTTTTTATACCTACTCTTCCGATATCTGGATATCTTCCTGCTTCACGCAGCAAATTGGAAGGCTTCACCATGATCTCCGCGCCTGCCCTTCGCAGTGATGGGCAGGCTTGGACTGGAATCCTATTGTCCTGTCAGGTAGGACTATCGGACACCTGTGCGCCGAATTGCGGGACGATATGTTTGCCAAGTTCCTCGATAACCTCTGCTGCGGGGCGTTTACCATACTTGAGGTTCAGGATGACGTGATCTACACCGATTTCCTGAAGTGTATCCAGCAAGGCCAGAAGATGGTTACGTCCCAGTCGGAATCCTAGATGGATAGGCGAGGGCGGCGTGGATGGGTGTTCGTCCAGGTCGATATACAGCGATTGCAAGAACGGCTTGTAGATAGTGCCACACTGTTTAGCCGTTTCCTGTCGCCAATCTTCCACGACCAGTCGCTGCATTTGTGGCGGACGTGGATAGTTGATCCATCCATGGCTTTCACGCGCGATCCAATCGAGCGGCTGGCGGCTGTGTCCGGTTACGAATAGCGGTATTTCCCGAGTCGTAGGTTTGGGAACGAGATCGGCCCCCAGTAACTCGCCGTGACTCCAGCGAATGGGCTCGAAGTGTGTTCGATGGGCTTGGCGTATCACATTGAGGTTTTCTTGAAAGGTCTCGCCACGCTTTTCTGGATCAACGCTGAATGCGGGAAACTCCACGGGACGATCGCCAGAGGCTACTCCCAGGAGCAAACGACCTCCGCTCAACTGATCAATGCTCGCTGCGGCCTTTGCCGTGTGCAAGGGATTACGCAAGGTAAGGGCGATGGAGGCGGTGCCTAGTGCGATTTTTGTTGTATGGGCTGCGATGTAGCCCAGATACACCCAAGGGTCGAAAACCTGGCCGACATCGCCGAAGCTTGGGTCCCTGAGCGGCACATCGCGAAACCAGAGCGCCGAAAAACCCAGTGCCTCTGCACGTTTGGCCAGCGCGACCTGATCTAGCATGCGCGGTGTGTCACCCTGGAAAGCCTCCAGGGGAAAGAACAGCCCAAGGCTTAGATGACCCTGTCTGAAGGTCTGTTTGAATCCCCTATGCTCTTGGTAGGGAATCGTACTCGGTTGGTACATGCTTAACTTCCTCGGTCAGCAAACGCTGTGCCACGCCCTGAGTTATGGGGCGTGGCTCTGAGCGCTTAGGCTTTGTAAGTCGGGTAGTCGGTGTAGCCCTTATCGGTACCGCCGTACATGCTGCTTGGATCAAGTGGGTTAAGCGGCCAGTTGTTGGCGATACGCGCGGGCAGGTCGGGGTTCGCAATGAAGGGGCGACCAAAAGCGATCAGGTCGGCCCAGCCAGCTTTTATCACGCGATTTGCTCGTTCAGCAGTGTACTTGCCGGCACAGATAATCTTGCCGCTGAAAGTCTTACGAACAGCTTCCCGGAACGTCTCAGGCAGCTCGGGTGCGTTGTCCCAATCAGCTTCGGCGAGCGACAGGTAGGCAATGCCCACTTCCTCGAGGATCTTCACTGCCTCGATGTAGGTTTGGTGAGGATCTTCTTCGACCAGGCCAAGGTAGACGCGGTCTTCGTCTGTGGTCGCGAACAGCGGAGCGAAGCGAACGCCAACGCGCTCCTTGCCGACCACACCAGCAACGGCGAGTGTGATTTCGCGCAGGAAACGAAGACGATTCTGCAGCGAACCGCCATATTCATCATCACGCTGGTTGGTATGGGCCGAAATGAACTGGTTTACCAGGTACCCGTTCGCGCAGTGAAGCTCCACCCCGTCAAAACCTGCTTCCAGAGCATTTCGGGCTGCCTGGGCGTAGAGCTCAACCAGTTCCTTTACCTCCTCGGTGGACAGGGCTCGTGGGGTCGATGGGTCGGCCAGTGTACCCGTGCCGGGGCCAGTTTCGATGAACACCTTGACGTTGTCCGCGCGGATGGCTGATGGCGCGACGGGCGCTTCGCCACCGGGTTGCAGCGATGTGTGCGACACGCGGCCCACATGCCAAAGTTGAGCAAAGATCACCCCTCCTTCGGCGTGAACAGCGTCGGTGACCTTACGCCAGCCTTGTATCTGTTCCGGGCTATGAATGCCGGGTGTCCAGGCATAACCCTGTCCTCGGGGTTCAATCTGTGTGCCCTCGGTCACCATGAAGCCAGCACCGCTGCGCTGACGGTAATAGGTGGCCATCAGGTCGTTCGCAATATTGCCGGGTTGGGAGCTACGCGAACGCGTCAGTGGCGGCAGAACGATACGGTTCTTGAGGGTGTATGGGCCCAGCTGAGTGGTTTTAAAAAGTTCTGAGTGTGTCATTTCATTTACCTGCATATCTAAAATATTCGATTCCATAAGTCGAAAAACATGGATCAACGAGGTCTGAAGAGCCTAGCGGTGCTTCGTTGAGGCTGACGTCGATGTTCTTCTTCTGCCTGTAGGCTTCCAGCATTGACTTGTGAGTTTCCCGTCCTAGGCCAGATTTTTTATCGCCACCAAAGGGGGCATGGGCAGAGATCTCATGGTAGGTATCGCTGGAATCTTTCATGGGGGTACCTCCTGAGGTTTCTCGCACGGGTTATTAGTTAATATTATTTGCAATATATAAATATGTCAATATGTCGCTATCATTTTCCGGCACGTATGCATATTTCCACGCCCTTGCAGCTCACTTCTGGATCAGCTGGGAACGCGCCGTGCTTCGCGCCAGGGTTGTCTATGAGTCTCTGGCTATTTCCCCAGGCCCTGGGGAAATAGCTTGGGGTTTGAGAAAGCCTGCTTAAGGTGGTCGTACACCAATCGCACCCGCTTCGATACAGGACCCTGCTGCGGGCGGTATATGAACAGATCCCATGGTGCTGGAGCGAGATCAGCCAAAACGGCAACCAGCTTTCCTGACCGCAGATGAGGCTCAGCCAGATAGGCAGGAATTTGGCCAAAACACATGCCTGCCAGGGTGGCTTCCAATTCCGTATCTGGATCATCACAGATAAGCGCTGGCTGCCTGGGCGTGAACGTTTGCCCGTCGGCAAATAGCCAAGGCCAAGGGCGGCCATTTTTCCGGTCGATCAGGACTGAAAGTGGCAGCTTAGCTAAGGCATCCAAAGATTCAGGTGGTGTCTTTTGGCCTAGGAGAGACGGGGACGCGACAACGTAAAACTGCACGGGAGCTAAGGCACGTGCAATGTAGCGCCGGTCGCGAATAACCCCCACCCTGATACCAATATCGATATGCGCCTCAACAGCATCAGTCATCTGATCTTCCAAGCGGAGATCGAATTGCAGGTCAGGATGTGCAGCGGCCAGGGGCTGAAGAAACGGTATTAGGAAGCGCCTGCCAATAGCATGTGGAGCCGTAATCCCCACCCTACCTGACAGCTCAGGCTCCGTCCTGTGCGACCGGAATAGCGTATCGAAATGATCCAGAGCTGACCTGGCATCTTTGGCGTAATTCTGACCGAAAGCAGTGATGCTCACCTGGCGGGTATTGCGGTGGAACAGTGATTCGCCAAGCTCAGTTTCCAGGGCTTGAATGGCTCGAGTCACCCCTTGTGGGGAGATGCCTAATCGAGTTGCCGCTTCGCGGAAGCTACCTGCCTCTGCTGCTGTGCAAAAAATCCTAACCATCTCCATGCGGTTAAGCATGTTGCCCCTCCCATTTATTCCATTTTCAGGAATAGCATAATCCAATCATTTCCATTTATTGAGATCAATTATGGGTCTAAAGTTTGCGCACTGCCAGGTTAACCAACCATGGCGAAGTATAAAACCACCGATGAGGTTCTCAGCATGAGCAATAACATTTCTGGAAAAGTTGTCGTTATCACCGGTGCCAGTAGCGGCCTGGGTGAGGCTACTGCACGCCACCTTGCTGCGCTTGGCGCTCGCGTAGTGCTGGCTGCACGCCGCAAAGATAAACTCGACGCATTGGTGGCTGAGCTGACCAATGCAGGTGGTCAGGCAATCGCGTATCAGACCGATGTCACCTCTCAGGAAGAGGTCAAAACACTCATTCAAGGTGCCGTGGACACCTACGGTCGCATTGATGTACTGATCAACAATGCCGGACTGATGGCGATTGCACCGCTCAGCGATACTCGCACTGACGAGTGGGATCGCATGATCGATATCAACATCAAGGGTCTGCTGTACGGAGTCGCGGCTGCATTGCCAGTCTTCCAGAAACAAAACAGTGGTCACTTCATCAACATCGCATCGGTTGCAGGCCTGAAGGTGTTCAGCCCAGGTGGCACCGTGTACAGCGGCACCAAGTTTGCTGTGCGGGCTATCTCCGAAGGACTGCGTCACGAAGTCGGTGGCAGCATCCGCACCACGACTATCGAACCGGGCGCCGTGGACTCCGAACTGAAATTCGGCAGCACCCACCAACAGAGCCGCGATTTCGTGGTGGACTTCTACAAGCATGCAATTCCCGCCGAATCGGTCGCTCGAGCTATCGCCTTCGCAATTGAGCAGCCTGCTGACGTGGATATTAACGAGATCGTTCTGCGCCCAACCGTGCAGGAGTTCTAATGAGTTGAGGGCCTGTCTCTTCGGCGTCAGGCCCCGCTTATCTGGAGTGAAAAGCGGTGAGCAACGTAACTGATTCGCTGTAAATGAGGGCGTTATGAAAGAGCCGTCCAATATCAATACGACGACCGTACAACCCACCCCGACCGCCACCGTGTACGGCATGCCGGCTTATTCCGATCGTGCTGCAGCCGAACCGCTTCGTTCCTTGCACGGGAGTTAGCGCGGGCCGAGTAGCTTAGTTCGCCAAATGTTGCCAGCTTCGCGGGGCATTGATCGTCGCCACACGGTTTTTAAGTGCATGATTTCTCTACCGAGAAATCATGCTTTAGTAAGCATACTCGGCAAGCACGTCACCTAAGCAAAAGAAATTGCGTATTCCGTTCCGTAACCTGACAGGATCCGTTCTACCTCACTACGCAACGTCGCGAAGCTTTCATAGGCGGTCAGCGGCAGCCAGGCATACTTGACCTGGCGCCAGAGGATTTCGATCAGGTTCAACTCGGGCGAGTAAGTCGACAGGTAGACCACGTGGACCCGCTGGCCCAGCCACTCCAGGCGCTTGCGTTGGAAGGACTCCGAACGATGTATGCTGGCATTGTCCAACACCACGATCACGAAGGTATCCGGCGCTTTCTGGGCAATGAAGTGGTCGAAGGCAGCGATGACCGTCTCCGTCGTCACCGACTCGGTGGTGGACTGATAGACCAGTTTGCCTTGCCGATTCAGGAAGCCCAGTACGTTGAGCCGGCGACTGCGCGAGTAGGCGGTCATCTCCAGTGGTTTCCCGACAGGACTCCACGCATAGGGCAAGGCAGATGACTGGGAAAACCCAGATTCATCAAAATAGTAAAGCTCTGCGATACCCTGATCTTCCCAGGCCTGAAGCGCTGACATCAGGCCTTGCGTGTTGCTGGGGGAAACAAGTCGCCCATTATGCGCAAAAACTTATGTGCTGTCACTTACCTAAATAAGGGCAATCGAAGTGGCTAATCATGCGGGACCCGACATGTAACTATTGAAAAGTCATGTTTTTGCTCTAACGATAAAACCCTGAGAGGTAAAAAAGAGTAAACAATAGGGAAGTCATTGAAGGCGTCTGGTGTCGGTCACAGAGCTTGGCTAGAGTGATTTACGAAACGGTGTTCGTTAATTTGCTCAATCACCTTGATCAGGAGGATCACCATGCCCCATGAAACTGAAGAGGTATTGCAAAAGCGCCGCTCGCGCCGCCAGGTGCTGGCCAGCCTTGGGCTGGGTGCCGCAGCGCTCTACGTTGCTCCCACGTTCCTGTCGATGGGGCAGGCGGAAGCGCGCGGCCGTCGCTCACGGCACAGCCGTTCACGTCCCAGCTACTCACGTCCCAGCTACTCACGTCCTCGGCATAAGCATCATGCCCGTCGTCGTGATGAGCGATACTACCGCCCTCATGATCGTCGCCGGGCTGGCTATTCGCGTCCGCATCGATCCCGCTGGGAGCGCGATGGTGTCATCGAAATTCGCTTGAGCCGCGTACTGCCAAGGTGGTAACGGCCGATGACAACCCACACCACTCACGATATCAGCCTGCCCAGTCTGGGCCCCTGCCTGCGCCTGGTAGAGGCGGAGGAGCTGTTGCCCGTGTTGCAGCAGGCCATGCCAGGCTGGCCCATCGAACGCTGCCCGGTGTTGCCGGAAGCCCCGGACATCTGCGTTTGGCAGCACCCCGACGGCTACTGGCAGGAAGCGCCCGCGCTGCCCCAGGGTGCCTTGTTGGACACCGATGTTGGCACTGCCTGTAGCGTCGTCGCCGATTTGGCCGGGGCGTTCCTGCATCGCCACCCTGAGCTGGTGGGCTTGCACTGTGGCTCGGTGGAGCTCAACGGGCAGCTGGTGATTTTTCCTGATGCCCACCGTGCTGGAAAAAGCACCTTGACCTCGGCATTTGCTGCCGCAGGCTGCCGTGTATTCGGGGATGATGTGCTGGCGCTCAATCCTGAAGGTGAAGGCATCGCGCTTGGCGTGGCACCGCGTTTGCGGTTACCGGTCCCGGAGGCCTTGTCGGTAGATTTTCAGCACTTCGTGGCCTGCCATCTTGGTCCTTTCGACGACCGTTACGGTTATCTGAACTTGTCGAGTTCCCAACTGGCAGCCCATGGCGACCGCTCCCCGCTGGGGGCCGTGCTGCTGATCGACCGAGACCCCACGTTGACGGCCCCCCAACTGACACGCCTGCAGCCCGGCGATGGCCTATGGCAGTTGTTGCAACAGAACTTTGCCGAGCACGAGTCGGATCAGGCGCTGATGGATCGCTTCCTGCCGCTACTGCAGCGGCTACCGTGCTTTCTGCTGCGATACTCGGATGCTTATGAGGCAGCCCTGTGGCTGGCACAGCGCTGGGAGGGTCAGCCGTTCTCAGCAGATCGGCAGCAGGGGCAATCGGTGGCAAGTGCTGAACGGGCGGAGGTGCCTGCGCTGCCCTTGGATGACGCCCGCTACTGGCACACCAGCCCGGCAGCCTTCGAGTGGTCGCTGGGCGATGAGCTGTTCGTGATTGGTCAGAACGGGGGTGATATTCATCGAATGAACGCGACCAGCCGCGCAGTATGGGCTCTATTGCAGCATGAGCCGATGAACCTGCAGGAATTGAGTGAGACGCTCGTGGCGTTCTTCGAAGGGGCGTCGCTGCCGCAGGTAACGCGTGACGTGGCACAGTTGCTGGCCAATCTGGCTAAGGCGGGCTTGCTGCACAGTGTTGAAGCAGAGGTTGACAGGGTGACTGAGTGACCGGCTAACGCCAATGGTCGCGCCAGGCCTTCAATACCCGCTCGGGGTACCAGGTTTGCCCAAGGCTGCCGTTGTAGCGAGCCAGAGCGCGGGTGAAGTCACCCCGCTCGACGGCAAGATAGTGGGCCAGAATGGTGCTGCCGTAGCGCAGATTGCGGTTGGGTTCGGTCAGGTCGTCCATGGGCAGGCCCAGCTCGGTGACTCAGAAGGGCATGATCTGGCCCCCACTGCGAGCCCCAGGATCAGGGCTCGCACCAGGCCGTACCGCATGAGGGGGCGATCAGCCCTGCGCCAGGCCCGCTTTTTCACGCAGGAACTCGACGATCGTGTCGGCGGGCACCATGGTGGCGTCGCTGTCGCGGCGGCCCTTGTACTCCAGCTCGCCGTTGTCCAGGCCACGGTCGCCGATCACCAGGCGGTGCGGCACGCCCATCAGTTCCAGGTCGGCGAACTTGACGCCGGGACGAGTGTCGCGGTCATCCAGCAGCACGTCCAGACCTGCCGCCGTGAGTGCCTGGTAGAGGCGCTCAGACTCTTCACGCACCCGCTGAGACTTGTGGGCGTTCATGGGCACCAGCGCCACCTGGAAAGGCGCGATGGCGTTGGGCCAGATGATGCCTGCATCGTCGTGGTTCTGCTCGATGGCAGCGGCAACCACACGGGTCACGCCAATGCCGTAGCAGCCCATGAACGGGTGGCTGGTCTTGCCGTTGTCGCCCAGTACGCTGGCATTCATGGCCTGGGAGTACTTCTGGCCCAGCTGGAACACATGACCCACTTCGATACCGCGTTTGATCAGCAGGGTGCCTTGACCATCCGGCGAGGGGTCGCCCTCTACCACGCTGCGCAGGTCGGCGACCTGGGGCAGGGGGGCGTCGCGCTCCCAGTTGATGCCGAAGTAGTGCTTGCCATCGACGTTGGCACCCGCGCCGAAGTCGCTCATTAAGGCAACGCTGCGGTCAATGATAATCGGCATTTCTAAACCGACCGGACCCAACGAGCCAGGGCCTGCACCCACGGCGGCACGAATTTCTTCTTCGCTGGCCATGGTCAGCGGGGCTTTTACCTGAGGCAGGTTTTCCGCTTTGACTTCGTTGAGTTCGTGGTCGCCGCGAACCAGCAGTGCAATGAGACCACCTTCCGCCGCGTGAACCATCAGCGTTTTGACGGTTTTCTCAATGGGCAGCTTGAACTGCTCTACCAGCGTGGCGATGGTTTTGGCATCCGGTGTATCAACCAAACGCATCTCTTCGCTAGGGGCGGCGCGCTCGACGTTGCTGCCCAGCGGTGCGGGCAGCGCTTCGGCTTTTTCGATGTTAGCAGCGTAATCAGATGCGTTGGAGAACACGATATCGTCTTCGCCGGAGTCGGCCAGCACGTGGAATTCGTGAGAGCCCGTGCCGCCAATAGAGCCGTTGTCAGCAATCACTGGGCGGAAGTCGAGGCCCAGGCGTGTGAAAATACGCGAATAGGCGTCGTACATGCCTTGGTAAGTCTCTTTGAGCGAGGCTTCGTCCAGGTGGAAGGAGTAGGCATCTTTCATGATGAACTCACGCGAGCGCATCACGCCAAAGCGCGGGCGAATCTCATCACGGAATTTGGTTTGAATCTGGTAGAAGTTCACCGGCAGCTGCTTGTAGCTGGCGATCTCTTTGCGCACCAGGTCAGTGATGACTTCTTCATGAGTGGGGCCTACGCAGTAATCGCGCTCGTGGCGATCTTTCAAACGCAGCAATTCCGGGCCGTACTGCTCCCAGCGGCCAGACTCCTGCCATAGATCGGCGGGCTGAACGGCAGGCATCAATACTTCTTGTGCGCCGGCCCGGTTCATCTCTTCACGCACGATGGCTTCCACTTTGCGCAGAGTGCGTAGCCCCAGGGGCAGCCAAGTGTACAGGCCCGAGGTGAGACGGCGGATCATCCCGGCGCGCAGCATTAACTGGTGGCTGATGACTTCAGCATCGGCCGGGGTTTCTTTTAATGTCGCAATCAATAATTGGCTGGCGCGCATGGGCGTGAGCATTCCTTGGTTGGTAGCGGTGATGCTGGATCGTTGTGTCGAACGTAGCGCTTAATTTAGCGTTGAATCCGGCATTGTACGGCTAAGCGGGTAAGGCGGCAAAATCCTACGTCAGCAGCCAAACGTGTGCTGTTCTTGAAGTATGCTAGAATCAAGCGGCATTTGATTCGATAGTCGCTGATTTGAACACAACAAACACGACAGCATCGGCTATCGGTACGTTAAGATTTCGAGGGAACCTCCATGCAGCAAGCAGTTCGCCGTTGGTTAACGGGGGCCGTTGTAGGTGTCTCCATTGTGGCATTGAGCGGTTGCGGTACCATGTTTTACCCTGAGCGTAAGGGGCAGTTGAGCGGTGATGTAGACCCGGTGGTGGCGATTGCCAATGGTGTGGGTCTGCTGTTTTTCATCGTTCCAGGGGTGATTGCCTACGCCGTGGATTTCTCTAATGGCACTATCTATCTTCCCAGCGCGAGTAGCGCATCGGTAGATATTCACCACTTAGACGACGCTATGGATGTAGCCTCATTAGAGAAGCTACTGTCAGATAAGGCCGGCCAACCGGTTAGCTTAGAAAACGAGCTGCTGGTGATTGAAGAGATGGACAGCCTGGATGAAGCGCTGGCCATGGTGCGGATGTCCGGCGTGCTGGATGAAGAGCGGCTGGCCACGATGTAGAGGGCTGGCATCTTTATCTGAACGGACGTCTTAAACGCCCCTGGCAGGTTAACCGGCCAGGGGCGTTTATGTATTGCCGCACCGCTTTTTAGGATGCTGCTTTCGCTGTGGTGATTTTCAATACCGCTAAGCCAGCCACCAAGCCCCAAAAGGCTCCTCCTATTCCAAGCAGCGTAATGCCCGAACCGGTCAGCAAAAACGTCACGATGGCCGCATCGCGCTGTTCGCTTTTTTCAAATGCGCCTGCTAAACCGCCGCTTAGCGTACCCAACAGCGCAATACCTGCCCCCGCAATGATCGTCGACAAACTAATATCGCGCCAAAGACTGGGCGCAGCGGAGTCGTGGCAGGTGGATGGCGCTTCCATGGGTGGCCTCTCCCAAGCTGTGATGGCAAAATGTGCGTTATAGCGCACGCCTTTCACGTTACCACTGTGCGTTATAACGCACAATAGGGGCGGCAGACTGTGTCACATATCCAAAGCGGTAGTCAGGAGAAGCCCATGGCCAGTGAGCCACACACCATTGCGCAACATATTGCGGGGACGGTGCGGCAACTGCGCAAAGAGCGTGGCTGGAGCCTGGATCGTGCTGCTGGTGAAACCGGGGTGAGCAAAGCCATGCTCGGCCAGATCGAACGGGGCGAGTCCAGTCCGACGGTCTCGACGCTCTGGAAGATTGCCAGCGGCTTTCGGGTGTCGTTTTCGACGCTGTTCGATAGCGACAAGCCCGCATTAGGGGAACTGCACCGGGATGGCTGGGAGTCGGTATGGGGCGACGACAGCGTCGGTATGCAGGCGCGGCTGCTGTTTCCTTACGACCCGCTGCTGGGCTTCGAGATGTTCATGATCGAGCTCGCACCGGGGGCGCTCAGTGAATCGTCGGCGCACGCTAGCGGGGTGGTGGAGCACATCGTGGTGGTGGAAGGAGAGATGGAGCTACGCATTGACGAGCGCTGGCAAACGCTTCGGGCAGGCGAGGGGCTGCGCTTTTTTGCTGACCGGCCCCACGCTATGCGCAATAACACCGCGACGCGATTACGCTTTCACGACGTGATTCACTACTTGCCCGGCGCGGCCTCTGGCACTTGAGCGCGTAGCCAGTTGAGCTCGTCGGCCCAGATCTCGGGTTCGATGGTCTCTAAAATCATCGGAATGCCGTGGATGCGCTCGTCTTGCATAATGGTGCTAAAGGCATCTAGCCCAATATTGCCCTTACCCAGGCTGTGGTGGCGGTCAACGCGGCTGGCAAAGGCGCTTTTGGCATCGTTCAAGTGCATGCCGCGCAAGTACTCAAAACCTACGACCTTGCCAAGCTCATCCAGGGTGGCCTGTGTCGCGTCGCGGGTGCGGAGATCGTACCCGGCAGCGAAAGCGTGGCAGGTATCGATACACACGCCCACCCGGGATTTATCCTCCACCTGATCGATAATCTCGGCCAAGTGCTCAAAACGCCAGCCGAGGTTGGTGCCTTGGCCCGCGGTGTTTTCGATGACCGCGGTCACGCCCTGGGTGGCATCCAGAGCCAGGTTGATGGATTCGGCAATGCGCGACAGGCAGTCGGCTTCGCTGATCTTGTTCAAATGGCTGCCGGGGTGAAAGTTGAGCAGCGTCAACCCTAGCTGCTCGCAGCGCTGCATCTCATCCAAAAACGCCGCGCGGGACTTGGCCAGCCCTTCAGCTTCTGGGTGACCCAGGTTAATCAGATAGCTGTCGTGGGGCAGAATCTGTTCAGGGCCAAAGCCGTGGGTTTTGCAGGCCTGCTTGAAGGCCGCAATGGCCTCGTCCGTTAGCGGTTTCCCCTTCCACTGACGCTGGTTTTTGGTGAACAGCGCAAACGCCGTTGCACCGATATCAACAGCACGAAGGACGGCCTGATCCGCGCCGCCCGCCGCGCTAACGTGCGCACCAAGATAGTTCATCGTTCTCCTTATTACGTTGTCCCAGTGACGTTGCCCTAGTGATGTGGCCCCAGTCTCATTGCCTGAATGTAAACAGGTTAAACAGGTTAAGCGGGCTGGCCTGCGCGCTGGCGGTTGTCTAGGTAGCGTTTAAAGGCAGCAGGTTCATCGGTAATGGCGCTGGCAATGCCCCAGGCCCAGCGGCTATCAAACGCGCTGGGATCGTTGGCGGTGTAGCAAAGAATTTGGTAACCGTCGCGGCACATGGCGGCGGCCTGGGTCTGTTTGAGCCGCGGCCAATGAGGGTGAATACTAAACGCCTCGACCGCTTCGCACTGTTCGCGCCAGTTTTTGGGCACACTGCCAAACAGCGCCCCTAACGCCAGGGCCTCTTTAGGGGCATGTTGGCGGCAGTGGGCTAAGGCGACGGGGTCGAAGGACGAGATCACTAGCCGCTCAGGGGGGAGGGCGGCTAGAACAGCAGGCAAGACCACGTCCACCAAACGGATGGGGTCACGCCCTTTGTTGACCTTGATTTCTAAGTTAACGCCCATCTCCAGCTCGTTGAGTAGGGCGAGCATAGCCTCAAGGCTGGCCATTTTTTCCCCCGCAAAGCGATCACCAAACCAACTGCCCACATCTAACTGCTGAGCCTGCTGCCATGTCAGGTTGGCGAGCTCACCACGGCCATCTGAGCAGCGGCGAACGTCGCCATCGTGCCAGATGACCGGTGTATCATCCTTCAGCAGCTGTACATCCAATTCCACCCAGGTTGCGCCTGCTTGGTGGGCGGCGCGTACGGCTGCCAGGGTGTTTTCGGGCGCGGCAGCGGAGTAGCCGCGGTGGGCGATGAGCGTGGGGACAGAAATTGCGGGATGGGTCATAGCCACTCCGTGTCGTGGTCGCCAATTGAGCGTCATGAAGCACAATGTTGCCAAGTTTAGCATGGGTGCATGACGACGACGTGTCGGCCTAGTGAGCTAATAGCTTGATTAATGACGCCCAACGCGGTTGGATAGCGCGCAGGGTATGTCCAATAATTAACAACAGGAGTGTCATTGATGTCTAAGCGTATCCAGCTTGCTAACACCGGTGGGTCAGAGGTATTGGAGTGGGTCGATGTCGAACCTGCCGCCCCCGCTGCCGGTGAAGTGCGCATCGCTAACAAAGCGGTGGGGCTGAACTTTATCGATATCTACTTCCGTACGGGACTTTACCCTGCGCCCGCCATGCCAACAGGGCTAGGCACCGAAGGCGCGGGCATTGTGGATGCGGTCGGTGAGGGCGTCACGCATCTCAAAGTGGGTGACCGGGTGGCTTACGCCCAAGGCCCGCTGGGCGCATACGCCGAACTGCACACGCTGCCTGCGTCCAAAGTCGTCAAGCTCCCGGATTTTATCGATTTTGAAACCGCTGCCGCTAGCCTGCTGAAAGGCTTAACGGTGCAGTATCTGCTGCGTCAAACCTATGAGCTTAAAGGCGGTGAGACCATTCTGTTCCACGCGGCGGCCGGGGGCGTTGGCTCTATTGCCTGCCAGTGGGCTAAAGCGCTGGGCGTGAAGCTGATTGGTACGGTGAGCTCTCAGGAAAAAGCTGACCTAGCCATGGCCAACGGTGCATGGGCGACCATCAACTACACCGAAGAGAACGTGGTAGAGCGGGTGCGCGAGCTGACCAACGGCGAGATGTGTGACGTAGTGTATGACTCGGTGGGTAAAGACACCTGGGAAATGTCGCTGGACTGCTTGAAGCCTCGTTCGCTGATGGTGAGTTTCGGCAACTCTTCTGGCCCTGTGGATGGCGTGAATATCGGTATTTTGAACCAAAAAGGCGCGCTGTTTGTGACTCGCCCAAGCCTGAACGGCTACGCCGACACCCGTGAGCGCCTAGAGATGATGTGCGACGAGTTTTTCGCCATGATTGAGAGCGGCAAAATCAAAATCGACGTGGCCAACCGCTACCCGCTGCAAGACGCCGGTAAGGCTCAGGATGCACTACAGAGCCGTAAAACCACCGGTTCTACTATTTTATTGCCGTGATAATGGTACTAGAGATGATCGGAATCATCCCGTAGCGGGGGTCTTTCGCCATGGATGGCGAAAGTAGCGTCCATGGAAGGATTCACAGCGCCCCCGCCTAGGGTTGTTCCGGTCTGATGACATTACTAAGCGACTGTTTAGGCAATCTCTATATACGCTCCCAACTGACGCATTCGGCTCTCAAAGCGGGTCACGTTATCGACCAGCTGGTCGGGGCCGAATGCCACGCACTCCGCCAAAATCGCTTCGCTGAGTGTAATTGCCGCTAATATCGACGGGAAAAAGTGCGGCGTAGCGTTGGCAACGGTAAACGTTACGCTGGCCCCCGGCACCAGCGGCGAGCGCAGCGTGTCGGTAATTACAATTGCCTGCATGCCGTTGGCGCGAGTAATCTCCAGCGCCTTCACCGTCTCGGCGCAGTAGGGTTCAAAGCCAAACGCCACTACCACATCCTGCTCGTTGAACGGGGCCAACTCGGTGAGCAAGCCTCCCTCCTGTCCGCGAATGAGCGTCACTTCCGGCATCGCAATGCGCCCCACGTAGGCAAAGTGGTACGCGCAGGCGAAGGTGTCGCGAAACCCGACCACGGCGACTCGCCGCGCGGCCAAGATTCGCTCGGCGGCCTCTTTGACGCGCTTTTGGTTATCCGCCGTAAACAGCCTGCCAATATTATCGAAGGCAGCGTCGCCTACCTCCGCAAACAGCGCCGCTTCTGGGTTTCTGTGCTGCTGATTCAACTGGCTGGCGCGGCCGGATAGCTCCACCGGCGCTGCCTGTACCGCCGATTGAAACACCTCCCGAAACGGCTCGTAGCTCTCGAACCCAAGCCGCTTGGCTAGCCTGACCAGGGTGGAGGGAGTGACGGATGCTGCCTGAGCCGTTTTGCGGATCGACTGAAACGCCATCTCTGTAGGATGTTCCAGCACGTAGCTGGCGGCGCGCTTGAGCTGTGGGCTAAGCGCTGCATAGCTCTCGGCTAGCTGCTGGTGAATGCTGTCCAGGCTGGTGGCGTGAGTGGCGTTGTCTGGCATGGCACCCTCTCTATGAAAATAAAACATTTGTGCCAATGATAGATGTTTTTGCTACAGATGTATTGACGTTGTCCCGGCGACTACTCTATCGTTCAAAAAATACATACGTTTCTTTTTATTCAAAATAAAGAAACAAACGTTTCGTTAAGTTTTGACGACTGATCCGATGAGGTTAAAAAAAGCACCATGCCTGCTGACGCTACTGCGCTGCCCAATTATGAAACGCTGCTGGTCACTCTGGATGCCCGAGTATTGACCGTGCGACTGAATCGCCCACAGCGCCTCAACGCCGTTGTTGAGGCGCTCTACCAAGAGCTGCTGGATGTGCTGCGAATAGCACAGCAGTCGCCTCAGGTTAGGGCGGTGGTGCTGACCGGTGAGGGGCGCGCGTTTTGTGTCGGTGCCGATATGAAGGCCCACGGCAGCGCTAAGCGCACGCTGTTTCAGCGCCGGGCGTATTTGCAGCTGGGCAACGACGTATGCGAAGCCATCACCAAACTCAGTAAGCCGGTGGTAGCAGCCGTGAACGGCTATGCGCTGGGGGCAGGCGCGGAGATGGCGGTCTCCTGCGATTTTATCGTGATGGCTGACGAGGCGCAGATTGGTTTTCCAGAAACCAGTATTGGCACTTGCGTGGGCGGCGGTGTTTCAAAATTGCTGCCTCAACTGGTAGGGCTCACCCAAGCCCGGCGCTTGCTCTATCTGGGCGACAAACTTCATGGGCCAGAAGCCGCCAGGATCGGCTTGGCGCTGGCCAGCTACCCCCAAGCGCAGCTGATGGCCGAAGCGCAAACACTCGCCGAGCGGCTTGCCAAGCAGGCGCCGGTCTCCATGGCGATGCTCAAGCCGCTGGTCAATCGCAGCGCCCATACCAGCATGGAGAGCCAGCTGCAGCAGGAGCTGGATGCGGTGTTTACCTGCTCCACCACCGAGGACTGGCAAGAGGGGGTCGATGCCTTTGCCGAGCGGCGAGCGCCAAATTTTTTGGGCCAATGATCTCGGCCCTCTTGAATTAGCTTGGTATCACTCCGTCATGCACTTCTTTGTCAAACAGGTCACGCAATGAATACTCTCGAAGGCCATCTCCCAGTCCGCAGCCCGCTGCATGATATCTTAGCGCCCTCTGGCATTGCCGTAGTAGGCGCTTCTGCAGACCCCACCAAACGGGGCTACAAAGCCATGGTTGGACTGATTAATGGCGGCTACCAGGGACATATTTACCCCATCAATCCCAAAGCCGATCACATTTTAGGCGTGCAGGCGTGGCCTTCACTCACCGAGATGCCGGGCCGCCCTGAGCTTGCGCTGCTATGCACGCCTGCCGCCAGCGTGCCTGCGCTGATTGCCGAGTGTGGCCGCCGGGGGGTGAAAGGGGCGGTCATTCTGGCCAGCGGGTTTGGCGAAACCGGCGAAGAGGGGGCAGCGCTGGAGGCACAGATGATGGAGATCGCCCGTGCCCACGGAGTGCGTATCATCGGCCCAAACACTTCTGGCATGTTTAACCTGCACCACCAAATTAACTTGCTGGCGCTGGATAACGTCAAGCCGGGTGATATCGGCATTGTGTCGCAGTCCGGCAATATGCTGCTCTCTCTTGCGCTGGAAGCCCAGCATAACGGGCAAGTGGGGTTCAGCACCTACGTTGGCCCGGGCAACCAGAGTGATATCGGCTTTAACGATTACCTGCGCTACCTAGGGGAAGACGAGCATACCCGTGTGGCGACGCTCTACGTGGAAGGCTTCCGTGATGGGCAGCAGTTTCTGAAAGTGGCCCGTGACGTGACCGCCATGAAGCCGGTGGTGGTGTATAAATCCGGTGCCACCGAGCAGGGCCAAAAGGCTGCCAGCTCCCATACCGGTGCGTTGGCCGGTAGTTATCAAATGACTGTAGACCTGCTGCGCCAGGCAGGCGTTAGCGTGGTGCAGTACTCCGATGAAATCCTGCCCGTGGCGGAAGGCTTGGGGCGGCTGCAAAAAGCCCCCGGTAAGCGCGTCGCTGTGATTTCTGACGGCGGCGGCCAAGCCACCATTGCCGCCGACCGGTTATCTGAAGCGGGCCTGACGCTGGCCGAGCTTTCTGACGCTACCCGCTCTGCACTGCGCGAGGTGTTACTGCCTCAGGCATCTACCCTTAACCCGGTGGACGTGGCGGGCTCCTCGGATGCGAACCCCTCGCTGCTGGCAAGCTGCATTGAGCTGGTGATGGCGGATGAAGGCGTCGATAGCGTCTTTCTGGTCGGCATGTTCGGCGGGTATAGCCTGCGCTTTGCGGAGTCGCTGATGGGCGACGAGATGCGTGGCGCGGAGCGCATGGTAGAGCTTGCTCAAGCCTCCGAGAAGCCGCTGGTGATTTACAGCCTCTACGCACCCATCAAACCGCCTGCGTTGCGTCGTTTACACGAAGCCGGTTTGCCGGTGTATTCCTCGATTGAGCATGCGGTGCGCGTGCTTGCTGCCCTAGGTGAGCGAGGAGAGTATCTGGCCATCCAACAGGCGCAGGAGACGATAGCGCCCGCCGCGCCAACGGAAACAGGCAGGGCCATGTTTGCCGCAGCCAGGGCAGAAGGACGCGACTTACTGGAATTTGAAGCGAAATCACTGCTGGCGGAGCACGGCATCGCAGTGCCCGAGGAGTGGTTGGTGCGTCGTGAGGACGAACTCGCCGAGATCGCCCAGTGCACGCAGGGCAAGCCGCTGGCGATGAAGGTGGTCTCGAAAGATATCCTGCATAAATCCGACTCGGGCGGGGTCAAGCTTAACCTGGTGGGTGACGCCGCACTGCGCGATGCCTTTCAGGCCATTCACTCAAACGCCCAGGCTTACGACCCGAACGCCCAGATAGAGGGCGTGCTGGTCACGCCAATGGCGGAGAAGGGCGTTGAGGTGATTATCGGCATGATGCGCGACCCGATTTTCGGCCCGGTGCTGATGTTTGGCTTGGGCGGCATTTTTGTGGAGGTGCTCGAAGACGTGGCCTTCCGCTCGCTGCCGCTGACCCTGCGCGACGCACGCTCCATGGTCGATCAAATTAAAGCGCAGAAAGTGCTGGCAGGGGTGCGGGGGGCTGCAGGGGTCGATAAGGAGGCGTTAGTGTCGCTGCTGATGCAGGTGTCTCAGCTCGTAGAGGCTTACCCAGATATTTGCGAACTAGACTTGAACCCGGTGATTGCCTATCCGAAAGGCCATTCTGCCGTTAACTATGCCATCGTCGATGCACGAATTATTGTGGAGCGCCAATCATGAGCCGAACGCTACCTGAATTAACCGACGCTACCCTAACGCTGGAAAACCGTGTGGCAACGCTCACGCTTAACCGCCACGATGTGCGTAATGCGCTTACCGGCACGGCGCTGGTGGATGATATCGTCGCCACCGCTGTATGGGTGAACCATAGCCAGGACGTCTCGGTGCTGGTGATCACCGGTGCAGGCAGCGCTTTTTGCGCGGGTGGCAATGTAAAAGACATGGCCGAGCGCGGCGGCGATTTTGCGGGGGACGTAGCTGAAGTCGCTGAGCGCTACCGCACGGGCATTCAGCGAATGCCGCTGGCGCTTCATCAAGTTGAAGTACCCATCATCGCCGCCGTCAATGGTGCGGCCATCGGTGCCGGTTTCGATTTGGCCAATATGGCGGATATGCGTATTGCCTCTCGCAAGGCGAGCTTTGGGGAGACGTTTCTCAATCTGGGGATTATTCCCGGTGATGGCGGGGCGTGGTTTATGCAGCGCCAAATTGGTTACCAGCGTGCCTTTGAGCTAACCCTCTCAGGCCGGGTGATCAGCGCTGATGAAGCGCTTGCCTACGGTGTAGTCTTAGAAGTCGTGGAGCCGGAGCAGCTAATGGAGGCCGCTCTGGCCCATGCCAAGCGCATTGCGGCCCAGCCGCCGAAAGCGACACGCCTCACCAAGCGGCTCTTGAAAATGGCCCCGGATATGGAGCTAAAGCCGTTTCTGGATGTGTGCGCCGTGTTCCAAGGCATGTGCCACAACGAGCCAGAACATCTAGAAGCCGTCGAGCGGTTACTGGCACGTATGAAACGCTAACCAGCGCACTATTTTTTCCTATTTTTCAGTGCGTGTACGGCTGTATAGTCATCGCCTAATGTGATGCTGAACACTCCACACTTTCCGTGTCAGGGAAGAGGAGCGACAACATAGGGAGATGGCTCGCAATGACTCTGGAAAGTTTAGGACTGACCCCCAGTACGCTGGTGTTTATCGTGCTGGGGCTCACGCTAGTGGCCTTTATTTGGGGCCGGTTTCGTTATGACTTGGTTGCTTTGGCGGCCCTGCTAGGCTCTGTAATGCTCGGGCTGGTGCCTGCGGATGACGCCTTTGCAGGCTTTGGCCATCCGGCGGTGATTACCGTGGCGGCGGTGCTGGTGTTAAGCCGTGGCTTTGAGCGCTCTGGGGTGGTGGATGTCATCGCCAATCAGGTGCTCAAAGTGGGCGAGCGCCTAATGCTACAACTGCTCGTGCTCGTGGGTACCGTGGTCGTGCTGTCTGGGGTGATGAATAACGTAGGGGCGCTGGCGCTGCTGTTGCCAGTCGCGATACGTCTTGCCCGTGAACACAATACGTCTCCTTCACTGCTGCTAATGCCGCTGGCATTTGGCTCTCTGCTGGGAGGGCTGACCACGCTGATTGGTACGCCGCCCAATATTATTATTTCTGCCTACCGGGGCAATATTACCGGCGAAAACTTCGGCATGTTTAGCTTCTCGCCAGTCGGCGTTGTGGTGGCTCTGGTGGGCTTGGCTTTTATTGTGCTGGTAGGCTGGCGCTTGACCCCCAAACGCAGTGGGCAGGCGGCGGCAGACGATATGTTCGATACCGCCAACTATCTAGTAGAGCTAAATGTTACTGAAGACTCCAAAGCTAATGGGCTCACCCTTCAACAATTGCGCGATGAGCTGGATGAGACCATCCCTGTCTTAGCGGTGGTGCGTGAAGATAATCGCCGGGCGGGCTACCAGTTTCACGGCGTGCTTCGTGAGGGTGACATCCTGCTGCTGGAAGCCGGCCCCGATGAGCTGAAGCTGCTGGAGGACAAAGTGGGTCTTAGCGCCATTGCCGAACCTGAAGAGCCAGAGGACGGGCAGGAGCAGCGCGAGGACGCGGAGAAGAGCGATGAACGTCAGCCGGTCGATACCGAAGGCCTACAGCTCATTGAAGCTGTTGTTCGCAATGATTCGATGATGATTAATCGCAGCGTGCGACAGCTGCGCCTTAACCATCAGTTTGGCTTGCACTTAGTGGCCGTGGCCCGTGATGGTGGCCGCCTGAAGCAGCGCCTGCGCGACATTCGTTTTCAAACCGGCGACGTGCTGCTATTGCAGGGCAGCGAAAACGAAATCGCCGATAGTTTATCGACGCTGGGTTGTTTGCCGCTGGCCAACCGCGAGCTACATTTAGGCCAGCCGCGTAAGCTGGCTATTTCGGTGGGTATTTTCGCGCTAGCGATTGTCGCGATGCTGTTTGATCTTTTGCCCGCGGCTGTTGCGATGAGCACGGCGGCGCTGGTGTCGCTGCTGATTGGCGTGCTGCCCTTGCGGGATGGCTACCAGGCCATTGATGGCCCGGTGATTGTGCTGCTTGCCGCCATGTTGCCGGTGGGTGAAGCGCTGGAGACCAGCGGCGGTGCTGATATCATTGCCGATGCGCTGCTGCGGTTTGGCGTAGAGTGGCCGATTGTCGTTTCCTTGGTAGGGCTATTTCTGCTCTCTATGCTGCTCTCTAACGTAGTCAACAATGCGGCCGCAGCTCTCCTTATGGCACCCATTGCGGCGAGCCTCGCCAACGGCTTCGATGCCTCGCTGGACCCGTTTTTGATGGTGGTAGCCGTCAGCGCCTCCTGTGCGTTTTTAACCCCGATTGGACACCAATCGAATACCCTGGTGCTGGGCCCTGGGGGCTACCGGTTTGGAGATTACTGGAAACTGGGGCTGCCGCTTTCGCTTGTGGTGATGGCCGCAGCCATTCCGGCGATTTTATGGGTGTGGCCGCTCTGACATAGCCCTAGGGTAACGGCAGCACCTGGCCTGTTCGAATGTTCGCGCTATTAGATTCCGAAAATTTTGCTAATCTATTACGCACATAGACCAATAAATATCGAACAGGCCGGGCTTATGAATCAACAGTATCGCCAGGATGCCATCGTCGAACTGGTTCGCCAGCACGGCTATATGAGTATCGAACAGCTCACCGAACACTTCGCGGTCACGCCACAAACCATTCGTCGAGACTTGAACACTCTGGCCAACGAAGGTCGCGTGCGCCGCGTACATGGTGGTGTCGGGGTCGAGTCAAGTACGGTCAATACGGCTTACAGCACCCGCAAAACGTTGCACCTCGAAGAGAAAGAGCGCATTGCCCGCTGCTTGGCACAGCATATACCCCATCATGCCTCTCTGTTCATCAATATCGGGACCAGCAATGAAATGATCGCCCAAGCGCTACTGGAGCACCAAGGCTTGGAGATCATTACCAACAACCTCAATGTGGCGGCGATTCTGCAACACAAAGAGGACTTCACGGTGATCATCGCGGGCGGTCAAGTGCGCTCCCGTGATGGCGGGATCATCGGCGAAGCCACCATCGACTTCATCAATCAGTTCAAAGTGGATTATGGAATCATCGGGATCAGTGGCATCGACGAGGATGGCTCGCTTCTGGAGTTTGACTACCAAGAGGTACGCGTTGCCCAGGCGATCATTGCCAATTCGCGAAGGGTGTATTTAGCCGCAGACTACTCGAAATTCCACCGAAACCCAGTGGTGCGCCAAGGTAACATTTCCCAACTGGATGCGCTGTTTACCGATCGTAAGCCCCCCGAGGCGATTCAACGGCTGCTCACCCAACACGATGTGGCGCTGCACATTGCTTAGCGCCTGTCACGACAGTGCTCAGCCCGCCTTATTCATGAGGGCGCTGGCTGAGTGGATTGTCAGCCCTCGCTGCCAACACCAGCCCACCGGCACCGCGTTGGCAGCATGAGACCCCGCTGTTATATGCAAAAAAGCGCAAATTTTAGTTCTTCTTATAGCCTACAGGAATGAATTGCCCTCATCCGTGCAGCCGTCACCGTCAGCCGAAGTGGGGCTGCTTGGCGCAGGGATCGGTGGTGGTATCGCCGACGAGTCAGCCTAGCGCGGTCAGTTTCGGTAGCCCCTTCAGCAAGGCAGGCCACCATTTGTCAGCCGCATCGCCGAGGTGAACGGTGATGCGCCGGGCGTGCAGCTTCAGCGTG
>NZ_FODB01000007.1 GCF_900110265.1 Vreelandella aquamarina | reverse complement strand
GGGTAAGCGGATTAAATGGTTGATCTTACCTTTGCATGAGAGTGAGACAGACCGGCATCTCATCGGATTATCTGGTTGATGCTTCACCTACTGCTGGTGCATGTTTCCTTCGCTAATTCCAGCAAGAATCCCACACGCCTCAACCTCCCGGTCATCGTTGCAACTCGCTCTCAGTGAAACGAGTTGTTTCTCAAGCGCTTGCAGAGCGGTTATCTGCGACCGCACATGAGAGATGTGATCATCGAGCAAGGCGTTGACGGCGGTACAAGGCTGATGAGGGTCGTCCTGATAGCTCTGTAGTTCGTGAATCTCAGCCAGTGACAGGCCCAGGATTCTGCAGCGACGGATGAAGGCCAGCCCCTCACCATGCTTCTCGGTATAGACACGGTAACCGTTGTCCTGCCGATCAGGCGGCGGCAACAAGCCCTGCTGTTCATAGAAGCGGATCGTCTGTGTTTCGACCCCTACCAACTGCGCCAACTGACCAATGCGCATCAGCCTCCTCCCCAACGGATTCTTTACTCTATTGACCTTATAGTAGCTTTATAGTTTTAAATGGTACCACAACATTGTTCAAGTGGAGTCGTATCATGAGCAAATCCTGTGGTGGCGCCTGTGGCGGTGATGCAACGTCCGCAGCGGATACCGATATACAGGCCTCCTCCGAGGCGCCAGGGAGATGGGTCAGTGTTTATGCCGTGCCGAAGATGGACTGTCCATCAGAAGAACGAATGATTCGCCTAGCCCTGAACGGCTTTGAGGAGATTCGGGCGCTGTCCTTCGACTTGTCGAACCGCCGGCTGAAGGTCGTGCATGACGGCGAGGTCGAGCCCGTCACCTCGAAACTGAAGACCTTGGGGCTAGGCGCCTCGCTTCAGGAAACCGTCGCTGCAAATCCGGAGACCATCAAGGCCGCCGAGTTTTCGGCAGCTTCTGCTAAGCAAGAATCCGGGACCCTGCGCTGGTTGCTCGGCATCAATGCACTTCTGTTCGTGGTGGAAATGACTGCCGGTCTGATGGCTCAGTCAACTGGCCTCATTGCAGAGTCCCTGGACAATTTTGCTGATGCGGCAGTGTACGGACTCGCTCTTTATGCGGTTGGGCATAGCGTGAAAAGGCAGCTACGTGCCGCGCATGTTGCTGGTGTACTGCAACTGATCTTGGCTGTGGGCGTACTCATAGAGGTCGTGAGGCGCTTTGTATTCGGTAGTGAGCCTGAATCGCTGGTGATGATGGCTATCGCATTCGTCGCATTGATTGCCAATACCAGTTGTCTGCTGCTCATATCCAAACATCGGGAGGGCGGGGCGCACATGAAGGCAAGCTGGATATTCTCGGCCAACGACGTGGTGATCAACCTGGGGGTCATCACCGCCGGCGCCCTGGTCGTGTGGACCGGTTCCAATTATCCGGATCTGATTATCGGCACCATCGCGGGGGTCATTGTACTTAACGGTGCCAGACGCATTCTGGCGTTGAAGGGTTAAATAATGCTCATTATTGGCAAAAAGCTCTCGCCGTATGCCCTATTGTCCATATCGGGCCTGCTGGCAGCGTCTGATCAGGCTGTAAAGTGGCTGGTGCAGCAATCAATGGCCTATGGCGAGTATGTTTCGGTGACCCCGTTCTTTAACTGGGTGCACCTATGGAACACCGGTGCCGCATTCAGTCTTTTTGCGAATGGTGGAGGCTGGCAGCGCTACTTTTTTATCGGAATCGCGGTAGTGGTCTCGATTTTTCTGATCAAGCTGATCCTTGAAAATCGTCATAAAGGAGAAGCCATCGCTTACAGTCTTATCCTCGGTGGCGCCATGGGCAACCTGATTGACCGGGTCTTTCGCGGCTATGTTGTGGATTCCTTTGATTTCTATTGGCGAGACTGGCATTGGCCGGCCTTCAACCTGGCTGATATTGCAATTGTCCTCGGTGCCTTACTTTTCGTTTCCAGCAGCTTGTTGGGTAAAAAAGCAAACACCAATGCCGAGTCGGATGGATCTGACTGACACCTACGCCTATACAACACCATGACCGAACTTCCCGACAACATCCTTCACCTGCCGCAATACCAAGTACTGGGCTGCAAATCAACCGACGACGAAATGCACTTCCAGGTGGACGTGCCCGATCCCATCGCCTGCGAGGAATGCGGCGTGCAGGGTGAGTTCGTACGGTTCGGCAAGCGTGACGTTCCCTATCGTGATCTGCCCATCCACGGCAAGCGGGTCACTCTCTGGGTGGTCCGCCGCCGATACACCTGCCGGGCCTGCAAGACAACATTCAGGCCCCAGCTACCGGAGATGGTGGACGGATTCCGTATGACACTGCGGCTGCATGAGTACGTGGAGAAGGAATCCTTCAACCACCCCTACACCTTTGTGGCGGCACAGACCGGCCTGGACGAGAAGACGGTGCGCGACATCTTCAACGCCCGCGCCGAGTTCCTGGGGCGCTGGCACCGCTTCGAGACGCCCCGCATCCTGGGCATTGACGAGCTATACCTGAACAAGCGCTACCGCTGCATTCTGACCAACATTGAGGAGCGAACCCTGCTCGACCTGCTGGCCACCCGCCGCCAGGACGTGGTGACCAACTACCTGATGAAGCTGAAAGACCGGCAGAAGGTCGAGATCGTCAGCATGGACATGTGGAACCCCTACCGGGCAGCGGTCAAGGCTGTGCTGCCCCAGGCCCGTATCGTGGTCGATAAGTTCCATGTGGTGCGCATGGCCAACGATGCCCTAGAGAGAGTGCGCAAGGGCCTCAGAAAGGAGCTGAAACCGTCCCAGAGCCGGACTCTCAAGGGAGACCGGAAAATCCTGCTGAAACGCGCTCACGAAGTCTCAGACCGGGAGCGCCTCATCATGGAGACCTGGACAGGCGCGTTCCCGCAACTGCTGGCCGCCTACGAGCACAAGGAGCGCTTCTACGGCATCTGGGACGCCACCACACGGCTCCAGGCAGAAGCCGCCCTGGACGAGTGGATAGCCACCATCCCGAAGGGCCAAAAGGAAGTCTGGAGCGATCTGGTCAGGGCAGTGGGAAACTGGCGCGAAGAGACCATGACCTACTTCGAGACGGACATGCCCGTCACCAACGCTTACACGGAGTCCATCAACCGACTGGCCAAGGACAAGAACCGTGAAGGGCGCGGTTACTCCTTCGAGGTGATGCGGGCACGAATGCTCTACACCACGAAGCACAAGAAGAAGGCACCGACTGCGAAGGTCTCTCCTTTCTACAAGAAAACCATCGGTTACGGACTGCCGGACTTCGCAGAGGAACTCAACTACGGAGTCGATCTATCAACCATCTGAGGGTGGTATCAGATTGATGGGGTGAAGGTGCCCCATCAACCATTAAATCCGTATACCCAAAAAATCTTAACCACGTCACTACTGGACGTGCTGATTATTTGCTTCTAAAGTGGATTTGGTAGGTAGGCAATGAGCCACCTGCTCAATCATTAAGCACGCTAAGGATATGAACGATGGCAACTGGCACTGTCAAGTGGTTCAACGACACCAAAGGTTACGGCTTCATCTCTCCCGATGACGGCGGTGACGATCTCTTTGCCCACTTCTCCGAAATTCAAGCTGAAGGTTTTAAGACCCTGCAAGATGGTCAGAAAGTCAGTTTCGAGGTGACTCAGGGTAAAAAAGGCCTTCAGGCTTCCAACATTCGCGTTGCTTGAACCGCACCGAATGGATAAAGGCCCGGAATGCGGGCCTTTTTTATAGGTTGGGGTTTACTTCTTAAGACGATGTATCCAACGTGTCATCCGAGGAGCTTTCGGCCTCTTGCGCTTCGCTATCGTCATTGGTGGGGCGCTCACTCTCCAAGGCTTGGAACTGCTCTTCTAGGCGCTGCTGGGCCTCTTCGAATTGACGTTCGGTATCTTCGATGAGCGCATCCACATCTTGCGCTTCTAACCCACCTTCCACGGAAGAGCCTTCGGGTAAACTGCTTTCGCGCTCCCAGCTTGGCTCGATGGGATCGTTCTCCATGGGTGCCAGTTCGGGCGACTGCTGCTCGATTTCTTGAAACTGTTGCTCCAACTGACGCTGTGCCTCTTCGAAACGACGCTCAGTCTCGGCAATCACGTCATCGACATCAGAACGCGTGGTTTCACCCGGCATTGCGCTGGCTTCGTCAAGGGCTTCGTCGGGGTCGGCGGCCAGCGTCTCTTCGTCCGCCTGCAGGGGCTCCGAAGTTGACTCACTGACGGTGGAAGACAGGTCTTCCTGAACATTGGAAGGCTCGGACGCCTGACGTTCAATGTCGTCTTCCACCTGGGAGGGCGAAGGAACATCGTCACTACTGGTGTCAGGTGCAGCGGCTAGCGTCTCACTGGGCTGCTCGGCCGCGCTCTCTTCCGGTACGACATTTGCCTCTTCTTGACTGTCGCCGCAGGCACTCAGCAGTAGGGCCAAACTGGCCAGTAGCGGCATCCATACACGGTAGCTCATCGAGTCATGCTCCTTAATGGTTCGAATTCATTAGTGGCGGTCGTTGGCAGACAACAGCGAACAGCCTTCTGGTAAGCGTACCTTCAACGCTAGCGGGACGACTTCAGCGGTGAATCGTTGATAGCGTTTTGCCTCACCATCCAGGGTCAGCGGCCAAGGTTCATCATCGGACCGAGTGGTAACGGTCAACTGGCTGGCAGTGAAGTAGCGCACATAACGCCCTTCTGCGGGGAACTGCTGTAGCTCGCCTAGCAGCGCAGGGAGCTCCGTCACCGAATGAAAATCTTTGACCAGCAGAACGTCCAATCGCCCATCATCAAGCTTGGCACGAGGGGCCAGCACCTGCCCCCCACCCGATTGACGCCCATTGCCCAGTGCCAGCAGCAGCAGTGACGCGGCCTGCTCATGATCGCCCCAGTGCAACGTGCCGCGATAACTGCGATGCCGCCACGCCTTGAGCGCCCCCATCAGTGAGTAGGCTCCTCCCCCTAACATGCGTTTTAACGTTTTGGGGGTAGAGGAGGTAATTTCTGCGCCAAAACCACCGGTGGTCATATTGATGTAATAGCATACCGACGGTTCGCCACTGGTTTCTGCTGTCATACGAATCACATCGATGGGCGCAGACGGCAAGCGAACGGCATCCGCCAGTGCGCGATCCGGCTTCAAAGGTAACCCCACCGAAGTGGCAAAATCATTCGCGCTGCCCATCGGCACCACGCCCAAGCTCGGACGATGGTCATGGGGGATGCGCATTAGCCCGTTAACCACTTCGTTTACCGTGCCATCGCCGCCACAGGCGATCACACTGGTAGCTCCTAGTTCAACGGCTTGGGCCGCAAACTCGGCGGCATCGCCACCTTCCCAAGTAGCGCGAACAATCATCGGCGTCCCTGCCTTGCGCTGCGCTTCAACGGCCTCGCGTAGCGCCGGATTTCCGGCAGACTGACCGTTAATAATCAGTAAATAACACTGCTGTGAATCTGTCACCGGTGTCTTCCCTCTCCATGGTTAATTCACTGGATGCACGTTATGCCAGCGCTTTCTCGACCACCTCGAACACGTTGGACGACAGCGGTTCTTGTTTGATCCGCTCTAGCTCTGCACGCATTAACTGCTGACGCGCCTCATCAAAACGCTGCCAGCGGGTTAAGGGGGTGATTAACCGCGCGGCAATCTCTGGATTCAGGCGGTTTAGCTCAATCACCACATCTGCCAACAGCGCGTACCCTTTGCCATCCAAGCGATGGAAATTGACCCGATTTTGCGCAAAGGCACCTACTAACGCACGCACCTTGTTGGGGTTCTTGATGGAGAACGCTGGGTGCTGCATTAGGTACTTTACGCGCTCCAATACGTCCGGCTGAGGGCGCGATACCTGAATCGTAAACCACTGATCCATCACAAGCGGGTCGTGTGCCCACTTTTCACCAAACGCTTTCAGCGCGGGGTTAGCCAAATCATCACGGTCGCTGTGTACTAACAGTGTCAACGCATGGCGTACATCGGTCATATTATGATCAGCGGCAAACTGCGCTTCACAAAGTGCCACACTCTCGTCGTCCTCAATGGACATTAAGTAAGATAGCGCTATGTTTTTGAGACTGCGCTGGGCAATTTGTTCAGGCGTCGGCGCATAAGCTTCATCAGTGCTATTCTCTTTATACACGGCGATAAATTCATCACGCAGCGCCTGAGCCAAGGATTGGCGCACAAACTCACGCGCGGCGTGAATCGCATCCACATCGACAATCGGCTGCTGCTCGGCGATGTAGGCTTCCGATGGCAGCGTTAGCATCTCAGCCAGTACCGCCTTGTCATCCATGGAGGAAGTCAGGAGCGTTCTAAAGGCTTCTACCACCCGGCTATCCATGACCTTCTCTACCCCGTTGCGGTGGGCGGCGATCAAGTCATCCAGCGCCAACAGTGCGAGCCTTTGCCCCGCGTCCCAGCGGTTGAAACCATCGCTATCGTGGGTCAACAGAAAGGCCAAATCTTCGCGAGAGTATGGGAAGTGCAGTTTTACTGGGGCGGAGAAATCGCGCAGCAGCGATGGAACCGGCGCCTCTGCCACATCGGTGAAGATGAAGGTCTGCTCATCGTCGGTCAGGTGAATGACCGCGTCCTTACCCAGCTTTTCACCTTCAAGCGTCAGAGTAAGATCCTGACCGGACTTTGTGCCCACTAAGCCCATGCGCACAGGAATATGCAGCGGCTGCTTGTCGGGCTGGCCGGGAGTGGCGGGGGTACGCTGGCGCAGCGTCAAATGGTACTCGGCGTTGGCGTAGTCGTACTCACCGTGGGCATCGATTTCCGGCGTGCCCGCCTGGGAGTACCAGCGCATGAACTGGCTTAAATCGATGCCCGATACCTCGGCCATGCAGCCCACGAAGTCTTCGATCGTCACGGCCTGACCGTCAAAGCGCTCGAAATAGAGATCCGAGCCACGGCGGAAGGCCTCCCAGCCCAGCAGGTTACGCAGCATGCGCACAACTTCCGCCCCTTTTTCATAAATGGTCAGAGTGTAGAAGTTGGTGATCTCGATATAGTGATCCGGACGAACCGGATGCGCCGTGGGACCTGCATCTTCGGCAAATTGCGCGGTGCGGAAAAACGAGACGTCTTGAATGCGCTTGACAGGGGCTGAATTGATATCCGCAGAAAAACACTGATCGCGGAAGACCGTAAAACCTTCTTTTAGCGAGAGCTGGAACCAGTCGCGGCACGTCACGCGATTCCCCGACCAGTTGTGGAAGTATTCGTGGGCCACAATGCTTTCGACATTCTGAAACGCCGCATCGGTGGCGGTATTGGGGTGGGTCAGCACGGCAGCGGAGTTAAAGATGTTTAATCCTTTGTTCTCCATCGCCCCCATATTGAAGTCATTCACCGCCACGATCATAAACAGATCTAAGTCATACTCGCGGCCGTAGGTCTCTTCATCCCAAGTCATTGCCCGCTTTAGCGAGGCCATGGCGTGGTCGGTCTTATCGAGATTCTCTTGTTCCACCCAGAGCTGTAACGTCACGTTACGGCCACTCATGGTGGTGAAGTGATCTTCGACCTTGGTTAAATCTCCTGCCACCAGCGCAAAAAGATAGCAGGGCTTGGGGTGCGGATCTTCCCAGGTCACAAAGTGCCGGCCGCTCTCTAAGGTGCCCTGATCAACTGGGTTACCGTTCGCCAACAGCACTGGCTCCCGCTGCGCATCACCTATCACGGTGACCTTAAACGTGGCCATGACATCCGGGCGGTCAGGGTAATAGGTGATACGGCGAAATCCTTCCGCTTCGCACTGCGTGCAGTACATGCCGTTCGATTGATACAGCCCTTCTAAGGCAGTGTTACTGCTAGGAGAAATCTCGACTTCGCTCTCCAGGGTAAACGCTGCCGGAACACTGGGAATTGTGAGCGTCTCATCGGTGAGCTGGTAATCGGCCTCAGCGAGCGCCTGGCCGTTGATCGCGAGCGCGTGCAGCGTCAGGTGTTCGCCGTTCAGCACCAGCGGCGTAGTTTGTTCAGCACTGGCGTGGCGCTCTACGGTAAGGCGTGCTTTAACACGGGTCGCGGTGGGGTCAAGATCAAACGTCAGCTCGGTATGGGTCACTTGGTAGGCGGGCGGCTGATAGTCGCTTAAATAAACCGGCTGCGGATCAGACATAATGCGAAACTCCTGTAAGCTTTAAGTAGTCGAGTAGCGCAAACGCTGCGCTACTCAATGAATATTTCTTATAATCGTTAATCGCGGAAATTATCAAACTGCAGCGGCAAATCAGGCCCTTCTTCACCGCGCAGTAGTGCCATCACACTCTGCAAATCATCGCGCTTTTTACCCGTTACGCGCACCTTCTCGCCCTGAATTTGAGCCTGTACTTTCAACTTACTGCCTTTGATACGCTTTACCACATCTTTGGCTTCTGCTTGGTCGAGGCCCTGCTTGAGCTCTACTTCCTGGCGCGCCTTCACACCAGACAGCACCGCGTCTTTAACGTCCATGCAACGTGCGTCGATACCGCGGGCAATCAGTCGGTTACGCAACACGTCCAGCATTTGCTTGAGCTGGAAATCTACTTCGGCCTCGAGCAGCACCTTATCGCCTTCCAACGTGAAGCTGGCATCGACGCCTTTAAAGTCAAACCGTGACTGTACTTCACGGTTTGCTTGGTCAACCGCATTGGCGGCTTCGTGCTGATCGAATTCTGACACGATATCAAATGAGGGCATGACACTATTCCTGACAAGACATGACCCACCATTCTAGAGCAGCAAGCCCCCAACCGGCCAATTCTCTTAGAAAAAGCTGGACAAAAACTCTGCAAGCCGGTCACATCAAGCTTAAAAGCTATACAAACACCTCTCAGGGCGATGTTAAATTGTGCGCCTCTGTCGTAACCTGCTGACATAGCCCTGTACTCTTTCAACGAGGAGAGACCATGAGTGATCGCGATACCCGCCATAAAGCATCGATGGAAAAACTCAAAGCGCGAGTGGACGAAAAAGTCGCCAATGCCACCGAGCAGCGCGGAATGCTGCTCATCAACACGGGCAACGGAAAAGGCAAAACCACCGCCGCCTGGGGCACCGTCACGCGCGCGCTGGGTTATGGCTACAAAGTAGGCGTGGTGCAGTTCATCAAGGGGTTATGGGAGTGTGGCGAGCGCAATCGGCTGGAAGACGATCCTCATTTGAGCGTCGCTATCATGGCAACCGGCTTTACCTGGGATACGCAAAATCGCGAAGCGGACACCGCCGCCTGTCTGGAGGTCTGGCAAGAAGCGCAGAAAATGCTGGCAGACCCCGAGATGTATCTCGTGGTGTTGGACGAACTCACCTACATGCTGAAGTTTGGCTATCTCGATATCGCCACGGTCAAACAGGCGCTACTGGACCGTCCGCAGGAACAAACCGTGATCATTACCGGGCGAAATGCCCACCGTGAGCTAGTGGCCATGGCCGACACCGTGACCGACATGCAGGAGGTGCGACACGCTTTTAACAACGGCCTTCAGGCCCGGCGAGGCATCGATTTCTAAGCACGAAAAAGGGCGACCAAGCCGCCCTTTTAGTATCACCTGAAGGTGTACGACCTAGCCTTCGAACGGGTTGCGCAGCACGATGGTTTCAATACGATCGGGACCGGTAGAAATGATATCGATGCTAGTGCCTACCTGCTCTTCGAGGAAGCTGATGTATGCACGGGCATTAGCCGGTAAGTCTTCCACCTTCTTAGCGCCCAGCGTGGACTCTTTCCAGCCTGGCAGATCGTGATAGACCGGCTCTACCGCTTCGTAGCCCTCTGAATCCACCGGGTTATCCAGCACGTCGCCATCTTTGCTGCGGTAGCCGACACACACGCGGATATTTTCCAAGCCATCCAGTACGTCCAGCTTGGTCAGGCAGATACCCGATACCGAGTTGATCTGTACCGCGTGACGCAAGGCAACGGCATCAAACCAGCCACAGCGACGCGGGCGGCCCGTAGTAGCACCAAACTCATGGCCACGCTCAGCTAGGTGACGGCCGTGATCGTCAAACAGCTCGGTGGGGAACGGGCCGGAGCCGACACGAGTGGTATAGGCTTTGGTAATACCCAGCACGTAGTCCAGGTAGAGCGGACCAACACCAGAACCAGTCGCCGTACCACCCGCGGTGGTGTTCGAACTGGTCACATAGGGGTAGGTACCGTGGTCGATATCCAGCAGCGAGCCTTGAGCACCCTCAAACAGGATATTCTCACCGGCTTTACGCAGGTCATGAACCATACTGACCGTATCGCTGACCATCGGACGCAGCTCCTCGGCCATTTGCATGGCGCTATCCAGCACTTCCTGGAAGTCTACCGCCGGCTCACCGTGGTAATTCACCAGTACAAAGTTGTGGTAGTCGAGCACTTCACCGAGTTTGGAGGCAAACCGCTCGCGATGAAGCATATCGCCCAAACGCAGGCCGCGACGAGCCACTTTGTCTTCGTACGCCGGGCCAATACCACGACCAGTAGTACCGATTTTGGCAACACCGCGGGCTTTCTCACGCGCTTGGTCTAGGCGCACATGGTAAGGCAGAATCAGCGGGCACGCCGGAGAAAGACGCAGGCGCTCACGCACGGGCACGCCCTTCGCTTCCAACTCGCGGATCTCTTTGATCAGCGCTTCCGGCGAGAGCACAACACCGTTGCCAATCACGCAGGTTTTACCAGGGCGCAGCACGCCTGAAGGAATCAGGTGAAGAACGGTTTTCTCACCGTCGATGACCAGCGTGTGGCCTGCGTTATGGCCGCCTTGGAAGCGCACCACAGCAGAGGCGGATTCGGTGAGCAGGTCAACGATCTTGCCTTTGCCTTCATCACCCCATTGGGTACCCAGGACTACGACATTCTTACCCATTATGCACTCGTCTCTTGTGTCAGGGTCGTTGTCTGCCAACGACCATCGATAAACTCAAGACGGCGGTCACAGCTGTGCTCCGCCGGCCCAGTACGCTGCCCAGGCAGCGCTTGAATTACGCGTTCACCCTGCTCACGCAGCGCCACAATGGCAGCGTTAAGCGACTCTTCTTCTTGGGCAGGAGCCCAAATTGCACCCCGGCTGGGTGAAGCCAGTGCCAGCGATGCCAGTTGTTTCAGGTCCATCGAGAAACCGGTGGCAGGCCGTGCACGGCCAAACGCGCGCCCGGTATCATCATAGCGCCCGCCTTTGGCCAGCGCATGGCCATAACCCGGCACGTAAGCCGCGAACATCATACCGGTGTGGTATTGATAGCCGCGCAGCTCTGCCAGATCAAAATAGAGCGAGACATCAAAGCGCGCCAGAACGCCTTTATAAAGCGCTTCTAGCTGGTCGAGGGCTGCAGTTACAGGCGCAGGCGCACCTGCAAAGCGCTCGCGGGCCTGGGCCAACACACTGGCATCGCCATGTAACTCACCCAAGGCCATCAGCATATCGGCCAGCACAGGATCGCTCACACTGTCGTTCACTTGCTCTGCTAGCTGACCCGGTGATTTTAACGCCAAGGCCTCAAATAGCGCACGCTCTTGCTCATCGCTGAGTGCAGCGGCCTCTACAAGGCTACGGTAAATACCAATGTGGCCCAACGCCAGGTGAATTTCATCAGCGCCCGCCGCATGCAGACTTGCTAATGCTAAGTGGATAATTTCACTATCAGCCTCTAAGCCTGCATGACCAAACAGCTCCACACCAACCTGTACGGGGCTTCGGCCGCCCTGATGCTGGTCGGCCTTTGCGCGCAGCACATTGGTGCAGTAACACAGACGCACCGGGCCTTGGCGTTTTAGGGAGTGAGCATCCATACGCGCAACTTGAGGCGTCACATCGGCAGATGCGCCCATCATACGGCCCGTCAGTTGGTCGGTAAGCTTGAACGTTTGAAGGTCGAGGTCTGTGCCGGTACCTGTCAGCAAGGAGTCCAAAAACTCCACCGGCGGCGGCATTACTTGGTCGTAGCCCCAGCAATGGTAAAGATCAAGCAGCGCACGGCGCAGCTCTTCCATGCGGCTTGCCTGAGGCGGCAGCACCTCATCCATGCCGTCGGGCAATAGCCAGCGGTCAGCGATGGTCATGTGAACAATCCTGCGAGACGATGAAGGCCCCTTCTGACGACACCACCAACAGCCTCACAAGGCGCTGCGTGGAAACGTTCACGAAACGAGGGCCACAAAAAAACCGGGCGACGCCCGGTAGATAAAGTCTATCACGTTTATGCGCTAGATGAACCCCGCCAAGCACACCGCTTGACGGGGTTCCGCGCCATTACTCAGCGCTATTAGGCACTGCGCTACGCAGGTAGCGGAAGAAGTCGCTATCCGGCTCAAGCACCAGCAGGTTGCCATCGCCAGAGAAGCTTTCACGATAGGCGTTTAGACTGCGCCAGAAAGCGAAAAACTCCTGATCCTGGCCGTAAGCCTGGGAGAAGATCGCAGCTGCCTCGGCGTCACCTTCACCACGCAGGGTTTCGGCGCGCTCGTTTGCTTGAGCAAGCAGAACCTGACGGCGGCGGTCGGCGTTAGCACGAATACGCTCAGCTTCTTCTTGACCCTGGGCGCGCCACTCACGGGCTTCACGCTCCCGCTCTGAACGCATACGCTCGAACACAGCGGCAGAGACATCTTCCGGCAGGTCGATACGCTTGATACGGATATCGCGAATCGCCACGCCGAGCTCTTCACGCATCAGCTCGTCAAGCTCTGCTGTCGGGCCTGTCATTAGGTCATCACGGCGCTCGGCAATGATTTCCTGAAGGTTCAAGCGACCAAACTCGTTACGCAGACTCTCATCGACCCGTGGCTGAATCAGGCGAATCGCCATCATCTCATCACCTGCGGTCGCCTCGTAGTAGCGAGTGGGGTTAATCACTTGCCACTTTACGTAGGAGTCTACGATTACCGCTTTCTGCTCAAGGGTCAGGTAACGGCTGGTATCGGTATCCAGTGTCAGCAAACGCGTGTCAAATTTACGAATTGTCTGAGCAATCGGAATTTTGGCATGCAGGCCCGGCTGAATATTCTCTTCGATGACTTCACCAAAACGCAGCTTCACCGCACGCTCGGTTTCATCCACTACGTATAGGCTGTTACTTGCTAGCCACGCCACGGCGGCCAAGCCACCTACGATAAGCAGGGATCGATTATTAATCATTTAGCGGCCCTCCCTGCGGATAGGGTTATTACTAGACGACGATGAGGAGCTGCTTTGGCTGCCCCGCAGCGACTCCAGCACGCGCGGATCAATCGCATCGCTGCTGCTATCGCCACTGCTATCAGTCGTTGAACTGCTGTCACTACCACTGTTACCGCGCATCTGGTCTAGCGGCAGGTACATCAGCGGAGCATTTTCGCTCACATCCAACAGCACCTTGGGCGTGCTACCAAACACTTCTTCAATTGCATCCAGATACATACGTTCACGCATGACCTCTGGCGCATTACGGTACTCAGTTAACAGCGCATTAAAACGGTTGGCTTGACCTTGCGCTTCAGCGACTACTGACTCCCGGTAACCCTGGCCCTGCTCTACAACACGCTGAGCTTGGCCTTGTGCAGCTGGGATGATCGCGTTGGCATAAGCCATACCTTCGTTGATGGTCCGCTGGCGATCTTCGCGAGCACGAATAACGTCATCAAAGGCATCAATAACCGGTGCAGGTGCAGATGTTGATTCAATGTTGATGGTTTGCAGACGAATACCGGCACCATAGGCATCTAAGTATGCTTGCAGACGGCTCGCCACCGAGCTACCCAAAATCTCACGACCAGAGGTCAGGATATCAATCATATCCGTACCACCGACCACATGACGCAGTGCAGAATCCAGCGCATTCTCAATAGAGAGAGCGGGATTACGTACGTTAAGTACAAAGTCACGCGGGTTGGCGACTTGGTACTGCGCAGAGATTTCCACTTCAACGATGTTCTCGTCGCGAGTCAGCATGGACTGGGTCTGAGAGACGGAACGAACGCGTGTTACGTTTACCATGCGCACATCATCAATCAGCGGTGGATTCCACTGCAGGCCTGGCTCAACAATGCCTTGGTACTCACCAAAGCGCAGTACAACCCCACGCTCAGACTGGTCAACCAAGTAAAAGCCTGAGGCAGCCCAAATGGCAAGCGCAACAATAATCAAGAGGCCCGGCAACGCAAAGGAATTGCGAGGTTTACCGCCCCCGCTTTTACCATTACCGCCCCCGCCACTTTTCTTATTGCCGCCGCCAAGCATGCCGTTCAGCTTGTCTTGGAATTTTTTCAGCGCTTCGTCAAGATCGGGTGGCCCTTGATTGTTGCCACCTTTATTGCCGTTATTGCCACCACCATTGCTCCCACCGCGATCGCCGCCGCTGTTACCACGTCGACCACCACCACTCCAGGGGTCGTGCTGGTTGCCACCACCGGGCTCATTCCAGGCCATACTTCGTCTCCACTAAGGTGTTCACCTGCACTTTGCCTTGTGCTTATGCAAGGCCGGGTGCTTTTGATATTGTTGCTATATCAATCGTGTACCGCAACTCCACAGTCAATGACTGTGGAGTAGGTACTTGATGGGCTACCATTCGTCAGATTCGCGTAATGCTTCTGGTAAATAGGTATTGGCACGCTCACCCAGTTGAGCCATCAACTGGTTAAAGTCGCGCCTGGGCAAGCGCACATCCAACACGGAGCGCCCTTGCTCATCAAAACTCTCTTCGCGTACGGCGTTAAGCTCATGCAAGCCAGCGCGTAACTTACCCTGCTCTGGTGACAGTGTAAGCGAAAAACCAATCACGTCATTGGCAAGGCGCTCGGTCAAAGCTTCATGCAATAGATCAAGCCCGTGGCCCTGCTGAGCAGACAGCCAAACTACCTCTGGCACGCCATGGCCGTCGCGCTCAATGCGCGGGGCGCTGTCTAGCTTGTCGATTTTATTCATGACTTTGAGCACCGGCACGCTGTCAGCACCGATCTCTTTGAGCACATTATCGACTTGCTCAACGTTTAGCTCTCGATCTGGGTCAGCTGCATCGATGACATGCACCAGCAAAGTTGCCTCGGCCGCCTCTTGCAGCGTCGCCTGAAAGGCCTCCACCAGCTTATGCGGCAAATGGCGAATAAAACCAACCGTATCCGCCATAACAACGGGCCCAACGTCTTCGATTTCAAGCCGACGGAGCGTTGGATCCAGGGTAGCAAACAGTTGATCAGCCGCATAAACCTCAGCGCTGGTCAACGCGTTAAACAGCGTCGACTTACCCGCGTTGGTATAACCCACCAGCGAAACACTGTGGATCTCCGCCCGAGCCCGAGCACGCCGATTCTGCTCGCGCTGGCTGCGTACTTTATCGAGCCGTTTATGAATAGATTTAATGCGGCCGCGCAGCAGCCGTCGGTCAGTCTCTAGCTGGGTTTCGCCAGGACCGCGCAGGCCAATGCCGCCTTTTTGGCGCTCAAGGTGTGTCCAGCCGCGAATCAGGCGTGTGGACATATACTCAAGCTGGGCAAGCTCTACTTGCAGCTTACCTTCATGTGTTCGTGCCCGCTGCGCAAAAATATCGAGAATCAGACCGGTGCGATCCAAGACACGACACTTGAGTTCCTTCTCAAGGTTACGCTGCTGGGAAGGGCTTAAACTGTGGTTGAAGATCACCAGTTCCGCTTGATGAGCTGCGAGCATTGCCCGCAGCTCATCCAACTTACCTGACCCAATAAACGTACGGGAATCAGGGCGCTGTCGGCTGGCTGTGAGCAATGTCGCGGGCTCTGCGCCAGCAGAGCGCACGAGCTCCAAGAACTCACCCGGGTCTTCACGCGCCTGCTCATCATAGAAATCTACGTGAACAAGAACTGCCGTTTCACCGGCTTCTGGGCGTTCAAAAAACAATCAATACCTCGTGGACTCTCTTGCTATCCAGCAGTGTTAGAGTTCAGCATCAGATGCTGAAGGGTCTTGTGCCGGCAAACGCACATTGCGTGAAGGCACTACCGTGGAAATAGCGTGTTTATAAACCATCTGACTGACGGTATTGCGCAACAAGATGACAAACTGGTCAAACGATTCAATCTGGCCCTGCAGCTTAATGCCGTTTACCAGGAAAATAGAGACCGGAATGCGCTCCTTGCGCAAGATGTTCAGGTACGGGTCTTGAAGGGACTGCCCTTTGGACATGTTGCTCTCCCTAAAACTGTCGTTGGGGTTGGTTATCAAATGGCGTGCCCTACTGGTGCTACGCCGCAATCTTGTTGCCCGAAAGGCCCGGTGTGTCAAAAGCGCTCGCCGGCCACTCGAAATCACTTGCTTACGAAATCACTATCTTACGCTAAGCACCGCTGTCACGCACGAATTTCAGAAGCTTATCCAATGCGTCTGGCTGCTGCGAGTCTATCCAGTTAAGTGACGGCCAGCTACGCAACCAAGTGAGCTGACGCTTCGCTAGCTGCCGAGTGGCAATGACCCCTCGTGACACCAGCTCGCCCTGATCGTAAGCGCCGTCTAAATATTCCCATACTTGACGGTAGCCAACACTCTTCATCGATGGCAAGCCAAGATGAATATCATTACGCTTTCTGAGGGCAGCCACCTCATCTATCAAGCCCTCACCCAACATTGTTTCAAAACGTTGGGCAATACGTTGATGAAGTATCTTACGATCATTAGGCGCTAGCGCTATCGACAACACCCGCCACGGAAAGGTTTCAGGCTGCTGTTCGGCCCACAGTTCGCTCATGGGTCGACCGCTGGCGTAAAACACCTCCAAAGCCCGCATTAATCGCTGGGGGTCATTAGGATGAATACGCGCCGCCGAAGCCGGGTCCACTTCAGCGAGTGCGCGATGCAAGCCCGCTAAGCCTTCGGCTTGTCGCTTCACTTCAAGCTGTTCACGAATAGCGGCATCCGCAGAAGGCAGGTTCGCGACACCTTCCACTAAGCGTTTAAAGTAAAGCATTGTGCCGCCTACCAGCAGCGGCACTTTCCCAGCCGCGCTGATTTGCCGCATCTCTTGCAGGGCGTCTTCACGAAAATCTGCCGCGGAGTAAGGGTCGGCAGGGTCGCGAATATCAATAAGCCGATGGGGTGCCCGCGCAAGCTCCTCAGCGCTGGGCTTAGCGCTGCCCACATCCATTCCCCGGTAGACCATGGCGGAATCCACGCTGATGAGCTCGTGACCTAACTGCTCGTGGAGCGCTATTGCCGCGTCGGTTTTTCCAGCGGCAGTAGGCCCCATCAAAAATATCGCCCAGGGGCGTGTATCAGCCATCTGTTTACCGCACTCCGTTTATTGTCTTCATCATTACTGGCCACGTAAAAAAAGTCGGTCGAGCGCTTTCATGCTCATTTGCGTCCAAGTAGGGCGACCGTGATTGCACTGATCGCTGCGCTCGGTGCGTTCCATATCGCGCAACAGGGCATTCATTTCATCGAGCGTTAAACGACGATTGGCACGCACGCTGCCATGGCACGCCATGGTAGACAGCAACTCATGAATACGCGCCTCTACCTGATGCGTACGGCCAAATCGAGCTAGCTCTTCGAGCATTTCACGCACCAGCGCTTCAGGGTCGGCCTGAGCCAGCAGAGCGGGCAGTTGGCGCACCAGCAGCGTCTCGGGGCCTGCCACATCCAACTCAACGCCTAGCTGAGCAATAGCGTCACGTTCGCTCTCTGCAGTGGCCACTTCGCTGCGACTCGCCGCCAGCGATACGGGCACTAACAGCGGCTGCGTATCGATCCCTTTAGCCGCCGCCCGTTGGTTTTTCATGCGCTCATATACGATCCGCTCATGAGCCGCATGCATATCGACCAACACCAACCCCTGGGCGTTTTGAGCCAGGATATACACGCCATGCAACTGGCCTAACGCAAAGCCCAGCGGCGGTGCCGCGGTGGCATCGTGGGCAGGCATAGCAAGCGGCGCTTCGTGCACTTCGTTAGCAGCTGGGCGCTGGCCGGGCGGGCTTGGTTGAGGCGTTAACAGCGTCTCTTCGTGATCAGGATGGAGCGCCTGATACCCCTGCATAAACCGGCGCACCCGCTCGGCGCCGGGGTGCCGATCCGACCCTTCCGATAGCGGTATGCCCTGCTGCTGCCAACGTGGCGCGGGCGGCTCTTCCGTTGTGGCCGCTTCAGGGCCAACAGGCACCGGATGATCTTCTGGCGAGGACTGCTCCTCTTCGGAAGGCTTTGAAGCCGCCAGACAGTGGTGCAAGCTTGAATAGAGAAAGTCATGGACCATCCGGCCATCACGAAAGCGCACTTCATGCTTGGTGGGATGGACGTTAACGTCGACCACATCCGGGTCCAGCTCAAGATAGAGTACAAAAACCGGATGACGACCGTTATACAGCACGTCTCGGTAGGCCTGGCGCACCGCATGCGCCACTAAGCGGTCACGCACGACCCGGCCATTGACGAAGAAGTACTGCTGGTCAGCCTGGGAGCGGGAGTGGGTCGGCAGCCCCACCCAGCCGCTTAACCTAAGGCCACCCGCTTCGCGTTCAATATAACGCGCATGCTCAATAAAATTTTTACCCAGCAGGGAGGCAATACGGCGCTCGCGCGCAGTGGGCGTATTGCCCGGCGGCAGCTGGTGCACCACTTTTTGATTGTGCCTCAGTACCCAGGCAATGTCGTAGCGCGACAGCGCTTGACGACGAAACGCCTCTTCCACGTGGGCAAACTCGGTCTTTTCAGTGCGCAAGAACTTGCGCCGCGCTGGCGTATTAAAAAACAGATCGCGCACAGAAACACTGGTGCCTCGGGGGTGCGGCGCGGGCGTTACCCTGGCCTCCATGCCACGGCCCTCCGCCACTACCCGCCACCCCTGGCGGGGGTCTTCGTCAGCATTAGAGACTAGCTCTAGGCGCGAGACGGAGCTGATAGATGCTAGTGCCTCGCCGCGGAAACCCAGCGAACTAACGCCTTCTAGATCCTCCAGGCTGCTGATTTTGCTGGTGGCATGGCGGGCCAGCGCCAGCGGCAAGTCCTGCTCGCCAATACCGATGCCATCGTCGCGCACTTTAATCAGCCGGGCACCGCCCTGCTCGATCTCTACTTCAATACGCTGGCTGCCCGCATCAATGGCGTTCTCAATCAGCTCTTTTGTCACTGACGAGGGGCGCTCGACCACCTCGCCCGCCGCGATTTGGTTCGCTAAGCGGGGGTCGAGCACATGAATACGGCCAGGCAGCGAGTTTAATTCAGTCAACCAACACCTCAGAAGCTAATCATCAAAACGATTTCTTAAGCACCCGTTTCTAGCCCAGACGCTTAAACAACGGCTTAAGAACTGGGGATACGCAGCACTTGGCCCACACGGATCACATCGCCATTCAGGTCGTTCGCTTGCTTTAGCTGGTTCACCGGTACGCCGTGGCGAATCGCAATCGCCGATAGCGTATCACCGGACTGAATGCGGTACTCGTTTCCGGTAGGGCTACGCTGATTATCGCGCTGCCACGCCAGCAGGCTCGCTGGGGGCGGGTTACGCTGAAAATGATCGCGCAAGCCACTGAAAATGGCCGTTGCTAGCCCCTGCTGATGCACCGGGTCGCGCAGGCGGCGCTCTTCATCTGGGTTTGAGATAAAGCCCACTTCAATCAGTAGCGAGGGAATATCCGGCGATTTCAGCACCATAAAGCCCGCCTGCTCTACCCGCGATTTATGCAACCGGTTCACGCGTCCAAGCTGTTCAAGCACTTGCCCGCCAATCGAGAGCGAGTCGTTGAGCGTAGCCGTCATGGTGAGATCCAGCAGCACGCCGCGCAGTACTTGGTCTTTATCACGCAGCGACAAACTGCCATCGACGCCACCAATCAAGTCGGAGCGGTTCTCGCTATCCGCCAGCCACTGAGCCGTTTCTGACGTTGCCCCCCGCTGTGAAAGCGCATAAACCGAGCTACCCTGGGGCCTTGGACTGGTAAACGCATCGGCATGTACCGATACAAAGAAGTCAGCTTTCTGCTCGCGGGCAAGCTGAGTACGCTGGCGTAACCCCAAATAATAGTCGCCGTCACGAATCAACACAGCCTTGAAGCCTTGGGTTCGATTGACCTCAGCAGCCAGCCGTCGGGCGATATCCAACACCACATCCTTTTCACGAGTACCCGATGGGCCAATCGCACCGGGGTCTTCGCCGCCGTGCCCCGCATCAACAGCAATAATTATGTCACGCTGTGGGTGAGGCTGAGCGGGCTGAACCTCGACGGGAGGCTGCGCGGGCGTAGGTGTAGAAACGTCAGCTTCCACACCGGACAACTGGGCCTGAGCCGAGCGCTGCGCCAGCATCTCCTGGTCACGAATCATCGCCTCAATAGGGTCGATAGGGTTCTCCACAGCGCTTTCGCCAGGGTACTCCAAATCCACCACGAGACGGTGGCCATACTGATCATTAGGCGGTAGCGTAAAGTGGCGCGGCTCAATATCACGATTCAACTCAAGCACGACCCGCAGGCCACCACCATCCCGCACGCCGGTTCGCACTTCCGCAATCGCACTGCCATCTAGCGGCAGTGTTGATACGTCGGTATTCAGCTGGCTCTCATCAAGATCAATGACTAGGCGCGACGGGTTTTCTAATGAAAACACATTGGCCTCTGCGGCAGCGGTAAGATCAAACACCAAACGAGCATGATCGGGTGCTGCCCAGAGTCGCATGCTCTCAACGGTGGCCGCCTGCAGAGTGGCGGTACCTACCAATAAAACCGCGCAGCCAGTTGCTAACTGACCTATTAAACGAGCCAGTGGGTTTTTCATATACATTGAATCACACCACACTCCTGTTGCACCCCGACACACTGACGCGCCAGTTGCTCTATGACATCTTCGCCAAGAGAACTACCGGCGTTTAATAGCGCGACGCGTCCAGTTTCAGCAACGCTCAGTTGAATACGCAGATCTGGGGCGGGCAACCAGCCCTCCCCTCGGCTCGGCCACTCAATCAGACATAGCGCATCGTCGGCCAGCACATCGCGTCCACCGATGAACTCCAGCTCTTCCGGGTCTGCTAGGCGATACAAATCAAGGTGATAAATACGTTGATTGCCAAGCTCATAAGGCTCTACCAAGGTGTAGGTGGGGCTTTTCACCGCCCCTTGATAACCGTAGGCCCGCAAAATGCCGCGCGTTAAGGTCGTTTTACCTGCCCCTAAGTCGCCTTCTAAATAAACACGCCCGTGACCTTTTAGCGCTTGACCCAGCGCTTCGCCAAAAGCGACGTGGGCCACTTCATCGTTCAATTGCACCTGCATGTTGGCCGCCTTCACGGGTTAATTAACACTCGTGCATAGGATGCCAGATCACTTGCTAACAGGCCACGCTCGCCCGCTGCTTTAGCGGCTTCATCCCCCGCTAAAGCGTGTGCCATCACGCCCAGCCATGCGCTCTGCTCCAGGCTATTAAACTGCCCCACCAAAGCGCCTAACATACCGCTTAATATATCTCCCATCCCGCCACTCGCCATGCCTGGATTCCCGTAAGGGCAAACCACCAATCCGCTCGGCCCGGCAATCAGGCTGCCTGCTCCTTTCAATATCACTATACCGCCACGAGCGCGTTGCAATGCACGGGCAGCCTCAGGCCGGTCGGCTTGGACATCAGACACAGAGCACCCCAGCAGCCTTGCTGCCTCACCAGGATGAGGCGTGAGTATCCAGTTATCCCGGCGGAGGTCTGGCCAGCGGCTTGCCAACAAGTTGAGCGCATCGGCATCCACTACCAGCGGTGAAGAAGCCTTAAGCGCGCTTTGCAACATCGCCTGCCCCCAGGACTCTTGCCCAAGCCCTGGCCCTATCACCACCACATCCGCTGAGGCAGGCAAATCTGCCGCATCAGCACCACCACGCACCGCCCGCACCATGACTTCTGGGCAGCGCACTAGGCTTGCGGTGATATGTTCGTGTGCCGTGGCCAACGTTACCTTACCGGCACCCAAGCGTGCAGCCGCCTGGGAAGCCAGCAGCGCTGCGCCACCAAAGCCCGGCGCACCGCCCATCACCAGCACATGCCCCAAGCTGCCCTTATGGCTAGTACGAGAACGTGGAGTGAAAGCCTCGCCTAGCAGCGCATCATCCAGCCGCCAAGCGGTAGGTGGAATATCAAAAAATGCCTGGGCTTTGACGCCCAGCGGGCGAAAATCGATATCGCCGGTATACGCCGGGGCATCACCGGTATGCAGACCAATTTTGTCGCCAATAAAGGTTACCGTGCAGGTGGCTTCCACTGCTGTGCCTAACATCGCGCCAGTATCGGCTGAAATGCCCGACGGGATATCCAGCGCCAGCACTGGCTGAGATGCCGTATTCATCGCTTTAATGGCCTGCTTAATGCTGCCTTCGACCTCGCCGGAAAGCCCGGTACCCAGCAACGCATCGACAATGACCTCACCGGCAAGCGTAGTGTGCGGGTGCCACTCTTCAAACCCTACCCCGGCGGCCGTTGCCAGCTCCGCGGCACGGGCAACGTCGCCAGAAAGCGCGTCTCGCGGCTTGAGGGAAAGGCGCTGCACCTTAAGCCCCGACTGCATGGCCAGCGCCGCCAATACATGCCCATCGCCGCCGTTATTACCGCCGCCGCAAAGCACCGTGACACTGCGCGCCTGAGGCCAGCGGGAACGAAAGCTGTGCCAAGCGCTAGAGGCGGCTCGCTGCATTAGGGCAAAGCTCTCTATACCGCCTGCAATGGTGCGCTGATCCAGCTCGCGCACTTGAGACGCCTTATAAAGGGGGCGTAGCGAAGAGGTACTCAACGTAGACACGATTGCTCCTTAAATAGGGTACTAAATCAACGCTTAAACACGGCCAGTGTCAGCTTAGGCACGCACGGCATGTTGTGGCAGAGGCTAATGCGTTAGCATAGCGCGCTTAACGCACCACCGTTGACTGACCATGCCAAGTTCCACGACTTTTTCACTGTCTCGCAACCAGCCGTCGCGTGAACACCCGACTCACGAACGGCTATCCGCAGAACAGCTTCGCCAGCTTGCCGCACTGATTAAACAGTGGGGGCGCGAGCTGGGCTTTCAGCAGGTGGGTATCACTGACACTGATCTAAACGACCACGAAACGCACCTCACCAACTGGCTGGATAAAGGCTACCACGGCGAGATGGGCTTTATGGCGAAGCACGGCACCAAACGCACGCGACCTGACGAACTGGAACCCGGCACCCGCCGGGTCATCAGCGTGCGCATGGACTACCTGCCCGCCGAAGTAGAGAGTGCCAAGGTGCTTGGCCAACCCAGCCGTGCCTATGTCTCCCGCTACGCGCTGGGCCGTGATTATCATAAATTAATGCGCAAACGCTTGGCGCAGTTAGCAAAGCACATCGAGCAAGAAGTAGGAAAATTTGGTTTTCGCGCCTTCGTCGACTCCGCCCCGGTGATGGAGCGTGCGCTCGCCCAAAAAGCAGGCTTAGGGTGGTTCGGTAAAAACGCCATGTTGCTGAATCCCAAAGCGGGCTCGCTGTTCTTTCTTGGGGAGCTGTATACCGACCTACCGCTGCCTGTCGATGCACCTTTTGCGCAAGAGCATTGCGGCAGCTGTAGCGCTTGCCGCACCGCTTGTCCCACAGGGGCCATCGTGGACGATAAGGTCGTCGATTCGCGCAAGTGCATCTCTTATCTCACCATTGAGCTGCACGGCGCGATTCCCGTGGAGTACCGTCGCGCCATGGGCAATCGCGTGTATGGCTGCGATGACTGTCAGCTCGTTTGCCCGTTCACACGCTTCACAAAAATCACCCAAGAAGAGGACTTCTCCCCACGCCATGACCTTGACCGCGCATCGCTTATTGCGCTGTTTAGCTGGGGCGAAGAGGAGTTTTTGGACAAAACCGCAGGCAGCCCCATTCGCCGCATTGGCTATGAGCGCTGGCTACGTAATCTTGCCGTCGGGTTAGGCAATGCTCCGTGGAGTGATGCCGTCGAGGCAGCGCTGTGGGCACGTCGTGCCTATCCCAGCGCGCTAGTACGCGAACACGTTGCCTGGGCGCTCGACGAGCAGCGCCATAAGCGAGATGCGCGTATCGCGACACGCGCATGAGGGCTACTCCTCTTCGTCGCCACCACTTTCAATACGCAAAAACGTGCTGCGGTAATGGGCAAGCTCCGCAATCGACTCCTTGATATCATCCATCGCCAAGTGGGCATTCTGCTTTTTGAAGCCCGCCAGCGCACCGGGGTTCCAGCGCTTCGCCAACTCTTTGACGGTCGAGACATCCAAGTTGCGATAGTGAAAGAACGCCCACAAGTCGGGCATTTCCCGCTCTAAGAAGCGGCGGTCTTGATGAATACTGTTGCCGCACATCGGCGAGGAGCCCGCCACCACGTACTGGCGTAAAAAGTCGAGAGTTTGGCGCTCGGCTTCTTTAGTTTCGATGGTGCTCGCTTTCACCCGCGCCACCAGCCCAGACTCACCGTGAGTTTTCTGGTTCCAATCGTCCATTCCGGCCAAGAGGCTATCGGGCTGTTTGACGGCGATCACTGGGCCTTCTGCCACGACATTCAACTGAGCATCGGTGATGAGTGTCGCCACCTCGATAATGCGCTCTTTATCCGGCTCCAGGCCGGTCATTTCCAAATCAATCCATACCAACAGGTCGCTACGCGGTGCGCCGCTTTGCTCGCTCATTGCATTCATTCCTTGGCCAGTTTCGCCCTGACATCGGCGAATAAAGTAAAAGTGTCGCTTATATTGCGCTAACCCGCACCCCATACAGGACAGTTGACCGCCCTGGTGGGTACAATGACGTCTATTGTAACGATCATCAGGTGGTCATGAGCAAACGTAAATTAAGCCGCCAGCAGCAGTGGCGAGTCGAGAAGATTCAAGCCGAACGCGCCCAGCGCGCTGAAAAGCGCGATTCCAAGGATACCGAAAAGCTCTCTGCAGGCGAATACGGCCCAGAGCAGCCGGGTCGAGTGATGGCCCACTTTGGCCGTACGCTGGAAGTGCGTGACGCCGACGGCACACCTATACGCTGCCACCTGCGCGCCAACCTAGATGGCTTGGTAACCGGCGACCGAGTGATCTGGCGGGCAGGCCAGGATGGCTCTGGCGTGGTGGTTGCCCGTGAAGAGCGCGACAGTATTTTGAAGCGCCCTGACCCACGCGGCCAGCTTAAGCCGGTAGCCGCCAATATCGATCAGCTGCTGATTGTATTCGCCGTCGAGCCTGCGCCCCACCCCAACCTGATTGACCGCTATCTGGTAGCCGCTGAAGCTACCGGCATCGCGCCTGTGCTGGTGCTGAATAAAACCGATTTACTGCCAGACGATGGCGGCGAACTCGGTCAGCTGCTGGAGCGCTATCACCAGCTAGGCTATCCGGTGGTACGCACCACCACGGCCAACCCCGAAGGGCTGGACAAGTTGCGCCAGCAGCTCGCGGGCCGCACCTCGGTATTCGTCGGCCAAAGTGGCGTGGGGAAATCATCGCTGATTGACCTACTACTGCCCGACGAAACCCTGCGTATTGGCGCGCTATCGGAAGATTCGCGTAAAGGCACGCACACGACGACCACAGCGCGTCTCTATGCCATGCGCAGCGACGAAGTCAGCAATGGCGAACTTATCGACTCGCCCGGCATTCGCGAGTTTGGCCTGATCCATCTGGACGAGCAGGAAGTGACCGATGGTTTCATCGAGTTCCACCCCTATTTGGGCCTTTGCCGCTTCCGGGACTGCCGCCACCGCAATGAGCCGGGCTGCGCTTTACTGGACGCCGTCGAGGCAGGCAAGATTCATCCAGAGCGTTTTGCCAGCTATCGACGTATTCTCGATAGCTTGAATTCGCAGTGACGAACCTACAATGACCAGGGCGACACCGTCGTTAACCTCGTTGCAGTTGTCTTAATGTTAAGGGAGCCGGATATGAGCACCGCCAGCCACTCATCAGAACACAATCTATTGCCACTCATCGTGGAGCCGGAGCAGTTACAAGAGCACTTACAGGCGCCTGAACTGCTGATTATCGATGTGCCCGCCAATGGCGAAAGCTACCGTCAGGGCCACGTTCCCGGCGCCATTTATCTGGATTTTCGCTACTTGATGCGCGGCGAAGGCCCAGTGCCCAACGACGTGCCGTCGGTGGAGTTTCTCTCCAAGTTATTCAGCGCGCTGGGATTAACCCGCGACACCCATGTAGTGGCTTACGACGACGAAGGCGGCGGCTGGGCAGCTCGCCTGCTCTGGACACTGGAGCTGATCGGCCACACCCGCTACTCCTATCTAAACGGCGGCATTCACGCCTGGCGCGACGCAGGCCTGGAAGAGAGCACCGAGCCCACCGCGCCAACGCCAAGCGAATACCACGCTGAGATTCTCAACCCTAGTGCCGCCATTACTTGCGATGAGATCAAAGAGAAGCTCAGCAACAAACAGTTTGCCATTTGGGACGCCCGCTCCAAAGCGGAGTACGACGGCGAACGCGGCAACAACAAACACTTGGGACATATTCCTGGTGCAGTGAACATGGATTGGCTAGACGCCATGGATCGCAGCCGGGCGCTGAGAATCCGCGACTACGCCGAGCTCATGACCGAACTTAATGCCCTAGGGCTCACTCCCGATAAGGAAATTGCCACCCACTGCCAAAGCCACCACCGCAGCAGCTTTACTTGGCTTGTAGGTAAAGCGCTAGGCTTTAATATACGCGGCTACGCGGGTTCCTGGGGTGAATGGGGCAACCGCGACGATACACCCATCGAGAAATGAAGATATTACTGTGACCCTCTCCCAAAAAGCCTTTTCACTACTTCAATACCCCTTGCCTCAACACGCGCTGTCGCGCCTGACGGGTAAGTTTGCCCAGTGCGATAACCCCTGGGTGAAAGACACCCTGATTAAAGCGTTTATCAAGCGCTTTAAGGTGGATATGAGCCAGGCGCTGGAGCCAGACCCCACCGCCTACGCCACATTCAACGACTTTTTTACCCGCGCGCTGAAAGCGGATGCTCGCCCACTGGGCGAAGGTCTACTGAGCCCTGCGGATGGCACGCTTTCACAGTTTGGCCGCCTCACCACGGCGGGCAAACTGGTGCAGGCAAAAGGGCATACGTTTTCCGTCCAAACCCTGCTGGGCGGCGACAAAGCGTTAGCTGATGAGTTTTTGAACGGCAGCTTCGCGACGGTTTATCTCTCGCCAAGCGACTACCACCGCGTGCATATGCCAGTGACCGGCACGCTGCGGGAAATGATCTACGTGCCGGGGCGACTCTTTTCGGTCAACCAAGCCACCGCCAACTACGTGCCCGGCTTGTTCGCCCGCAATGAGCGTTTGGTGTGCATCTTTGATACCGAGCACGGCCCTATGGCGATGGTGCTGGTCGGCGCCATGATTGTAGCCGCCATTGAAACCGTCTGGTCTGGGCAAGTAACACCGCTGTCGGGCCACCCTCAGCGCATGCGCTTCGGGCAGCCGATTGTGCTGGAGAAAGGTGCTGAGATGGGCCGCTTCAAGCTCGGCTCCACCGTCGTGTTGTGTTTCGCTAAACCCGTGGCGTTTGGCAACCACGCGCTAGGGGCAACAGTGCAAATGGGGCAGAGCCTCGCTACCCCAACGCCCTGAGCCAGGCTGGCCGCGTTGTTAGCAGTTAGCCGTCGAAAACGCCAAGACCTCTTCCAGGCGCGTTTTACCCAGCGCTAATTGGATCAAACGATCCAGCCCCAGCGCCACGCCGGAAGAGGCTGGCAGCCCCTGTTCTAGCGCTGCCAGTAGATGAGCATCGACATCTACTTCAGGTAGCCCCAACCGGCGACGCTCGGCATTATCTGCATCGAAACGCTGGCGCTGCTCCTCGGCATCGGTCAACTCATCGTAGCCATTGGCGAGCTCGATACCGTTCAGGTATAGCTCAAAGCGAGAGGCCACCCATTCGCCATCGGCATCCTGATGACGTCGCGCCAGCGCCGCTTGGCTCGCAGGATAGTCAACGACTACGCTAAGTTCCTGTTGCCCCAAGGTTGGCTCGATAACCATTCCCATGAGCAGATCCAGGCAAGTATCGCGCCCCTCCTCGGCTAGCGCTTGGGCCGACATATTGCCCCGCTCTGCTGCTAGCGACCGCAGCGTGACCAGCGACGTGGTGAACGGGTCCACCTCCAAGTGGCGATGAAAGAGTTCGCGATAACGGTAGTACACCACAGGGCCAGGTGACTGGGGCAATACGTGCGCCACCAGCGCCGTTGTCTCCTCTATCAACTGCGCCAGCGTGAAACCAGGGCGGTACCACTCCAGCATGGTGAATTCGATATTGTGCCGAGCCCCCACTTCGCCATCACGAAAGCTTTTTGCCAGCTGAAAAATGGGGCCGCTGTCGGCCGCCAGCAGTCGCTTCATATGAAACTCAGGCGAGGTTTGCAGCCATAGCTTGCGCTGACCTTTATCGGTGCGGGCAAGCGACGATAGCGACACTAGATGCACGTCGGTGCTGCCCCCTTGGCCGAGCACTGGCGTCTCCACCTCCCATATGCCCCGAGCAGCAAAAAAGGCGCGCACCGTCGCGATCAAACGTGCGCGCTCGCGCAAGGTGCCCATCGTTGCCGTTGGCTGCCAGTTCAGTGTCATTCCCTTCTCCCTAACAACATAAAGCCACGCAACAGTATCGCGTGGCTTTATGAACGAAACGCTTAAGCGACTATGTCTGCCGCTTTTATCATCGCGCGGTTAAGCGCGTGATACGTACTCACCAGAACGGGTGTCGATTTTCAGCACTTCACCCTGATTGATGAACAGCGGTACGCGAACCACAGCACCCGAAGATAGCGTAGCAGGCTTAGAACCACCCTGTGCCGTATCGCCTTTTAGGCCTGGGTCAGTCTCTACGACTTCCAGCTCGATGAAATTAGGCGGCGTTACGGAAATGGCCTTATCGTTCCACAAGGTAAGAATGTAAGGTACCTGCTCTTTTAGCCACTTGACGGTATCACCCAGCGCTTTTTTCTCTACCGCATACTGCTCAAACGAGCCGTCGGTCTTCATGAAGTACCACATATCACCGTCGGTATAGAGGTACTCCATTTCCAGATCCATGACGTCAGCGCCTTCTAAAGAGTCGCCAGACTTGAAGGTTTTCTCACCCACACGGCCTGTCATCAGGTTGCGCAGCTTCACGCGGTTGAACGCCTGGCCTTTACCCGGCTTCACCAGCTCGTTCTCAACGATCGAACAGGGGTCGCCGTCGAGCATTACTTTCAAACCTGCTTTGAATTCGTTGGTAGAATAGTTCGCCATAATGCCTCTCAATGGTCTGTTTCAATTGTCTATGTCGTACGTGCGGCGATCTGCCAGCCACTTACGTTACCGTCAGTTGCGTCATTGCGAATAGCAACGCCGCTAAGTGCGCGCATGATAACCCGAAGGAGGGCTTTTTGCAGGAGAACATCATTATCGCTGGTCACCACGCCCATGCCCAGGTTTCGACCTCCTGGCAGCAGCAGCTTTCTCATGCGATTCGTGATCCCGACACGCTCTGCCAACGCCTTGGTTTAGACGCCCAATGGCTGCCCGAAGTGCAGGCCGGACATCGTCTGTTCGATATTTGCGTGCCCGACGCTTACCTTGCCCGCATTAAGCCCAACGACCCTAATGACCCGCTGTTGCGTCAAGTGCTGCCTATAGGCGATGAAACACTGGCCTCACCGGGCTACGTCACAGACCCGTTAGAGGAAGCCGACCACCGCCCCGTCAAAGGGCTGATCCATAAATATGCAAACCGGGTACTTCTGATAGCAAGCCCAGCCTGCGCAATCAACTGCCGCTACTGCTTTCGCCGCCATTTTCCTTATAGCGAGAACTCGCCTTCCCGCGCCCAGTGGCAGGAAGCGCTGGACTACCTACGTGCCGACACCTCGATTCACGAAGCCATCCTATCAGGAGGCGACCCCTTTGCCGCCAGCGACCGGCAGCTGGCGTGGCTGGTCGAACAGCTAGAGAGCATTCCTCACCTAAAACGGCTGCGCATTCACACCCGCTTGCCGGTGGTCATTCCCGACCGTGTGGATGAAGGCCTGCTAAGCTGGTTAGGCAGCACCCGCTTACAAAAAGTCGTCGTGCTGCATATCAACCACGCCAATGAAATTGATCAGGCCGTGGTGGATGCCTGCACGCGCTTAAAACAGGCAGGCGTCACGCTGCTAAACCAGAGCGTTCTATTACGGGACATTAACGACAACGTGCCTACCCTCGCAGCCCTCTCGGAACGGCTGTTTGAAGCAGGCGTGCTGCCCTACTACCTCCACGTACTCGACCCAGTTCAGGGCGCCGCGCACTTTGACGTGCCTGACAAAGAGGCGCAAGCGCTCATACAAGCACTATTGGAACACTTACCCGGCTTTCTCATGCCACGGCTGGTGCGTGAAGTGCCAGGTAAGATGAGCAAAACGCCTTTGTGATCCTCCCCTGCCATTGGCCTCTTTGTTTCATTGCGGTGCGTAGCGCACCGCTCTACGCACTACGATAATGCATTACTCTATCATCAGCTTCTTAGAGTTAACTATAAAACCTCTATAACCTATTAAAATTAATGATTTTTATAGATGACGGCCAATATTTTGCTGTGTAGTTAAGTGTTACACATGGGGTATTGGCTGCCTTCGCTGCCACACAATCGAGTTTCCAATAGATCGCTAGGGTTCCGACGCCATCAACGATATGCCCCTGATGGACGTGGCTGGTCCGAGAGCAATCGACCTTGCAAGCGCAAGGTTACACGGCGGGATAAAAGCCCGGGAGGATAAGGCACAGTGATGCGCCGATGCCCCTGAGTTTTTTCTTAGCCGCTGGAGGCTCTCATGACCCGTTCCAATCGCTCTGCCCTCAAAAGCCTGTCCCTAGCTCCGCTGACCGCGGCGCTACTAGCATCATCCTTGACGATGACGATCACACCTACCCAAGCGCAAGAACGCAGCGACTTTAGCGTCTGCTGGTCGATTTATGCCGGCTGGATGCCCTGGTCCTATGCCGACGTAGAAGGCGTGGTCAATAAGTGGGCCGACGAATACGGCATTAGTATCGATGTCGTGCAGGTGAATGATTACGTGGAATCCATCAATCAGTTCACTTCTGGCAACGTCGATGGGTGTGCCATGACCAACATGGATGCTCTAACGATTCCATCGGTCAGCGGCGTCGACTCCACCGCACTGATTATCAACGATTACTCCAACGGCAATGATGGCATCGTGCTGAAAGGCAGCGATGACCTAGCCGATATTGCGGGCCGTCAGGTCAATCTCGTTCAATTCAGCGTCTCTCACTACTTTCTGGCCCGTGCTCTCGAAAGCGTTGGCTTGACTGAACGCGATATCGAAACGGTGAATACGTCCGATGCGGATATCGTCGGCCTGTTCGCGAGCGACACCACAGAAGCCGTCGCTGCCTGGAACCCCCAGTTAGGTGCCATCGAGGATATGGCGGATAGCAACGTGGTGTACACCTCAGCTGAGATCCCCGGCGAGATACTCGACATGATGGTCGTAAATACGCAAACCTTGGCGGATAACCCGGCACTGGGTCATGCCCTGGTAGGCGCTTGGTATGAAGTGATGGGACTCATCGAGGCAGATGATGAAAATGCGCTTGGCATCATGGCAGATGCCGCTGGCACTGATATTGACGGTTATCGTCAGCAACTTGCCGCCACCTACCTCTACACCGACCCCGCCGAAGCCATCGCGCTCATGGAAAGCCCAGAGCTGCTCAACACCATGCAGCGAGTGGCTGAATTCAGCTTCCAGCACGGCCTACTAGGCGACATGGCACCAAACGCAGAAGTCGTCGGCATTGAGACACCCAGTGGCGTCTTCGGAGACGAGAGCAACGTGCAACTGCGCTTCGACCCCAGCTTTACCCAAGCTTACCTCGACGCTCAGTAACTAGCCCATGGGAGTAGCCACGGCTGCTCCCTCTGCTTTTATCTTCGATGGACATCCGCCATGAAGCGACTCATTAATCTAGCCCCATCCCGAGGGAGCAGATGGCTGCTGGGACTGTTGCCTTTCCTGTTATTGGCCATGGTTTACCTGAGCCTTTCCAATGCCCGGCTGGCCGAGAACCCTAATGATCGGCTACTGCCCACTCCGGCCACCATGGCAAGCTCATTTTATCATTTGGCCACCGCAGAAAACGTACGCACTGGCCAAATCGTTCTATGGACAGACACTTTCGCCAGCTTAGAGCGGATTCTCATTGGCGTGGCGATCAGCGCTTTCATCGGCCTCGTAGTGGGTATTTTAAACGGCGGCATTCCGCTCATCCGCGCCAAACTCTCACCGCTGGTCACCGTCGCGTCGCTTATCCCTCCGATGGCGATACTTCCGATTCTATTCATCGCCTTTGGCACCGGTGAGGCCGCCAAGATCGCGTTGATCGTGATTGGGGTGACGCCGTTTCTGATTCGCGACCTGCAAGGCCATGCGCTGCGACTTCCCGATGAACAGCTGATCAAAGCACAAACCCTGGGAGCCAGCTCCTGGCAGGTACTGTTGCGGGTGCTACTGCCCCAACTCACGCCGCGGCTACTGAATGCCACTCGCTTGGCCCTCGGCAGCGCCTGGCTGTTTTTAATAGCTGCCGAAGCAATTGCCGCCCAAGAGGGGCTTGGTTACCGCATTTTTCTGGTTCGCCGCTACCTGTCGATGGACGTGATTCTGCCCTACGTGGCGTGGATTACGCTGCTGGCGTTCCTTCTTGACCAGATTCTCGCCTGGACATCGCGCCTTGCCTTTCCCTGGTACCACTCGGGCGAAGGAGACAAATCATGAGCCTACTGTCCGCCAAACGCCTAGAAAAGCATTACGGCCATCACGTCGTGCTTGAGAACCTTAATTTCAGCGTCGAGCAAGGAGAATTTGTCACGCTGGTAGGTGCCTCTGGCTGCGGTAAAACCACGTTTTTAAAGATGCTGCTAGGCACCGAAGCCATTTCAAAAGGCAACCTTCTGCTAGATGGTAAGCCCATTCCTAACGAACCCGGCCCGGATCGAGGGGTGGTATTTCAGAAGTATTCCGTCTTTCCACACCTGACTGTGCTGGGCAACGTGATGATGGCCGATGAGCTGCATAGTGCCAAGCTGCTTGGAAAAAGTTTTGGCACTGCCAAACGGCACGCGATTGAGAAAGCCCAAGCACGTATTGAAGAAGTTGGCCTAAGTCACGCGCTTAATAAGTATCCCCATGAGCTGTCCGGCGGCATGCAGCAACGTCTAGCCATCGCCCAGGCGCTCATGATGCGGCCACGCATGCTGTTGCTGGATGAGCCATTTGGTGCCCTGGACCCCGGCATTCGCCAGGACATGCACGAATTAATCACGCGACTTTGGCAAGAGCAGCAGCTCACCATCTTCATGATCACCCACGACCTAAAAGAGGCCTTTGAGCTGGGCACACGGCTATGGGTGTTTGACAAAACCCGCCACGACCCTCAAGCCCCGGAAGCCTATGGCGCCACCATTACCTATGACCTGCCCATTTCGAGAGACCGTCCAACGGCAGCCTTAACGGAAGCACTTCATCAGGGCGGACTGAAAACCCACACCCAGGAGACGCTGCTATGAATAGCCAGCCCGATTACACCACTCATTTACCCGGCGGGCACCACTGGTCACTCCGCCTACGTCGCGGCACAACACTAACCCTGACCGCCCAGGAGGCCAACAGCAACGTAGGATTACTCTGCTACAACCCAGAAAACCTGCTGGAGCGCTTAAACCTGCCGGACACCTTGAAGTGCCAGCACACGTTCAAACTGACCCAAGGCCACTGCCTTTACTCGGACATGGGCCGCATCTTTGCCTCGATCACGCATGATGACCTTGGCTGGCACGACAGCGTTGGCGGTAACCTGCTGCCCCAACACCTGCTGGCCAAAGGCTGGCAGCCAGTGAGCTACCAGCAGGCCCACAATGACTGGACGCGCACCGGCTTCGACGCCTTCCTGGTCGAACTCGCCAAGTATGGGCTTAGCCGCCGAGACATGGCTGCCAATCTCAACCTGTTCTCTCGCGTCGAGAGCGATGACGAAGGCAAGCTGCACTATGTCAGCAACCACTGCCAGCCGGGCAACAGCGTCACGCTGCGCTTCGAGATGGATACCCTAGTGTTGTTGCATACCTGCCCCCACCCGCTGGACCCTGCCACTGACTACCCGCGCCGTGGCGTCGATATCGCGTTAGGTACGGCTGAGCCACCAACAGAGGACGATCCTTGCTACCGCTCACGGCCAGAAAACGCCCGTGGCTTTGCCAATAACCGCCTATACCACCTCGGCCTTTAAGGGGAAAACCATGATTATCGAGAGTACCTTACGCCCCGAAAACGCGCTTAGCCGCACTACCGTTAATGCGGGCGATCACTATATTGGCACCGTGAAGCAGGGCCAAACCTTGCGGATTTTAGACCTGGAAGGCAACCAAGCGGCTGACACGCTGTTCTTCAGCGCCGACGACACCGCCGAGCGCTACAGCGCCATGGATACCGTTCGCGAACAGGGAGCGGTCTATCTCACGACGGGCTCCAAGCTGATCTCCAGCGAAGGTCGCACGATGCTTACCCTCACCGCCGACACCTGCGGCCGCCACGACACCCTAGGTGGTGCCTGCGCCAGCGAAAGCAACACCGTGCGCTACGACCTGGAAAAGCGCCACATGCACTCCTGCCGGGATAACTGGATGCAGGCCATCGCCAACCACCCAGAGTATGGCCTGAGCAAGCGGGACATCACCCACAACATCAACTTCTTCATGAACGTACCGGTGACCGCTGACGGCGGGCTGACGTTTGAAGACGGTATCTCCGCACCGGGCAAGTATGTGGAAATGGTCGCAGAAATGGATGTCATCGTGCTGATCTCCAACTGCCCTCAGCTCAACAACCCCTGCAACGGCTACAACCCCACGCCCATCGAGCTACTGATTTGGGGTTAAGTAATTCGCCCTAGGGACGACCCTAGAAGGCCAAACAACCTGCGGGACGACCCGCCTTTGTTTGCAGGCAGTGCCATGTCCATCCATAAAACGTTTAGCAAAGTCCTGATTGCCAATCGCGGCGCGATTGCCACCCGTATTCTACGCACGCTTAAAGCTTTAGGTGTGGGGAGCGTGGTGGTGTACGCCGATGCCGACCGCGACGCCCCTTATGTGCATCAAGCCGATGAGGCCTACTCACTCGGTGAGGGGGCGGCTAGCGATACCTACCTGAACATCGACAAACTGATCGCTATCGCCCAACAAAGCGGTGCCCAGGCCATCCATCCTGGCTACGGCTTCCTCTCGGAAAACACGCGATTTATTACCGCCTGCGATGCCGCCGGGCTCGTCTTTCTAGGCCCCACCGCCGAGCAGATACAGCAGTTTGGCCTCAAGCACGAAGCCCGCGCACTCGCCGAAAAGGCAGGCGTACCGCTGGTGCCAGGATCACAGCTGCTGGAGACCCTCGAAGACGCTAAGCAAGCCGCCGAACGAATTGGCTACCCGGTCATGCTGAAATCCACTGCTGGTGGCGGTGGCATCGGCATGCAGGTCTGCCACTCTCACACGGAGCTGGCACGCGCCTTTGAGTCAGTGAAAGGCCTTGGCGAGCGCAACTTTGGCGATGGCGGTGTCTTCCTGGAAGCCTATATCGCACGTGCCCGCCATCTGGAAGTACAGCTGTTTGGCGATGGCCAGGGCAGTGTTATCGCCCTCGGTGAACGAGACTGCTCTACCCAGCGCCGCCATCAAAAAGTACTAGAAGAGTGCCCAGCCCCGAACCTCCCCGAAGCCGTGCGCCAATCACTGCACGCCACGGCGGTGCAACTAGGCAAAGCGGTCAACTACCGCAGCGCGGGAACCGTCGAGTTCATTTACGACGCCGAGCGTGAAGCTTTCTATTTTCTGGAGGTTAATACTCGCCTACAGGTGGAGCACGGCGTCACCGAGCTGGTCTACGGCGTCGATATCGTCGAATGGATGGTAAAGCTCGGCGCCGGAGAACTCCCTCGCCTGGAAACACTTGCCCAGACGCTCTCTCCCACTGGTCACGCCGTCCAGGCACGTCTGTACGCCGAAGACCCTGCTCACGATTTTCGCCCCAGCGCCGGGCTACTGACGGAAGTCATCTTTCCTGAAGCCAGCGGCCTGCGCATCGACCACGCCATTGAGGCAGGCCTGGAAGTGTCACCGCTATTTGACCCCATGCTAGCCAAAGTGATGGTGCATGCCGAAAGCCGCAAGCAGGCGACGGCACAGCTGGCGGATACGCTGGACAACACCAGCGTTTATGGCATTGCCACCAACCGTAGCTGGCTTGCCCACGTTCTGCGTGCCGAACGCTTTCAGCAGGCGGATATCGACACCCACTGGCTTACCACCCTGGCGTGGGCACCTCCCGCCATGGAAGTGATCGCCCCTGGCACGCTCACCACAATTCAGGATTTTCCCGGTCGCCAGGGTCACTGGGATGTGGGTGTGCCGCCTTCCGGCCCGTTTGACGACTGGTCGTTTCGCCTTGGCAATCGCCTGCTCGACAATCCCACGGATGCCGCTGGCCTAGAAATTACCCTCCAGGGCCCCACGCTGCGCTTTCACCGGGCCACACAGGTCGTGCTAGCAGGCGCCAAGTTGCCCGCCTCGCTGGATGGCAACCCCATTAATCACTGGGAAGTCATTGATGTGCCGGCCGGTGCCACGCTTACGTTAGGCAAGGCCACCGCTGGGGCACGCGCTTATCTTCTAGTGCGCGGCGGCATTGAATGCCCTCGCTATCTGGGCTCTCGCAGCACCTTCACTCTAGGCCAGTTTGGCGGCCATGGCGGGCGGGCACTGCGCAGCGGCGATATGCTGGAGCTGCCCACGCTGATGCCTGCGCCCTCACGCACGCTGGATAACGCGCTAGCCCCCGCCATTGGCAACGGTTCCGAAAGCGTGACGGAAATTGCCGTGCTTTATGGCCCCCACGGCGCGCCAGACTTTTTCACTGATAGCGATATCGAACGCTTCTTCGACCACGATTGGGAAGTGCACTACAACTCCAGCCGCACCGGTGTACGGCTAATTGGCCCACGCCCAGAGTGGGCACGGGCAGATGGCGGTGAAGCGGGCCTGCACCCTTCCAATATTCACGATAACGCCTACGCCTTTGGCACTATCGACTTTACCGGCGACATGCCGGTCATTCTTGGACCGGACGGCCCGTCACTGGGTGGCTTTGTCTGCCCGGCCACCGTGGTGCGCGCTGAACGCTGGAAGCTGGGGCAACTCACCGCTGGTGACAAGGTCCGCTTTGTCCCGGTAACCCTCACCACCGCCCGCGACTTAGAGGAGCGCCAACTCACTCAACTCGCGTCACTAGCACCTATCCCCAACGTTGCGTTAACCACAGAGCGGGCTAGCCCGATTCTACGAGATGTACCTGCCTCTGAGGCCGGTGAACGGGTCGTATACCTCCGTGCCGGAGATGACTTCCTGCTGATCGAATTTGGCCCCATGGAGCTGGATATCGCCCTCCGGTTCCGGGTTCACGCCTGGATGCTGTGGCTGCGTGAACATCCGCTTACAGGGCTTCGAGAGCTAACGCCCGGTATACGTTCTCTGCAAGTGCATTTCGAACCGCTAGAGCTGAGCCTTGACGATCTGCTTGTCCACCTACAACAAGCCGAGCAGGCGCTGGTGGATGTGGAATCACTGGAAGTAGAGTCCCGGGTCGTGCATCTACCGCTCTCCTGGGATGACCCCGCCTGCCAGGAAGCTATCGACAAGTATCAGCGCAGCGTACGCCCAGATGCTCCCTGGTGCCCCAGTAATTTGGATTTTATTCGTCGCATCAACGCCCTTGAAAGTGAACAGCAAGTGCGCGATATCGTCTTCAACGCCCGTTATCTGGTGATGGGCTTAGGAGATGTGTATTTGGGGGCGCCCGTCGCGACACCCCTCGACCCGCGCCACCGCTTGGTCACCACCAAATACAACCCCGCCCGTACCTGGACGGCGGAAAACTCGGTGGGTATTGGCGGCGCCTACTTATGCGTTTATGGCATGGAAGGCCCCGGCGGCTACCAGTTCGTTGGCCGCACGCTGCAGATGTGGAACCGTTACCGCACCACACAGTACTTCAATAACCCTTGGCTGCTGCGATTTTTTGATCAACTTCGCTTTTATGAAGTCAGCCACGAAGAGCTACAGCAAATTCGCCGTGACTTTCCCCACGGGCGCTTCGAGCTGCCTATTGAAACGGCCCGCTTCAAACTGGCCGACTACCAAGCCGATATCGATAAAAACGCCGACGCCATCGAGGCATTTCGCACTAAGCGCGAGGCCGCCTTCCAGGCAGAAATGGCAGCCTGGCGCGCCAACGGCCAGTTCACCTTTGAAGACCAAGCACCAGCTAGCGCAGAAGTCGACACTCTGGACGAAAATGAACTGGGTATCGAAAGCCCAGTGACCGGTAGCCTGTGGAAACTGCTGGTCAAGGAGGGGGAGCAGGTAGACGCCGGTCAGCCGGTGGCGCTGGTGGAGTCGATGAAAATGGAGGTAGAGGTCACGGCCCACTGCGCTGGGCGTGTTGCTAGGCTGCCGCTTGCAGAAGGTGCAGCCATTGGACCCGGCCAGCCTCTGGTGGTGCTCACCCAAGAAGAGGAGGCTGACGCATGAATACGTCTGCCGCAGACCAACGCTTAGCAGCCTTTCAGGAGATCCCCATTATCGACATTCATCCCCTGCTGCACGGGGATGAACAGGCACGCCGCGAGGTCGCCGCTGAGCTGGGCCGCGCCGCCCGAGACGTGGGCTTTTTCCAAATGGTGGGCCATGGTATTGATGGTTCACTGCGCGAAGGCCTGATTCATCAGGCCAAGCGTTTCTTCGCACAGTCTGAAGCGATCAAAATGGAGCGCTACATCGGCCTCTACCATCACCATCGCGGCTATGTGCCGCCCGGCGAAGAATCGCCAGACCCAGCCAAGCCCGACATGAAAGAGGCTTTCGACCTCGCTTTCGAGCTACCTAGCGATGACCCGGACGTGCTGGCCGGAACGCCACTGCTTGGCCCTAACCCCTGGCCTAACCTTGATGGTTTCAAGGAGCCAGTGGCCGCTTATTACGACGCGGCGTACCACGTCGGGCGCGCACTGATGGGCGGCTTTGCTATGGCGCTGGGGCTGGCTCCCCAGCAACTGCTTCAGCACGTCAATAAGCCGCCCAGTCAGCTGCGCCTGATCCATTACCCTTATAACCCTAATGCTGAGGATGCCCAAGGCATCGGCGCCCACACTGACTACGAGTGCTTTACCCTGCTACTGCCTACCGCGCCAGGGCTTGAGGTGATGAATGGGAAAGGCGAGTGGATCGATGTACCTTTCAAGGAGGGCGCGTTGATCGTCAATATTGGCGATATGCTTGAGATCTGGAGTAATGGCGAGTTTGTTGCCACCTCCCATCGGGTACGTAAAGTGAAAGAGGAGCGCTACTCGTTCCCGCTGTTTTTCGCCTGTGACTACCACACCGTGGTCGAACCACTCCCCGAGCTGGTCGCTCGCCACGGACAAGCCCGGTACTCAGCACTAAAAGCAGGCGACCACCTCTTCGCCCAAACCATCCAAACCTTCCGCTACCTGCGCGAGCGCTTGGCGAAGGGTGAAATTGCGCTCCCCGAAGGTGCCCGGGAAGTGGGTAGTCTGGGCCAGCATGGTAAGCATAAGGAAGACCCCTTATGAACGTCGGCTTACCTGCCACACCTCAAGCATTTCGTGGCGTATGGCAGCGCACGCTCTACGATGAGCCCGCTAAAGCACCCTACCAACAGACCGACACCACTACTCAGGTTTATTGGCTTCAGGGCAAGCACTGGCATGCCGACCTGCGCCTGCCTGCAGACTCGCCTGACTTTTCAGGCATCACTGGTTTAGACGACTGCAACCGCCGCCAGCTTGAATGGCTGGCGAGACTCACTGCTTTTGCAGGTATTACCCAAATCGATAGTGAGCTAGGGGTATGCACCTGGCATCGCTATCAGGATCTATGCCCTAGCCTGGAAAAGGATGTAGGGCTACTGCGCTGGATTGACGGCACCATTATAGAAGAGCGACATCCGCACGATCAGTACGTTGAGCACTGGCAACAGCTTTCCAACGATGCCGTTGAAGACGTAATTCAAGACGCGCAGGGCCAACTGCGCTGGCTGCAAATCGGCGACCACGCTATGGCAATCACACCTCGCCCTTGGGCAGATAATGCAGACGCACTATTCGCCCCAATCAATAGCTTAACTGACAGCGCTCTTCTCTGGCGCGCCAGCCTATGCTTTGACTACTTAGAGCGTAGCCAAGACGGTTGGCGGGTAGTGCTATCTACCCAGCCGTGGCGGAAGGGAGTGATTTATGACAGTGCAGCAAACCGGCTTCATTCTTCTTTAGTGACACCGATTTAATTAAGGAATTTATTATGACGCTTCCTATTGCACTCGATATTGCCAGCCTGCATGCAGCCTACCGTAGCGGCAAACTCACCCCTTCTGATCTTATCAGTCAGCTGTTGGCAGCGGCCGAAAACCACGGTAAAGAGCCCGCCTGGATTACCCGCTTAAGTCGCGAGCAGTTGGCGCCCTATTTACAGCGCCTAGAAGGTGAGTCACCGGAAACGTTGCCGCTTTACGGCATTCCCTTTGCGCTGAAAGACAACATCGACCTCGCAGGGATACCCACCACTGCGGGCAGCCCGGCCTATGCTTACACGCCCTCGGAAAACGCTTTTGTGGTGCAGCAGTTGATCGATGCGGGCGCTATTCCCATGGGTAAAACCAATCTGGATCAGTTCGCCACCGGGCTGGTAGGCGAGCGGGCGCTGGAAGTTTATGGCACCCCTGCCAATGCCTTCGACCCAACGCTGGTGCCTGGCGGCTCCAGCAGCGGCTCTGCGGTGGTTACAGCCGCTGGCATGGTCAGTTTTGCACTGGGCACCGATACGGCAGGCTCTGGCCGCGTGCCTGCATGCTTTCATAACTTATACGGAGTTAAACCGAGCTTGGGGCTGCTTAGCACCCGGGGCGTGGTACCCGCTTGCGCCACACTGGATACCATTAGCCTGTTTGCGCTGACCGCTGACGATGCCGCAAAGGTGCTGGATATTACCGCAGCCTATGATGCCGAGTGCGCTTGGTCGCGCCAGCATGACTTTGCCGTACACGGCAAACGCTACGGAAAAGCGCCCGCTACGTTTCGCTTTGGAGTGCCACTGGAATCCCAGTGGCAAACCGATGCGGCCTATACCCAAGGCATGCACCATGCAATTGCTGAGCTTGAAGCACTGGGCGGTGAAAAGGCCGAGCTGGACTGTTCGCCGTTACTGGCTGCTGCGCGCTTACTTTATGAAGGCCCCTGGGTGGCCGAACGCTACCATGTTATTCGTGAGCTAATGAAGAGCAACCCGGATGCGGTACACCCGGTGACTTTCCAAATCACCCAGGGTGGGGCAACGCCGCTGGCAGTAGACGCCTTTGATGCGCGCTATAAACTCGCTGAATATAAGCGCCAGGCCGACGCACTCATTAGTCAGGTGGATGTGATGCTCACGCCTACAACGGTGACTCACCCAAGCAAGGCCGAGGTGGCAGCGGACCCTATCGGTGTTAACTCCCGCCTGGGTACCTGGACCAACTTTATGAACCTGCTCGACTATAGCGCCCTGGCGGTGCCAGTGGGATTTAGCGAGCGCGACCTACCGGTGGGCGTCACGCTGTTTGGGCCAGCATTTGCAGACTTAACGCTACTCTCCCTCGCCCGCGCCCTTGAAGCGCGCCTAATGCTACCGTTAGGCGCAACCAGCATTCCACACCCGCCTTTAGAGGAACTACCCGCTCCTGCCCAGGATGGCAGCATGGAGCTGGTGGTGTGCGGTGCGCACTTAAAAGGCCTGCCGCTTAACCATCAGCTCACACAGCGGGGTGGCGTATTGGTGAGCACCACCCACAGCGCCCCGCGCTATAAGCTCTTTGCTCTGGCAGGTGGGCCTCCAAAGCGCCCGGCGATGCTTCGCGACGACACCGGCCAAGCCATTGAAGTAGAAGTTTGGCGTTTGCCTATCGAAACCCTGGGCAGCTTTTTAGCGGGCATTCCTGCCCCGCTCGGCTTAGGCCAGGTGGAGCTTGCCGACGGCAGTTGGAAGTGTGGCTTTATCTGCACCGCGGGGGCGCTAAATGAAGGCGGTGAAGCTGAAGACATCACCGAATTTGGCGGCTGGCGGGGGTGGTTGGCAAGTCAATCTTAACGCTGATATACAAGGCCCATGCACATGTAAAACATTGCGTATGGGCTTCTTTACACAAGCTCCTTCGCTTGCTCTTGAGTTCGCTTGCCAAGCGAACGATTAGCGGCTTTAAAACATACCCGCATCAGTGGCATCAACAGCCACAAAAGTGGTGTAAGTAGCCAGCGATAAATAAAGCGCGCAATGAACATTACCGGTAATAGCACAATTAACCAGACAAGAAACTGCCCGAGCCACGTTGGCCAGCCTAACCACTGAGATAGATTGGCACCCAATGCACTGACTAGGCTGGGGTGGCGAATGACCACATAAGCCGTGCCGGCTACCGCTGCAACTTTGGCCATGCGCGGCAGCGTTGCGAAGCGCCCGCTTGTGGCAACGATCCCTTGACGCACACCCGTGCGAGCGGCCTGTGCCTCAACGCTTCCCACACGAGCCGTACGAGCGGCTCTTCCAGCGCGGAGTACTTTCACGGCACTGGCCATTACCAGTAGATCAACACCCGCCCAGCCCAGATCGCTTGCGCCTATTGCCTCGCCACGCCGCCACTGGCTTTCCAGATCACGTAGGCCGCTAGTAAAAAAGTCGCCTACGCCGGAAACCAAGCGTTCGCCCTGCAGCCACGCTACGTTGCCTTCGTCATCCACGACAAACTGGTTGAGCAGCCCATGGCCGTTGCTGCCGAGTAACGCGATACCCATCTGGCCACGCCGCAAAGGGGTTAGCTCGGCCATGGCCGCCTCTACGTCTGCGTCACCTAGCTCATTGGTATCCGATGGCTCATCGCCCCACCAGCGGCTGACTTGCTGATAGCGCACTCCTATCCAGTGCTGAGCGCGCAGCGTCGTCACGTCGTGATCGCGGAAGTAGCTGATAGGCAGCACGGCATCCGCTCCGAAGCGCACCAGCACCTGTTGGAATTGGGGCGATAACCCATAGTCGAGAAGCGTGCTTCGAGCGATATCACCGTGACGTAATATCGCCAACGCGGCGCTCATCCATAGCGCTTGATCCGACGCATAGTGAAGAAACAGTGCGTTGATCTCAGCAGACTCTTCTTGAAACGTGGGCTCAAGAGCGGGCAGTGCCCGCTCTACTTCCAAGCGTACCAACGTCTCTTCAAACGGCTCATGGGAGGCCGTCTGCGAGAACAGCCCAGCCAGGGCCATGGCGACTAATACGATGAACAGCCAAGGCCGTTTGAGCATTTACCCCAGCGACTCCGCCGTCACATTGGCAGCAGGCGCTTGGGTAGAGTGATGGCGATTGATTGCACTCAGCACACCTTTCATGGAGGCACTGGTGATACTTTCATCGGTGCCTACGCCGAACACGGCTTTGCCATCAATACGCACTTCCACGTACGCGATCGCTTCGGCATCCGCCCCTTGGCCGCGGGAGTGTTCATGATAGTCAATGATTTCGACCTCTTGGCCGCTCGCCACCAGCGCCTTGATGAACGCGGCCAGCGGGCCGTTGCCTTCACCGGTCAGGGTCTGGCGTTGGCCGCCGTTTTCGACAATAGCCTCTAGCGCGACTTTGGGGCTATCTGGCTCGGAGGAAAGACGGTGATTCACCAGTGCCAGCGGTGACCGCTGCTCTAGATACTCATCGGCAAAGGCTTGGTAGATCATTTGTGAGGTGATCTCTTTACCGGTGCGGTCCGCCACTTCCTGCACCACTTGGCTGAACTCGATGGAGAGCCTGCGGGGCAGCTCGATACCGTGCTCCTGTTCTAACAGGTAAGAGATGCCGCCTTTGCCTGACTGGCTGTTCACGCGGATAACCGCTTCGTAGCTGCGACCTACGTCCAGCGGATCGATGGGTAGGTAGGGAACGTCCCACGGCGCTTCTGGATGGGCGCGACGGTCGGCCATGCCCTTCTTGATGGCGTCCTGATGCGAACCGGAAAACGCCGTGAACACCAGGTCGCCCACGTAAGGATGGCGCGGATGAACCGGCAGCTGGTTGCAGTACTCCACTTCGCGCATGATCGGCGTGATATTGGAAAAATCGAGCTGGGGGTTTACCCCTTGGGTATACATGTTCATCGCCAGCGTGACGATATCTACGTTACCAGTACGCTCGCCGTTGCCAAATAGCGTGCCCTCGACGCGATCCGCCCCCGCCATCAACGTGAGTTCGGCCGCCGCCACGCCGGTGCCGCGGTCGTTGTGCGGATGAACGCTAACGATCAAGGTATCGCGCTTTTTGACATGGCGACAGAACCACTCAATCTGATCAGCGTAGTTGTTGGGCGTAGCGACTTCGACTGTGGCTGGCAGGTTGACGATCATTTTGTTGTCGACGCTGGGGCCAAAAGTGTCCATCACCGCTTCGACGATCTCGACCGCGAACTCCATCTCCGTGGTGGTGAATAGCTCGGGAGAGTACTGGAAGGTCCAGTTCGTTTCCGGGTTGGCCGCCATCAAATCGCGAATCTGCGCGGTGGCATCCACAGCAATTTGGATACACTCGGTTTTATCCACGTTGAACACCACCCGGCGGAACATCGGGTCGGTGGCGTTATAAACGTGCACGATGGCGTTCTTGACGCCTTTCAGCGCTTCGAAGGTGCGTTCAATCAGGTGCGGACGCGCTTGGGTCAGCACTTGAATGGTCACGTCTTCGGGAATCTTGTTTTGCTCGATCAGCGAGCGAACGAAATCAAAATCGGTCTGCGATGCAGAGGGAAAGCCCACTTCGATCTCTTTGAATCCGATCTTCAACAGCATGTCGAACAGGCGCTGTTTGCGCTCTTGATCCATCGGGTCAATCAGCGACTGATTGCCGTCGCGCAGGTCAACGCTACACCAGATGGGCGGTGTTTCGATACGTTGGCTTGGCCACTGGCGGTCAGGCAGATCCACGGCCACGAAAGGGCGATACTTTTTAGAAGGGTCGGACAACATCATAGCGGCGCTCCTGTCGTTAATCTGTTTTAGCGGAATCAGTAGGACTATTGGGGGGAGGCGAAGCTGTATTTCGCTCTGCCAACGCGGCTTCCATACGATCGAGCTGCGCTTTGAGCGAGTGAACGTCGCTACGCAGTGCCTGCAGCTGTGCAGGCTCCCCTTCGCCACTGTCAAAATCGAGCTGGGCACTCTCTTTCTGCATCACGTCCAGCACAATACCAATCATCATATTAAGAAAAATAAACGCAGTAAGGAAAATGAACGTCAGGTAGTAAATCCAGCTCCAGGCATATACCTCCTGGGTGGCGTACATCACGTCCGTCCAGTCTTCAAATGTGGCGATACGAAACAGCGTTAACATGGCAACGGAAATGTTGCCCCACAAAAACTCATCCACGTTGTGGAAGAGAAAACTACCCAGCGCCGCATAGATGTAGAAAATAATAAACATGAGCAGCACCACGTAGCCCATGCGGGGAACCGATTTCACTAGCGCGCCCAGCAGCATCTGCAGCTCTGGAATCATCGACACCAGGCGCAGCACGCGGAAAATGCGTAGTAGCCGCGCCAGCAGCACCATCTCTGAATCGTCCATAGGAATCAGACTGGCGGTGACGATTAAGAAGTCAAAAACGTTCCAGCCCTTCTTAAAAAAGCTGACTAAGTTGCGCTCGGCTGCCATTCTGATCAAAATCTCGACCAGGAAAAATACTGTGACTGCGACATCCAGGTAGAGCAACCACTGCTCAATTCGAGAGGTTTCTTCGTAGGTTTTCGCGCCAATGACCAACGCAGAAATGACGATAATGGAAATCACTACTCCCTCAAAAAGCTTGTTACTACGCAGCTTTTCAAAGCGGGCTTGCCAGGTATTGAAAGGTTCACTCATGGAACAAGGAGTCTCTAAACGGTTAACGTCAACACTTTATACTAAAATCACACACCTTCCATACAAGTGATATCCTGTTGTTTCACTTGATGTATCTTCGCCTCCAGGGCAACCCTCTTTGCTCTGGCGATTTTTTTGATTTTTTGCGCTGGATGACCTCATGACACTGCTGTGGATCGCCTTACTGCCGTTACTGGGCGTACTGGTGCCGGCACTGACTGCCCAACGCGGCCGCACTTGGTGCTCGCTCGCAACGGGCATACTGCCAGCAACAGCACTGCTACTTACGCTGCTGCAAATACCTGCCCTGATGGAGGGTGAAGCGCTGCGTTTTGCTGCCACCTGGATGCCCGCACTCGGCCTGGAGCTTGCGTTTCGTCTCGATGGCCTATCGCTGCTCTTCAACCTGCTCATTTTGGGCATTGGGCTATTGATTCTATTGTATGCCCATTTTTACTTGGCAAGCGATGAGCCTTTTGGACGCTTTTACGCCTTCTTGATGCTGTTTATGGCCTCGATGGTCGGCATCTCGATGTCCGATAACCTCATCTTGCTCTGGCTGTTTTGGGAGTTGACCAGCCTTTCATCGTTTCTACTGATTGGCTTTTGGTCCTACCGCAGCGATGCCCGTAAAGGCGCGCGTATGGCGCTGACGGTCACCGGCGCAGGCGGCCTAGCACTGCTAGCAGGCTTACTGCTGCTGGGCGATATGGCCGGTAGCTATCGGATGGATGACGTGCTGGCCAGCGGCGCCACCATCGTGGCTGATCCGCTTTATCCGCTCATGCTCGGGCTTGTACTACTGGGCGCGTTCACCAAATCTGCCCAGTTCCCGTTTCAGTTCTGGCTCCCCCACGCCATGGCAGCCCCTACGCCCGTCTCTGCCTACCTGCACTCAGCCACGATGGTAAAAGCGGGCATTTTCCTAATGGCTCGTCTACACCCTGCCATTGCGGATAGCGCGCTGTGGAGCGTGGTCGTGCCACTGGTGGGTACTATTACGCTGCTCTACGGCGCGTGGTTTGCGCTGTTCAAAACCGACTTGAAAGGCATTCTGGCATTTTCGACCGTTAGCCACCTAGGCTTAATCACCGTTCTGCTGGGCATTGGCAGCCCCATGGCCGTGTTGGCTGCGCTGTTTCATATTCTGAACCACGCTACCTTTAAAGCGGCGCTGTTCATGAGCGCGGGCATCATCGACCACGAAACCGGCACCCGGGAGCTGAAGCAGCTTGGCGGGCTCAGAAAGGCAATGCCCGTCACCGCACTGCTGACCACCTTAGCCGCCGCCGCTATGGCGGGGGTGCCGCTGTTTAACGGTTTCCTCTCGAAAGAGATGTTCTTTACCGAAACCCTCGCCACTCCAGTACTCGGCGGTTTGAGCTGGGTGCTGCCCGCCCTGGCGACGCTGGGCGGCATTCTCTCCGTCGCATACTCACTGCGGCTGGTTCATGCGGTGTTCTACAAACCCGCCCGCGAGCAAACGCCGAAAGCTCCCCACGAGCCGCCCCACCTGATGCGCTTGCCCGTAGAGCTGCTGGTGGCGCTATGTGTGCTGGTGGGTTTATTCCCTGCCTTTTTCGCGACGGGCATTTTGGAATTAGCCACTCAATCCGTTCTGGTCGAACCGTTGTCGTTCCATCTCGCCATCTGGCACGGCGTGAATTTGCCGCTGATGATGAGCTTGCTGGCCTTTGCAGCGGGCATTGCCATGTACTGGCGTCATGCCGATCTGCGCCGCTTTGTGCAGCCCTTCGCCAGTGTGGATGCGCGTCGCGTGTTCGAGCGGTTTATCATCACCGTGGGCTATCGCGCCGAGCAGATCATCACCAAGCTGGAAGGCAACTCGCTACAGCGCTATATGGGATGGTTGCTGGGTGCCGCCCTGCTGATGGGGCTGATCGGCCTTGCCAGCGTGCAAGAATTGACCGGCACCAAAGGCAACCAGCCGATAGATGGCGTGGTGCTGCTAGGCGCAGGCATGCTAATTTTTGGTGGTATTGCCACCGCAGCGACTCACCGCTACCGCTTAATTTCGCTGCTGATGCTGTCAGTAGTAGGGCTCTTTGTCGCCCTCACCTTCGCACGTTTCTCGGCCCCTGATCTCGCTTTGACCCAGCTATCGGTAGAAGTCGTCACCATGATTCTGCTGATGCTGGCGCTATTCTTCTTGCCACAAAAAACCCCCACCGAATCGAGCCCGTTGCGCAACGTGCGCGATATTCTGCTAGCCGGTGCGCTAGGGCTGGTGGTCGCCAGCTTGAACTACGCGGTGATGACCCGAGAAACGCTATCGATCTCCAACTTCTTCGTGGAGAACAGCAAACCCGGTGGCGGCGGCTACAACGTAGTCAACGTCATCTTGGTCGACTTCCGGGGCTTCGATACCCTGGGCGAAATTACCGTACTGGCCATTGCAGGCCTGGCTATCTTCAAGCTGCTCAACCGCTTGCGTCTGTTCATGCCCCACAGCGACGGTGAAGGCCGTGCTTGGTCGCCGGATCGCTACCCGGCCATTTTGACGTCTATCTCAATGACGCTACTACCACTGGCGCTGCTGGTCTCGGCCTTCATCTTCTTACGCGGCCATAACCAACCCGGCGGCGGCTTTATTGCCGGTTTGATCACTGCGGTTGCGTTGATCCTGCTGTACATGGCGCGGGGCGTTGAGTGGGCGCAGGAGCGCCTGAACTTCCCCTTCCAGCCGGTCGCCGTGGTGGGTGTGGCCATTGCCACGCTCACCGGGCTAGGCAGCTGGCTATTGGGCTATCCCTTCCTGACCTCGTCGTTTGGGTATTTCAGCCTGCCGCTGATTGGCACGTTCGAGCTTGCCACGGCCCTGCTGTTTGACCTGGGTGTGTACCTTGCAGTGGTAGGTGCCACGCTGATGATTCTGGCCAACCTGGGTAAGGTGACGACACCACACCGCCCGGTGACCGACCCGAAAACGTCAGACACCCACGACACGCCGAATGAAAAGGAATCCCACTAATGGAAATGCTCTACGCCATTACTACGGGCATCTTAACCTCCTGCGGGCTCTACCTGACGCTGCGTGGAAGAACGTTCCCGGTCGTTGTGGGCCTGACGCTGCTCTCCTACGCGGTCAACCTGTTCCTGTTCTCCATGGGCGGGCTGACGACGGACGGTGCTGCGCTGGTGAACGAAGGCTCTCAGTTTGCCGACCCGCTGCCCCAGGCGCTGGTTCTCACCGCTATCGTCATCGGCTTTGCCATGACGGCGTTCGTCGTCATTCTTGCCATGCGGGCGCGCAGCGAAGTGGGTAACGACCACGTGGATGGTAAAAAGGAAGACCGCGAATGATTCAGCATCTAATTGTGTTGCCCGTGGTACTACCCCTGGTCGCGGGTATTTTATTGCTCTACCAGCGCCAGGGGCTGGCGCACTACAAGCGCGCTGTGAGCGTTATTGCCACCCTGCTTCTGCTGCTGGTGTCGATTGCCCTGGTGCGCCAAGCCGCCAGCGGTGAGATCACCTATTACGCCCTAGGCGACTGGCAGCCACCGTTTGGCGTAGTGCTAGTGCTCGACCGCCTCTCCGCGCTGATGGTGCTGCTCACGTCCCTTCTCGCCGTGGGCGCCGTGGTGTTTGCCTGCGGTGGAGACGACGAAAAAGGCAGCAACTTCCACGGTTTGTTTCAGTGGCAGTTGCTAGGCATCAACGGCGCGTTTTTGACAGGGGACTTGTTCAACCTGTTCGTCTTCTTTGAAGTGCTGCTGCTGGCCTCCTACGCGCTGCTGCTGCACGGTGGCGGCAAAGCGCGCATTCAGGCAAGCGTTCACTATGTGGTGCTTAACCTAGCGGGCTCGTCGCTATTTTTGATTGCCGTGGGCATTCTGTATGGGGCCACCGGCACGCTCAATATGGCGGATATGGGCTATAAGCTTGCTAGCCTGCCCGCCGAGCGCGAGGGCTTAGTGACCGCAGGCGCGCTAATGCTGCTGGTCGTCTTTGGCCTCAAAGCCGCTATTTTGCCGCTCTATTTCTGGCTCCCCCGCGCCTATGCGGCGGCCCCTGCCCCGGTGGCAGCGCTGTTTGCGATCATGACCAAGGTGGGCATCTACGCCATTCTGCGGGTCTATTCGCTGATTTTTGGCGAGCAGGCTGGCGGACTTGTGGCGCTTGAGCAGCCTTGGGTGTGGTGGTTAGCACTAGCCACCTTGGCAGCCGCTGGCGTTGGTGTGATGGCCGCTCGCGACCTGCGCCTGCTGGTAGCCTACTTGGTGCTGATTTCGGTCGGCACGCTACTGGCGGGCGTCGGCATGCGCTCGGTAGAGGCCACCTCCGCTCTGCTTTACTATCTCATCCATACCACGCTAGTCACTGGTGGCCTGTTCCTGCTGGCTGAGATGATTGGCCTGCAGCGCGGCAAGCCGGGTACGCGCATCGTCAAAGGGCGCCCGCTGGTTCAGGGTAACGCCCTGGCGATCACCTTTTTCATCGGTGCGATTGCCGTGGTGGGGATGCCACCCCTTTCAGGCGCGCTGGGTAAAGCGATGGTGCTAGTAGCCGCAGAAGGCACTCAGCGCGTGTGGCTATGGCCACTGCTGCTGCTCGCCAGCCTAGCATCACTCATCGCGCTCTCCCGTGCAGGCTCTACGCTGTTTTGGCGCAGCCACCGGGGTAGCCCAAGCGGTAGCTCGCTATCCCGTTACCAGTGGTTCGGCATGCTCTGGCTACTCAGCGCCGCGCCTTTACTGGTGGCGTTTGCCGGGCCGGTGAGCAGCTATACCCAAGCCACCGGCGAGCAGCTCGCCAACCCACAGCTGCTAATTAAAACGCTGCTGCCTGATGCAGGAGAGATGCCATGATTACCCCTCGCAAATGGCTGCCCACCCCAGTTCTTTCGATACTGCTGCTGTTGGTGTGGCTGCTGCTGGTGCGCAGCTACGCCTTTGGCCAGCTCGTTCTGGGGGGTGCGCTGGCTATTCTGATCCCTTTGTTAACCCACCGCTTTTGGGATGCTCGGCCACGGATCAGCAAGCCTATGATGCTGCTGCGTTTTGGCCTGCGGGTATTGGGCGATATCGTCACCGCCAACTTTGAGGTCGCGTACCTGATCGCTAACCCATGGCGCAAGCTAAAGCCTCACTTCATCGAGTATCCGCTGATGTTGGAGGAGCGTTTTACCATCACGCTGCTGGCCAGCACGATCAGCCTGACCCCGGGCACCGTTTCGGCCAACCTGCGAATGGATGGCAAATCCCTGCTGATTCACGCACTGAACGTGGATGATGAAGAAGCGCTCATTGAGCAAATACGCGAACGCTACGAACGGCCGCTCAAGGAGATTTACGAATGCTGAGTATTGCGCTCTATATCACCTTAGCGCTGGTGGTGATGGCCCTACTAATGAACCTTTATCGGCTTACCGTAGGCCCCGATCTCCCTGACCGGGTACTGGCGCTAGACACCATGTACGTCAACTCCATCGCGCTAATCGTATTGCTCGGCTTGTGGCTCAACAGCAAGACTTACTTTGAGTCAGCGCTGTTGATCGCCATGCTCGGCTTTATCAGTACGGTAGCCGTGTGCAAGTACATTCTACGCGGGGATATTATTGAATGAGCCCGATCAATGAGGTGCGTTTATGCCATTCTTAGTTGAAGCGCTGATTTCCCTACTGTTAATAGCCGGAGGCGTGTTTGTGTTTATAGGCTCGCTAGGCATGGCCCACCTGCGCGATTTCTATATGCGCCTACATGGCCCTACTAAAGCCACTACGTTGGGCATCGGCTGCATGCTGATTGCCTCCATGGGGTATTTTTGGAGCGTCGATGGTAAGCCGGATATCCAAGAGCTGCTGATTACGCTGTTCCTGTTTATTACCGCCCCAGTAAGCGCTCACCTGCTGGCCAAAACCGGCTTGCATATGCAGTTAAAGCACAGCCAAAAAACCCAGGGCAAACCGGTCGAGTTGCGCCCTGAAGAGGTCGGCGAAAAGCCGGTACCTCACCCGGACAAAGGGCACGGCTAAGCTTCGCTGCCCTATTTGCTCAAGCGCTGGCAACCGCCAGCGCTTTTTATTGCCCGCTATGCTAAACCGCTGAGCGAGCACCAAAAGTGTCAGCCTCACGCATGATCTGCTCTCAAGAGAAAGTAGTGGCGGATGCCACTTTCCGGTAAGCTCTTGCCGATTGATTTTTTGTGGTGAGGTACATCTATGTGGAGCCTACTCAGGCTATCTGCACTTTCATTATCCGCCTTGGTACTCGTAGGCTGCTCCGACCCGAAAGTCGATACGAGTTCCATGCCTGCAGCGGTGGTCTCAATCGAGAAAGTGCGTGAGTCGCTGCCCACCTATAAGCGCGACGAGTTTGATACCGCGCTGAAGATCATAGCCATGTCATCGTTTAACGGTATCGATCTCTTTAACCCCCAACGCATGAACGCTGCTGAAATTGCTGAATCGGCTAATGCCTATATGCACGGGCTAACGGGCGACGAAATTATTGAGCGCGCTGATGAGATGCTGCGTCAGCGGCGTGCTAGAGAGCGAGAACAGGCGCTACGCACGCTGAACCGGCTGGAAGCTAAACAGACTAGCGCCCAGCAAGCGCAGGAGCATTTAACACAAATCAGTATTGATAGTGCTCGCTACTACCTCAGCACCAGCCCCTACGGCGCGCTGGAACCCGTGATCGAGCTAACGGTGACGAACGGTGCTGATCAAGCCGTTTCAGAGCTCATGCTGCGTGGACTACTGGAAAGCCCAGAGCGGGAAATCGCCTGGGTAGATGAAACCTTCTACTACGTGATTGCCGGCGGTTTAGCCCCCGGCGAAAGCGCCACATGGAGCTTGGCACCCAACCGCTTTGGCCCCTGGGGCAATGATCAAATCCCCCGCAATGCCGAGCTATCGCTCACGCTGCAGGGCGTCAATAACGCCGAAGGCGAGCCACTATGGAACGCGCCTCCGCTGACCGAAAGCGAGACAGCCCGGCTAGAGTCGCTGCGCACCGAGTACGGCGGCATACGCCCCAAAGCTACGGATAGCCAAGCGGCAGACAGCTAAACGACGAACAGTTGATCAACAAAAACGGCGGTGCTAACAAGCACCGCCGTTTTACGTTGACCCGCGTCGTCTGGCTTAGCTTAGGTTAGCTCAGCGTCGCTATAGCCAAGCAGGTAAAGCACGCCATCCAACCCCGCGACAGAGATCGCTTGGCGCGCTTCGGCACGTACCAACGGTTTAGCGCGAAACGCCACGCCTAAGCCCGCCGTCGCCAGCATTTTCAGATCGTTCGCGCCATCGCCCACAGCAACGGTTTGCGCCAGCGGCACCCCTTCCCGTTCAGCGATTTGCTCAAGCAAAGCCGCTTTACGTTCGGCATCGACGATGGGCTCCTGCACCGTGCCAGTCACTTTGCCCTGCTGGATGACGAGTTCATTAGCATGAATTTCATCAAAGCCAAGCCGCTCCTGAAGGTAGCGAGCAAAGTAGGTGAAGCCGCCAGACAAGATCACCGTTCGGTAGCCCAAGCGCTTCAAATTCACCATCAGACGCTCAACGCCATCCATCAGCGGCAGCTCAGCGGCAATACTGGCCAACACCGTCTCTTCCAAACCCTCCAGCTTGCTCATGCGCTCGCGAAAGCTAGCTTTAAAATCCAGCTCACCGCGCATGGCGCGTTCGGTCACTTCCGAAACCTCGTGCCCCACTCCATGACGCCGCGCCAGCTCATCAATGACTTCCGCTTTAATCAGCGTGGAGTCCATATCGAAGCAGACCAGGCGAGGCGTGGCCTCGGGCCTTGCTGGCTGCACCACAAGATCCACACCGTGGGTTTCGCCTAGTTCCAACGCTGCCTGGCGCAGGGCGGTTAATTCGTCGGGCGCGCCGCTCAAATGAAGCTCCAAGCAATCCATGCCGCCGCCTTGTGCCGTATCTGCCAACGTCTGGCGACGCTCTTCCTGCAGGCCAAACTGCACCATTAACGCCGCCATCGCCGACTCTATTGTGGCGGTCAAGCGCGGCGCTAACAGAGTGACCAGAATATTTCCGCGTGCCATCCGTTACTCCCCTGCTTCTAAACGATCAACTTTTTGGAAACCACGCGGCAGCTTGCTGCCCCTTCTGCCACGCTCCCCACGATAATACGCGAGATCATCCGCCTTGAGGGTCAGTTTGCGCTTACCCGCATGAATGATCAGCTCTCCGCCTTCCGGCACAATGGCGATATCACGCAGGAACTCTTCGCGCCGCGCCGCCCGGGGGCCGGGGATATCGAGCATCTTGTTGCCCTTGCCCTTGGCCATCTCGGGCAACTGGTCTAGCGGGAAGAGCAGCAGCCGCCCTTCGTTGGAAACCGAAGCCACCCACAGCCCTTCGCCCTCCGGCACCTCCACGGGCGGCATGACGCTGCAGCCTTTCGGCACGCTGAGCACGGCTTTACCCGCTTTGTTTTTGCCGGTGAGCGCTTCGAGCTGGGCCACAAACCCATAGCCGCCGTCGCTGGCCAGAAGATAGCGTTGGGTGGGCGGCGCGAGCATCAGACCCGCCATCTGCGCCCCCGCTGCCACGTTCACCCGACCGGTCACCGGCTCTCCCTGCCCTCGGGCGCTGGGTAAATTGTGCGCCGCCAGGGTATAGGCGCGGCCTGTATCGTCCAGCAGCACCAGCGGCTGGTTGGTTTTACCCCGAGCGGCTAGTCGGAAACTATCCCCCGCTTTGTAGGAGAGCCCTTCGGGGTCGATATCGTGGCCTTTGGCAGCACGAATCCAGCCTTTATCCGACAGCACGACGGTAATCGGGTCGGCACCTAGCAGCTCCACCTCGGAGAGCGCTTTAGCCTCGCTGCGCTCCACCAGCGGCGAACGGCGTTCGTCGCCGTGCTCTTTACCCGCTGCGCGGATCTCTTTCTCGATCAGCGTGGTGAGCTTGGCTTCGCTACCCAGCAGCCCCTGCAGGGTTTTACGCTCTTTTTCCAGCTCATCCTGCTCGCCGCGAATCTTCATCTCTTCCAGCTTGGCAAGATGGCGCAGACGCAGCTCAAGAATGGCTTCAGCCTGACGCTCGGTCAGGCCAAAGGTGCTCATCAGGGCAGGCTTGGGCTCATCCTCTTCGCGGATGATGCGGATCACCTCATCAATATTCAGGTAAGCGGTCAGTAGGCCTTCTAGAATATGCAGGCGATCTTCCACTTTGCCTAAACGGTGCTCAAGGCGGCGACGCACCGTTGCACGGCGAAACCGCAGCCACTCACCCAGCATATCGGTCAGCGGCATCACCCGTGGACGGCCATCCAGGCCAATCACGTTCATGTTCACCCGCACGTTCTTTTCCAGATCCGTAGTGGCAAACAGGTGCGCCATCAGCGCTTCGACATCCACACGGCTCGAGCGCGGCTCAATCACCAAGCGGGTTGGCTCTTCATGGGTCGATTCATCGCGCAGGTCGGCCACCATAGGCAGCTTTTTCGCCTGCATTTGCGCGGCGATTTGCTCCAATACTTTGGCACCGCTGACCTGATAAGGCACGGCAGTAATGACGATATTGGCGTCTTCACGTACATAGCGGGCGCGTAATTTGACCGAGCCTCGGCCAGTCTCATAGAGCTTACGCAGATCCGCTTTCGGCGTGATGATTTCTGCATCCGTCGGGAAATCCGGTGCAGGCACGAACGCCATCAAATCCGTCGTGGTGGCCTCGGGATGACGCAGCAGGTGGCAAGTGGCTTCCACCACTTCCGAGACGTTATGGGGCGGAATATCGGTCGCCATGCCCACCGCAATACCGGTGCCGCCGTTGAGCAGCACGTGGGGCAACCGCGCGGGCAGTACTACAGGCTCTTGCATGGTGCCATCGAAGTTCGGCGCCCACTCTACGGTGCCCTGGCCCAATTCACTCAGCAGCACGTCGGCAAATTTGGAAAGCTTGGCCTCGGTGTAGCGCATGGCCGCGAAAGATTTCGGGTCGTCTGGGCTACCCCAGTTACCCTGGCCATCCACCAGCGGGTAGCGGTAGCTGAACGACTGCGCCATCAGTACCATGGCTTCATAGCAGGCGCTGTCCCCATGGGGGTGGAACTTACCCAGTACGTCACCGACGGTACGCGCCGACTTCTTGTACTTGGCATTGGCATGCAGCGCCAGCTCGCGCATGGCGTAGATGATCCGCCGCTGCACGGGTTTCATGCCATCGCCAATGTTGGGTAAGGCGCGGTCTAGAATGACGTACATCGAGTAGTCGAGGTACGCTTTTTCGGTGTAATCGCGCAGGGACAGACGCTCGACGTCGCCTTCCGCTACCTGAATATCCATGGTCATCGGGGGGTCATACCTCAATGTCTGCCAAATTACCGTAATCTTCCAACCACTTCTTGCGGTCGCTGGCGCGCTTTTTGGCGAGCAGCATGTCCATCATTTCCAGGGTGCCGTCGCCCTCGTCCAGGGTGAGCTGTACGAGACGGCGGGTTTCCACGGCCATGGTGGTTTCACGTAGCTGCAGCGGGCTCATTTCCCCTAGCCCTTTAAAGCGCTGCACGTTGGGGGTGCCCCGCTTTTTCGCCAGCTGTTTCAAAATGGCGGCTTTCTCGCTCTCATCCAGGGCGTAATGCACCTCTTTACCCAGGTCGATCCGGTAGAGCGGCGGCATGGCCACGAAAACATGCCCGGAATCGACCAGAGCGGGGAAGTGTTTGACGAACAGCGCGCAGAGCAGCGTGGCGATGTGCAGCCCGTCGGAGTCGGCATCCGCCAGGATGCAGATCTTGTGATAGCGCAGCTTTTCAAGGTCGGCGCTGCCGGGGTCGGCACCAATCGCCACGGCAATGTCGTGAACTTCTTGAGAGCCATAGATATCGTGGGTTTCGACTTCCCACGTATTTAGGATCTTCCCGCGCAGCGGCAGGATGGCTTGGGTGTCGCGATTACGCGCCTGCTTGGCACTGCCGCCTGCCGAGTCACCTTCTACCAAAAACAGCTCGCTCAGCGCCGGGTCCTGGCCGGAACAGTCCGCCAGTTTGCCGGGCAGCGCGGGGCCCGAGGTGACCTTTTTACGGGCGACCTTCTTCGATTTCCGCTGACGCTGCTGGGCAGCGCTGATCACCATCTCCGCTAGCTGCTCGGCCTGCTCGATGTGGTGGTTCAGCCACAGCGAGAACGCGTCTTTCACCACGCCCGAGACAAACCCGGCAATGGTGCGCGAGGAAAGCCGCTCTTTTGTTTGGCCAGCAAACTGCGGGTCGAGCATTTTCACCGAGAGCACGAAGGAAGCGCGCTCCCACAGGTCTTCGGCGGTGAGCTTGATGCCACGGGGCAGCAGACTGCGGTATTCACAGAATTCCCGCAGCGCGTCTAACAGCCCAGAACGAAAGCCATTAACGTGGGTGCCGCCTTGAGGCGTAGGGATCAGGTTGACGTAGCTCTCAAGCAGCGCCTCGCCACCTTCAGGCAACCACTGAATGGCCCAGTCCACACCGTGCTCGTCGTCGCTGAAGTGGCCGACGAACGGCTCTTTGGGCAGTACTTCGTAGCCATCGGTGGCTTCGGCCAAGTAGTCGCGCAGGCCATCAGCGTAGGCCCACTCGGTTTTGGTGCCATCCGGCTCTACTAGCGTGACCGCTAAACCGGGACAAAGCACTGCTTTGGCGCGCAGCAGGTGTTTCAGTTTGGAAAGTGCCAGCTTCGGGCTGTCAAAATAACTCTCATCTGGCCAGAAGCGTACCAGAGTGCCAGTAGCGCGCTTGGGGGCTTTGCCGATTTCGTGAAGCTCTTCGACTTTCTCGCCATGTTCAAAGGCGATGGCATGGCGGGCACCGTTACGGGTCACTTCGACTTCTAAACGCCGTGATAGCGCATTGACCACCGAGACGCCCACCCCGTGCAAACCGCCCGAGAAACGGTAGCTGGAGGAGGAGAATTTACCGCCCGCATGGAGCTTGGTAAGAATCAGCTCGACCCCTGACACACCGTGCTCCGGGTGCAGGTCGATGGGCATGCCCCGGCCGTTGTCTTGCACTTCAATGGCACCGTCACTATGAAGTACCACGCTGATGCTGGAAGCGTGCCCGGCGAGCGCCTCATCGACACTGTTGTCGATCACCTCTTGGGCGAGGTGGTTGGGCCGCGAGGTATCGGTATACATTCCCGGGCGCTTACGCACCGGTTCAAGCCCTGACAGGACCTCGATAGAACTCGCGCCGTACTGGGAGGCATCAAACTGGGTCATGTAACGTCGGTTCCTGAAAAAACATACTGAACAAAAGCGTACTGTCGGCTTCAATAGGAGCCGTCACAGGACGGCCTCTTGAGTACTCTTAAAATAGGGCCGCTTGGAAAAGCACATAGGATAGCTGAAAACCAAAAAGCTGTATATCCAGCCATATGAATTGAGCACTCTACTCCTGCTCGGCGGCCCAAAACGCTTCAATCAAGCCACGGCTGGAAGCATCCATACGGCTGATACTCTTTTCACCGTCGATAATGGCCTGGGTGTCAGTGGCAATTTGTTTGCCAAGCTCAACCCCCCACTGGTCGAAGGGATTGATATCCCAAATCACGGCCTGCACGAAGACTTTGTGTTCATACAGCGCTATCAACGACCCTAGCGTGGCAGGCGTGAGCTTATCCAGCAGCACCGTTGAAGAGGGCTGATTACCCCGGTAGCGCTTGTGTTCGGGGCGAGGGCCATCCTCTTCCAGCGCATCGTCGCCCAACATCAGCACACGGGACTGGGCAAAACAGTTGGCCAGCGCCAAGCGATGCTGCGACTTCAAATGGCGGCGGGTATCCAGATTTTCGACCTCATCGTAACGCTTAAGCGGCGCGATAAAATCGCACACCACCGGCTGCGTGCCCTGGTGAAGCAGTTGATAAAACGCATGCTGGGCATTAGGGCCCAACTGGCCCCACAGCACCGGGCAGGTGGAGTAGTTCACCGCTTGGCCCTGGCGCGTCACCGATTTGCCATTGGACTCCATTTCGAGCTGTTCGAGGTAAGCGGCAAAGTACTCAAGCCGCCCGTCGTAGGGCAGAATTGAGTGGGCGCGAATATCCAGAAAGTTCACGTTCCAGATGCCTGCCAAGCCCAGTAACACCGGCAGATTGTCCTCCAGTGGCGCATCGCGGAAGTGGCTATCCATAGCATGGGCGCCCGCCAACAGTTCGCGGAAGTTCTCCATGCCAATGACCAGCGCAATCGGCAGCCCAATGGTGCCCCACAGCGAGTAGCGCCCGCCGACCCACTCCCAAAACATCAGCTGGTGGTCCGGGGCAATCCCCCACTCGCTCATCTTGTCAGGGCTGGCGGATACACCAATAAAGTGCTGGCGCACAATCAGCTCTGCGCTGATCGGTTTGGCATGGGGGCTGACTTCTGGCAGGTCGGCGTGCTGTGTAAGCCGCCCGATTAGCCAGTCGCGGGCCGTGTTGGCGTTGGAGAGCGTATCAATGGTGGTGAACGACTTGGACGACAGCACAAACAGCGTGGTTTCAGGATTGAACCGGCTGAGGTAGTCCGCCAATTGGGAGCCATCCATCGTGGAGGCAAAATGCACCTCCACCGGGTGAATATCGCTGGGGCGATAGTCCGCGAGGGCATGGGTCACCATCAGCGGCCCTAAATCCGAGCCGCCCACGCCTAAATTCACCACGTGACGAATAGGCTTGCCGGTGGCCCCACGCCACTGGCCCGCATGTAGCCGCTGAACTAGGCGCTCCATTTGCGCCAAGCTGTCATGCACGGCCCCGACGATATCTTCGCCTTCCACTTCCAGGCTCGCATCCGCAGGTAGGCGCAAGGCGGTATGCAGCGCTGGGCGGTTCTCACTGACGTTCACCCGCTTACCGCTCAGCAGCGCCTCGATGGCCCCTGGCACGCCCGCCTCTTGAGCCAGCGCCAGCAGGTGCTCCAGCGTATCGTCGTCCCAACGCTGCTTGGAAAGATCGAGAGTGAGCCCCGCCACCTGACGAGTAAAGTGCTGCCAACGGCCAGGGTCATCCCCAAACAGGTTTTTCAAGTGGACATGCTTAAGCGCCTGGGCGTGCTGTGAGAGCGTTTGCCAAGCGGGTAGCGTATCGGGAGTTGCTGTTGCTGAAGCCATGTGCCTTCTCCTGTGGCGTCGTTCCGTGAGGCAGGAATCTGTGTTGATCAGGCCTGTTCTGCGTTAACAAGGGCGCGTAAACTACGCAGCCTCATTAACCATCCTGGCTTGCCCATGAGTGATGCATCTTACCGCGACGCTATCTTTTCAACACCCCTAGACAAGGTGGCTAGGTTCTCCTTTGACGAGCAGGTCGTCGCGTGCTTCCCCGACATGATCCGCCGCTCGGTGCCCGGCTACGGCCAAATTCTGGGCATGCTGAGCCTGATTGCCAAACGCCACCTGCGCCACGGTGCCCATGTTTATGATCTGGGCTGCTCGCTGGGCGCATCCGGACTCGCCCTGGCAGGCGCGCTGCCCGCCGATGCGTTCCGCTATACCGGTATCGACCTTTCCCCGGCCATGGCCGCCCGAGCCAAGCAGACCTTTCTCGATGAGTGCCCCGAGCACTCCATGCAGGTGGAAGAAGCCGATATTCGTACCTACGAGTATGCGCCTTCGGGGATGATTATTCTCAACTTCACGCTGCAGTTTTTGCCACCGGCCGATCGTGATGCGCTACTCACGCGGCTTTACAACACGCTTGAGCCCGGCGGCGTGCTGATTCTTTCGGAAAAAACCGTCGATGCCGACGAGCGCGACAACGCTTGGCGGGTCGAGCGCTACCACGACTTCAAGCGTGCCAATGGCTACAGCGATATGGAGATCAGCCAAAAGCGCACCGCGCTTGAGAACGTGCTGATTCCCGATACGCTCGATGCGCTGCACGAGCGCTTGTCGCTGGCGGGTTTTCCCCGCTCCATGACCTGGTTCCAGTACCTGAACTTCACCTCGCTGATCGCCTTTAAGGAGGGTTAAGGTGGCGCTACTCCCCGACGATCATCGCGTGCTGTATCAAGCGTTTTTAGATCAGGCCACTCAAGATGCCTCGCTCACGCCCTGGCTTGCCAAGCTCCCCGAGCAGCTCTCCAGCGGGCTGGACCGCCAGCGCCACGGCGATCTCTCTGCCTGGGAAAAAGCCGTGGCCAAGCTGCCGCCATTGCCGGAAGAGCGCCGTGTGGATCTAAACAGCGACACGCTGACGGTGGAAATAGACCTCACCGACAGCCAGCAGCGCCAGTGCTTCAATCTGCTGCGCAAGCTGGCCCCGTGGCGCAAAGGGCCATTCAACCTGGGTGGTATCGAGATCAATACCGAGTGGCGCTCTGACTGGAAATGGCAACGCGTCGCGCCGCATCTCGCGCCGTTGAAGTACCGCAAAGTGCTGGACGTGGGCGGCGGCAGCGGCTACCACGCCTGGCGTATGGCGGGTGCAGGCGCGGCTTTCGTGTTGGTGATTGACCCTTCCCCACGCTTTTACTGGCAGTTTCAGGCGGTGCGCCACTTTGTCGGCAACGCCGATGAAGGACGTACACAGTTTCTGCCGGTGGGTATCGAGGACATACCGGAAAACCTGGGCTTCTTCGACACGGTGTTCTCCATGGGCGTGCTGTACCACCGCCCTTCGCCCCTTGAGCACCTGCAACAGCTAAAAGGCGCGCTGGCCCCCGGCGGTGAGCTGGTGCTGGAAACGCTGGTGGTAGAAGGCGATGAGCAGACCGTATTCGTACCCGGCGAGCGCTACGCCGCCATGCCCAACGTCTACTTTCTGCCTTCCTCCAAAGCACTGTGCCACTGGCTGGAGCGCTGCGGCTTCACCAATGTACGGGTGGTAGATGAAGCGATGACGACGCTCGATGAGCAGCGCTCCACCGAGTGGATGACCTACCAGTCGCTGGCGGACTTCCTCGACCCGAATGACCGCAGCCGCACCATTGAAGGCTACCCCGCCCCACGCCGTGCGGTGATTCTGGCGAACAAGCCGGAGTAGTGAGTGATGGCCGCCCACCATTTTTAAACCAGTACTTTTAAATCAGCACTTTTAAATCAGCGCCTTAAAATCACCAGCCAGCGACCCAGGTTCATCACGCTGGCTAGCGACGCGGCCACATAGGTAAAGGCGCAGGCGGTGAGTACGTGGCGGGCACCGGCCATATCGGCAGGCGGCACGTACTCTTTCAACAACGGTAACGCACGATTGAAACTGGCATCGAACTCCACCGGCAGCGTGACCAGATGCACCAGCGCGGCGGTGCCGAAGCTAATCACCGCCATGACGACTATCATCGCAAGCCCACCGGGTAGCCGCGTCAGCAGGAACAGAAACGGCGCGGCCATCATCAAAATAGCGCCTAGCTTTTCCGCTTTTTGCGCCACTTGCACCAAACGGCTGCGGGCCAGCAGCGGCGCATAACCTTCATGGTGCTGAATAGCATGGCCCACCTCATGGGCGGCAACGGTTACCGCCGTAAGCGAACGGCCATCGTAGTGATCGGGCGTTAAGCGTACACAGCGTGCCTCAGGGTCGTAATGGTCGCCCTGTTCGGTGCGCTCTACCCGTACGCCCTCCACACCCATACGGCGCAGCAGATGTTTGGCCAATTCCGCACCGGTACCTGGGTAATCATCACGCCCTCGGGTATGGCGCCTTAATACCCATTTTGCCCATAGGTTGGGCAGCACAAAAATAGCCAACGCCAGCACAATTAAGAGGATGAGCATCACAACACCGGAACCCGCCAAGTAAGAGAGACATCAACGCTCATTTTTACCACGAATGGCGGGGGAACACAGCTTAGTCAGGCTCGTTACGATGGGCTTCGACGTCGCGCTGAACCGCTTGCAGCCCGCGGGCGGAGATATCGCCTTTGGCGTGGGCATGCTCTGCCATCAAAATGCTATCTACGGCCAAGACCAGCTCACAATCGGTATGGGCTAACTCATCGCGCAGACGCTGAATGGCGGCTTCCCGCTGGGGGTCGCTGTCGACGCGGCGAATATAAATCGCTTTGATCCGATCCGGATAAGCTTTAACGACCTCCGTGTAGACTTCCGGGTCGTGCTGGCCGCTATCGCCAATCAAAATGCAGGGCATGTCGTCATACAGCGCCAGCATGCGGTCGATCAGGTCACGCTTATGATCCTCCGCTCGGCGGGGCCACGGCTTACGCCATGAGATCCCCCACTCCCGTAAAAACAGAATAGGACCCACTGGAATCCGGTTGATTTGGAAGAAAGCTTCCAACATTTCATAAATCGCCCACGGGCCACGAGAAACATAAAGAATCGGCCGCTCGGCCTTTTCGGTCTGCCCACGGTAAAGCGCCTGATAGAGCGATGCTACACCGGGAAACGCCGTCCGTCGGTGGGGCTTGCGCACAAACAGTCGGTAAAGCATTTTAAACTTTTCCGCCACGCCGGTGAACATCACCGTATCGTCGATATCGCTGATCACCAACAGGTCCGCCTCAGGAGGCGGTACGTACACTTCTACGCTGGTACGGATCGGTGGGTGCCCCTCGGCATGGACCAAAATATCGGCGCGATGCCAGGAAACATCGACCGGCAAAGGCGTACTAATCGGCAGGTGGGCATCAAAGTAGCCGTCTCGGTCGGTGGTTAAACAGAGCTCATTGCCCCCCACCCGAATATCGACTTTGGCATTGGCGAGGCCACGCCGGAACACTCGCCGCGCGACGTCGGCGGTATCGCGCAGCATACCGCGTCTAGGAATGGCACGGCCGAGTGCCGCTTGGCGGAACACCCGGCCCATCACAAAGATTTCCCGCTGGGAACCGTAACCGCGGTAGGGATGCACCATCATCCCGCTGCGGCCACTGTCCCGCTTCATCGGTTTTGCAACAACGTGGGCAAGCCTTTTGGCAAAGCTTGCCCACTGGTGATACCACGCCATTAAGCGTGCTGGCCTGAGTGGCGCCCTTCCTGCAGCTCTTCCAGCAGTTTGGAATTAAAGGCGTCCAGGTCTTTGGGTGTGCGGCTGGTCACGAGGCCGCTATCGACTACTACCGGCTCATCCACCCAGTTCACACCCGCATTTCGCAGATCTTGGGCGACACTCGGCACGGAGGTCATCTTGCGCCCTTCGACCACGCCAGCGTTAATCAAAATCCACGGCGCGTGGCAAATGGCGGCGACGGGCTTGCCCGCTTGGAAGAACGCTTTTACAAAGCTCAGGGCGTCTTCGTTCAGGCGCAGCTCGTCAGGGTTGAACAGGCCGCCGGGGAGTACCAGGGCGTGGTAGTCGGACTCGCTAACGTCTGCCAGTGCCTTGTCGGCCTCGTAGGTATCGCCCCAGTCGGTTTCTGCCCAAGCGCGAATGCCCTTGCCTTCCGGCGAGACAATATGCACTTCAACACCCTCTTTTTGGAGCGCCGCGCGAGGCACGCTCAGCTCGGACTCTTCAAAACCGTCGGTGGCTAAAATAGCAACACGTTTACCATTCAGTGCTTGATTCATCGTGCTCTCCTTTTCGTGATGATCTTTTCGTGATGAGGTTACGTCTACAACACCTCTCCAGTGTGGCGCATCTTATACAATCGTCAAGCGTAGAGGCCGAATCAGACTAGTCGCTACGCGCTTAAGCGTTGTACAACACGCGGCCTAGCTGGCTCACATCATACCCTCTTAGCGTACTCGCACGCTGGGCAAACCGGGGCTCTCTGGCAAATTCAAACAAGGCTTGGACGGCAGGCTCAAAGTAGCTGCGACGATGCATCACCAGATCAAACGACTCCTCCACCAGCGGGATAAAGTCCAGCTGCTGGCGTTGCGCGGCAGACTCCATCCCCAGCCCAACATCGGCTTCACCTTGGGCAATGGTCAGCGCTAAATCGTCCTCGCTGAGCGCAGGATGTGCCGCCCATCTCAGCGCTTCGGGCACAATGCCCGCCTGCTGCAGCATGCAGTTCAAGAGCTGCGCGGCCCCTGCGCCTGGCTGGCGGTGGGCAAGCATGGCTTTGCGCTTGGCAATGTCGCCTACCGACCGAATGTCCAATGGATTCCCCAGCGCCAAGAGCAGCCCCTGGCGGCGCGTGGCCCAGTGCAGCACGATCAGATCGCGCACTCCGCCTAGGCCCAACGCAGCAGGTTCGTTATAGCGCTCAGAAGCCGCGTCGAGCAGATGGATCCCCGCTAGCATCGCCCTGCCTTTCAGCAAGCGGCGCACGCCGTCGCCACTGCCTTGACACAACGAGGCCAAGTCACTCCCGCTCTCTCGCACAGCCCACTCCAGCAGCGGGTCTTGGCTGCCCGCCAATACCGGCGGAGGCGGCTGCCGCTGCGCCTGGTCGCCTTCCAAGTGGCTAAGCACCCACATATCAATATGCTGTCGAGGAAACAGCAGCTTTCCCGTCGCACGGCTGCAGGGGATATGGCCCTGACGCACCAGGTCGTACACCTTGCGCTCTTTCAAACGCAGATAATCCGCCACCTCAGCGGTAGTCAAATAGTCGTTTGGCATCGCTCACCCTGCATTTAGCTGCGTATGGCTGCATATATTTCAGTAGCCAATGCATAACATCAAGTAAACGTACACTATGCAGCCTACTGAATACACTTTGCTCACCCGTTTCTTCCGTGGCCATCGCACTGGCATGTGCGCGACCCAACGCTTCTACATCAGGTACTTATGTCAGCAAGTGATAACCCTTTTTATACGGCGCTCGCGCTGATTCTGGGCATGGACTCAGATTTGATCGACATCGTGGTGCTCTCTTTACAGGTGTCGCTGGTCGCCGTGCTAATCGCCAGCGCCTTGGCGCTGCCAGTGGGAGCGGCGCTCGCCCTATGGCGTTTTCCTGGGCGTAACGGACTGATCGTCGTACTCAATGCACTGATGGGGCTACCGCCGGTCGTGGCAGGGCTATGTGTCTATTTGCTGCTCTCCCGGGCAGGACCATTAGGCTCGTTTGGGCTGCTGTTCACGCCCAGCGCCATGGTGATTGCTCAAGTCATCCTGGTATTTCCGATTATCGCTGCGCTGACGCGCCAGCAGGTGGAAGCCCTGCAGCATGAGTACGCCGAGCAGCTACGCTCGCTGGGGCTGACCCAGCTACGCATGATGCCCACCCTACTGTGGGATGCGCGCTTTGGCCTGCTGACGGTGATTCTAGCGGGCTTTGGCCGGGCCAGCGCCGAAGTGGGCGCGGTGATGATCGTCGGTGGCAATATCGACGGCGTGACTCGGGTGATGACCACCAGCATCGTGCTGGAGACCAGCAAGGGGGATCTTCCCCTGGCGCTCGGGTTGGGCATCGTACTGCTGACGCTGGTCACCCTCATCAATGCGCTGGCCCATGCGGTCAGTGAAGCGGCCAAGAGGCGGTTAGGATGAATGCACCGCTCACTACCTCCTCTTTCACCTCACAGGCCGATGTGCCAGCCCTGCACTTTCAGCAGGCGAGCTTTACCCATCGTGGACACGCCTTGTTGGTGCCCACCACCCTCACGCTGTCTGGCTGTCAGCGCACGTTGATCATGGGGCCTAACGGGGCGGGTAAAAGTCTGTTCATGCGTTTGGCTCACGGTCTACTCCGCCCTAGCAGCGGCCACGTTAGCTGGGAAGGCGTACCTCCCGTGCAGGCCATGGTGTTTCAGCGACCGGTGCTGCTGCGTCGCTCGGTGATCGATAATCTGATCTACGCCCTGGCCGTCAAACGCGTGCCTCGCCGGGAGCGTAAAGCACTCGCCTGGCAGGCACTGGAGAAGTTCGGCTTAGCAGCTCTGGCCAAGCGCCCCGCGCGGGTGCTGTCTGGCGGCGAGCAGCAGCGGCTCACCCTGGCCCGCGCTTGGCTGTTAACCCCTTCCGTGCTGTTTTTGGATGAACCCACCTCCGCCCTTGACCCCGCCGCCATTAAGGCGGTGGAAGATGCCGTGAACGAGTTTCACCAAAGCGGCACGCGCATCGTCATGACGACCCACGACCTGCATCAGGCGAAGCGGCTCGCCGACGATGTGCTGTTTATGTACGGCGGCCAGGTGCTGGAGCACACCAGCGCCGAGCGATTTTTCGACACCCCGACCTCCTCGCAGGCCAGGGCGTTTATCCGGGGCGAACTGGTTTGGTGACCCCCAATCAGCGTTGAACAACACCCAAAGGAGCAGACCGTGAAGACAACGACCACGCTTATCACCGCCAGCGTATGCACGACCGCCTTGGCCTGGAGTGCTTCGCCACTCGCGGATGACGACTTCATTACCCTCGCCTCCACGACGTCCACCGAGAACTCAGGGCTGTTCGATGCCATTATCCCCACGTTCACCGAGGCCACCGGCATCGACGTGCGCGTGGTGGCCGTCGGCACCGGGCAAGCATTTGAGATCGGCCGCCGTGGTGATGCTGACAGCCTACTGGTACACGATACGGCAGGCGAGGAGCAGTTCGTGGCGGACGGTTACGCCACGGAGCGTTTAGACGTCATGTATAACGACTTCGTGATCGTAGGCCCCAGCGACGACCCGGCAGGCATTAGCGACAGCGAGAGCGTGGCAGACGCCTTTGCGCGTATCGCCGAGAGCGGGTCACCATTTGCCTCACGAGGCGATGACAGCGGCACGAACCGCGCCGAACTGCGTTTGTGGGAAGATGCGGGCGTGACACCCCAAGGCGACTGGTACCGCGAGCTGGGCAGTGGCATGGGCCCGACCCTAAACACCGCTGCGGGTATGGACGCCTACACCTTTACCGACCGCGCCACCTGGGTCGCGTTCGATAATCCGCAAAACCTCACGCTGCTGTTCGAAGGTGACGAAGCGCTGTTTAACCAGTACGGCAGCCTGCTGCTCTCGGAAGAACGCCACCCGCACTTAAAGCATGATTTAGCCGCTCAGTGGCACCAGTGGCTCGTCTCTGAGGAGGGTCAGCAGGCGATTGCTGACTTCGAGGTAGGCGGCCAACAGCTGTTTTTCCCTAACGCCAAGTAGTCTTTTGCAGAAGAGCCTTTGGCGGTATTGGCATACACCGCCACTGAGGCAAACGCAACAAGGCCTGCTGCACCAAGTGCAGCAGGCCTTGTTTTATGACTATGGTTTTAGGACTATGATTCTAGGGCTATGATTTAGATAACGCGGCGTCAGCTCAGCGGCTCAGCAATTCGCGAACATCCTTTGCTTCCCAATGGGGGAAGTGCTTGCGTACCAGCGCGTTCAGGTCACGCTCAAAGGCGGCCCAATCGGTGGTAGCGGCCTGTTCACGGGCGTTAGCCACGCCGCGAATCATACCGGCACCTACCGTCACGTTGGTCAAACGGTCAATCACGATAAAACTGCCGGTACCCGGGCTAGTACGGTAGTCGTCTACCGGAATGGACGCCGTTAACTCCACCTCGCAGCGGGCGATGGCGTTCAGCCCCAGTGAATCGGTAGCGTGCTTTTCCAGCGTATTAACGTCAATCTGGTACTCAATGGCACTCACCTGCCCCGCTAAGTCGCGGGTGGCGAGCTTGATGTCGTAGAGCTTGCCGGGCGTGAGAGCGTCTTCATGCATCCACACGATATCAGCGTTGAACACGTTAGAGAGCGGAATTTCAGCATCGGCGCTCACGATCCAGTCGCCACGGGAGATATCAATCTCATCTTCCAGAGTGACGGTAATCGCTTGGCCTGGGTACGCCGCGTCTAAATCGCCATCAAACGTGACAATGCGGGCCACGCGGGATGTTTTACCCGACGGCAGCGCTTTGACCGCCTGGCCAGGGCGCAACACGCCTGCCGAGAGCGTACCGCAGTAGCCACGGAAATCCAGGTTCGGGCGGTTAACGTACTGTACCGGCAAACGCAGGTCGGTGAGGTTTTGATCGCGGCTGATTTCGACGCTTTCCAGCAGCTCGATCAGCGTTTTGCCTCCGTAGCGCTGGCTATCGTCAAAGTACCAGGGCGTTTGCTCGCTGGGGTTGACCACGTTGTCGCCGTTGAGTGCCGACATCGGCACGAAGCGGATATCCGGGGCTTGCAGGTTCTTAGCGAACGCCCGGTACTCCTCGACAATCTCGTTAAAGCGCGCTTCTGAGAAGCCCACCAAATCCATCTTGTTGACCGCAATGACTAAGTGCTGAATGCCCAGTAGGTCGGCAATGAAACTGTGGCGGCGTGTCTGGGTCTGCACGCCGTAGCGCGCGTCGATCAGAATAATCGCCAAGCTTGCGGTGGAGGCACCGGTCGCCATGTTACGGGTGTACTGCTCATGCCCAGGGGTATCGGCAATAATGAACTTGCGCTTCTCCGTCGAGAAGAAACGGTAGGCCACATCGATGGTGATGCCCTGCTCGCGCTCGGACTGCAGACCATCCACCAACAAAGCAAGATCCACCGCATCCCCTGTGGTACCGCTGGTTTTAGAGGCCTTGGTGATCGCCGCCAGCTGATCTTCAAAGATCATCTTGGAGTCGTGAAGCAGCCGCCCGATCAGGGTGGATTTACCATCGTCGACGCTGCCGCAGGTAATAAAGCGCAGCAGGTCTTTGTTTTCGTGCTCGTGCAGGTATTGCTCAATGTTATCGGCAATTAACGTTGACTGGTGCGCCATTAGAAGTACCCCTCACGCTTTTTCTTCTCCATGGAGCCGGCCTGATCGTGGTCGATGGCACGGCCGCTGCGCTCACTGGTTTTGGTCAACAGCATCTCTTGGATAATTTCCGGTAGCGTTGCTGCCGTGGATTCCACCGCGCCGGTGAGCGGGTAGCAGCCAAGGGTTCTAAAACGCACCCACTTCTCCTCCGGCACCTCGCCTGGGGCCAATGGAAGGCGGTCATCGTCCACCATGATCTGCATACCGTCGCGCTCAACCACCGGGCGCTTGGCGGAGTAGTACAGCGGCACAATCGGAATCGACTCAAGGTAGATGTACTGCCAGATATCCAGCTCGGTCCAGTTGGAAAGCGGGAAGACGCGAATCGATTCGCCTTTATTGACCTTGGCGTTATAGACGCTCCAAAGCTCAGGGCGCTGATTTTTGGGATCCCAACGGTGGTACTTGTCGCGGAAGGAGTAGACGCGCTCTTTGGCACGGGAGGCTTCTTCGTCACGACGCGCACCGCCGAAGGCAGCATCAAACCCATACTTGTCCAGCGCCTGCTTGAGCGCCTGGGTTTTCATGATATCGGTGTACTTCGCGCTACCGTGATCAAAGGGGTTGATGTTAGCTGCCCGCCCCTCTTCGTTGGTGTGCACAATCAGCTCCATGCCCGCCTCTTCCGCCATACGGTCACGGAAAGCGATCATTTCGCGGAATTTCCAGGTGGTGTCCACGTGCATCAACGGAAACGGCGGCGTGCCAGGGTAAAAGGCTTTACGCGCTAGGTGCAGCATCACCGAGGAGTCTTTACCGATGGAGTACATCATCACCGGATTGCGAAACTCTGCCGCTACTTCCCGGATGATATGGATCGATTCAGCTTCGAGCTGCTTCAGGTGGGTCAGTCGGGCGGCATCCGGTGCGATGGGCACCTCTTGCGTCGCTGCCGACGGCGCAGAAAACTGGTTCATTACCTACTCCCTCACAAAACGGTGCTTGCTTTTATGGGTAGGGTAACGCTATGCCAATAATAACCCAAAAGAATTAATAACTATCTTTTTATACCTATAACGCCTAACAGGCTCTTTAGACAACCACACGCTCAATCCAGGTCTGCCACTCGTGAGCGTTGAAGTCGACCACGCGATAGCCAGGGCGTGAGGCTTCATCGATGGCAAACTGCTCCGCTCCCGGCAAAAACTGGTCAGCCATGGCGGGGCAACCGTAGACACCAATATCGGTACCAGCTGCTTGATGATGCTGGGCGTAGGCTTGGTGAGCATGACCAAACAGAATCATTTTCACCTGCGGATAGGCACTGAGTAACTGCCAAAAAGCGTCGCGGTCTTGCAAGCCAATGGCATCCATCCAGGCAGCACCTACGTCCACAGGCGGGTGGTGCATGGCAATAAGGGTTGGCCGGTCGTCTTGCTCAAGCCGTTCTGCCAAAGCGCTTAAGGCAACACTCCCCAGCTCGCCGTGGGGTTTGCCCACTACCTGGGTGTTGAGCAGCAGTAAGCGCCATTGCTCCAAGTCCACTTCCTCTAACAGCGGATGTTCGGCGGCCATCAGCTCTGGCTGGTCATGGTTGCCAGCAATCCAGAACCACGGGCATGGCAGCGCCGAAAGCGCCTCGCAAGCAAGGGCGTAGGAAGCGGCGGTTTCATCCTGACTGATATCACCCGTGAACACGACGACATCGGGTCGTTCAGTAATCACAGCCTCCAGCACACGTTGAAACTGCTGCCAGGGAATTCCCGCCCGGGAGCGTGCCTGCTTATCGGCATAAAGATGGGAATCAGTGATTTGAATCAGCCTCATGACAGTAGCTCCATTAACGACATTCCATCAACGCAATTCGGGCATGTCCACAGCATGGCCGTGGGCCAGCCCGTGGGCCAACCACTCACCCAGGAAGCAGTTGAGCTGCAGCTTTTCATCCGGCTGGTGCATGCGGGCATTGGGGTAGCGATAGCGGCCGCTAAAATGGCGCTCGCGTTGAAAGTCGACCACTTCCGCCATACGCACATCATGGTAGAGATGTACGCGCATGCGCGGGCCTTCGATCACTGCGTCCAGCGGCCCGCTCTGGGTCACTTCTACCAGGGTGGTATAGGGCGCTTCCTGCAGTATCGCTAAATGCAGGTCACCAAAGTGCTGATGGTCGCTGTGTAGTGCGATATCACGGCGCTGACCGCTCTCCATATCCCCTACCAAGCGCAGCAGACGCAGATAGTTCGCACTGCATTCGCCCTGCAGGGTTTTTAAATCGGTGACGTAGGCGGCTCTTGCCATGATGACTCCTTACTAGATTCGCTTGGCGTCAATATTCGAGAGGGCGGCGCGTTGAGACGCGGCACGCAGCGATGCCCGCTGCCCCGCCAGCCAATGCAGCCCAATCAAAGACATGGCGTTGTCGAGTCTTCCCTGCTCTAGGAGTTCCCAAGCGGTGGTAAACGTTACAATGTGCACGCGGATATCTTCGTGCTCATCTTCGACCCCATACACACCGCCTAAGCCGTGAGTATCCACCAACCCGCAAAAGAGCGTCACACGTTCGTTGCAGGCACCCGGGCTTGGGTAGTAGGTATGCAACTTGGTTAATTGCCCCACTTGGCAACCCGCTTCTTCCATGGCTTCGCGACGGGCTACGTCTTCCAGGGATTCATCCTTATCTACCAAGCCTGCCACAAGTTCTAATTTCCAGGGGGAGGTCGGGTCGTCAATTGCCCCAGCGCGAAACTGTTCGATGAGTACCAGGGCATCACGGTGCGGGTCGTACAGTAGCACACCTACTGCATCGAAACGGTTATGCACTTCGCGGCGCATAGTAGCGCTCCAGCCGCCTTCAAACAGCCGGTGGCGCAACTCCAGTGCTTCTAGGCGAAAAAAACCTTGATAAAGGGTGTCGCGTTGGATGAGTTCGACATCATCACGACCAAGCGTAGGGCCCATACGGCACTCCCGATGATAACAATCGAACTATTATCAATGCTGCCCACCGGGAATGCCAATACGGTGATTAACCGCGTGTCATCGTCATCGAAAGGATACTGGCTACGTTAGAGCTGGCTGAGTAGAGCCTCGGCATCCCGTCGTAGCGCTTCATCTGACACTTGGCGATTCTCTCGGGCCGTGCCGTTCACCGCGCGCTGGGCATGCTCCCGTGCCGCCTGAGTGTTGCCCTCTTCTTTTAAAAACGCCGCGTAGTAGTAGTTCACGTCGATGCCGTCGGGGCGAAGCTCAAGCGCGCGCTGGAACATGCGCTCGGCAGTATCGCTGTTACCAAATCCCAGCGGGCGACCTGGGGCACGGTCATATAATGCGCCCAGCGTGACATAGGCCGAGCCGTTGCCACCGGTGGGGTCGATCTCAATGGCACGCTCCAGCACATCACGAGCGTCACCGGCCGTACCCAAAGCCCCCAAACCGCCGCGCTCGCGGGCGTAAGAGGCCAGCACAATGCCCTGCCAAATCAGCACCTCGGCTTCATTAGGATGCTGGCTTGCTAGCTGTTCGGCTTCGCTGGCGAGCGCTTTTAGCGTCTCTTCCCTCTGGTTGGCAGGCATTTCCGTTACTGTATGCTCCCAGCGGTTTTTCAGCGAGAAAACTTCCCCTTCAAATGCTGAGGCATTGAGAGGCGCCAGGGCCAGCGTGCTGCCCAGGGCTGCGGCGATTAATAGGCGGGAAAATGGAATAGCGCGCATAGTCACTCCAGGTTTGTTGTTGTAACGGCTGTATTCATAAGGCTCTGTAAGCCAAGTATCGGCTTACTTAGACAATGTAACGAACGTTTGAATGATTCGCCAGAGAATCGCGACTTTGTTATAAAACCTTCCCGTAGCGTAAGCTTGTTGCCCTGGTAGGAAAGCCTTACAAGGCACTTAAGGAGAAGATTGGCTTATGAAAGGTCGCAACATGACCCGCTGGCGGGATCCGGCCAAAGATCCTCGCCAAGAACCGAAAAGTCATTTGATTACTGCAGAAGGTGCCGCCCGTCTGCGCGGCATTTTGGATCACCTTTCGCGGGTAAAACGCCCTGAGCTATCAGCGAAAGTGGGCGAAGCCGCCGCGCTTGGAGACCGCAGTGAAAACACGGATTACACCTATAACAAAAAGGAGCTAAACCGGGTCATTGCCCGCATCCGCTATTTAACCAAACGGCTTGATGAACTGCAGGTGGTGGATCGTCTGCCCGCTAACACCGATAAAATCTTTTTTGGCGCGTACGTAAGCTTGGAGGATGAAGAGGGAGAAACGCTGGATATTCGTATCGTCGGCCACGATGAGCTCGATACCCAAAAGCGTTGGATTAGCATCGACGCCCCCCTGGCGAAGGCGCTGCTGGGCAAAGAGGTCGACGACGATGTCACGGTGCTAACGCCCAACGGCGAAACGTTCTATACCGTGACGGCCATTCGCTATGGCCATCCGTAACAGCTATTTAGTAGCGCGATACACCCGAAAACGGCGGTTATCGGATAGCGTCTCAAAGCCACCCAAGGCACGCTGCAGCCGCTCAGGGTAAGGCAGGAACGCATTGGCCACCAGAATGAGCTGTCCTTTTGCATTGAGATGCTCCGGCGCCTCGTCGATTAACCGCGTGCTAGGCCCATAGCTAATATCTCGCTCCTGATGAAACGGCGGGTTGCTAATAATCACATCAAACCGCTCGCCCTCCAGCGCGGAGTAAACGTCGCTCTCCAGCACCGTGCCATCCAGCGCATTGTCGTGAAGGGTACGGCGGCAAGCTTCGGCGGCAAAGGCGCTGACATCGACAGCCGTGACCGCATGGCCACGTTTAGCCAGCCAGGCGCTGATAATGCCGTCGCCGCAGCCCATATCCAGCACTTTCAGCGTTTTTTTCGGTAGTGTTTCTTCAAGGGCTTGCAGCAGTAGCTGCGTTCCCTCGTCGACTTTGCCATGGCCAAACACGCCAGGATGGCTCACTAAGCGCATATCCAGGGCATCAAAGGTTTGCCAGGCACTTTCGGGCGCTTCCATTTTCACCGTGCGGGTGGCAAACAGCGAGCAGCGGCGGGCGTTATCGAGCTTGTCGCAGCTCATGCCCAGCTCGTCTAGCATCTTGGGAACACGTTTGATGCCCCCTTGGTGCTCACCGACGATATCGAGCGGCGTCTTGTCAGGTAGCACGTGGCAAAGCCACTCAAGCCACCACTTGCCTAGCTGGTGGGCTTTGGGCCAGAACAGCACCACCTGCCCGTCGGGTAGGTAGTCGAACGGCTCGAAAGGGCTAACGGCTAGGCGTCCGCTGGCCTGCCACTGCTGCCGCAGAGCGACGTTGTCGCTCACCATCGCGGCGGAGTGGGTTAACAGCCATGTATCTTCCGGGGGCGCGACAGGCCATAACCGGGCGGCCTGCCCATAGTAACGTTCAAGCAGTTGGCAGGCGGGCAGTTGTGCACTCATACATCAGCCTCAGGTTTGGTAACGGTATAAAGTAAATAGCGGCCTAAGCGCCAATGAGGGTCTTGCTGGCAGTACTGCTTTTCAAGCGCTAGCAGTGCTGCTTGATCGCTTGCCTTCTCTGGGGCCTGGCGCACGTAATCCTGAAAAATACGGATGCCCGCAACGCTCTCGATATGTAAGCCGTTCTGGCCCACCCACTGGCAAATCTCATCATGGGTAACTGGGGAGATCGGCGTTAAGCGCTGGCGCTTGCCCTTGCCTTCTAACTGGTCACTCAAGGCTTTTTGATAGTTGCCCTTCACCACGTTAGAAAAGCGCAGCGCGTCGCGGTTAAACACCATCAGGCTGAGTTGACCACCAGGCGCCAGCAGCGTTGCCAGGGTTTGCAGCGCGTGCTCGGGATTGCCCAACCACTCTAATACCGCGTGGCAGGTGATCAGCGGCCAGGGGCCGGGCGCTTGGCTCGGCAGCGCCTGTAGAGGAGCTTCCACATAGCGAAGCTGCCCCGGTGGCCACACCGCAGCGGCCTCTTGCTCAGCGTGCCACGCCTTAGCGTGGGCCAGCATATCGTGGGAAGGCTCTGTCATGCTGACAGTGTGACCGCGTGCCGCGAACCAACCGGAGAGCTGCCCCAACCCACCGCCGACATCCAGCACCGGCTGGGCCTTTAAGTGCAGCATTTGCGGCAGAAGATAATCCAGCATCGCGAGGCGCAGCTCGCCCCGGGGTGCTTGGTAGAGCGAGCGAGAGAACTTATCTGCCAAGCCATCAAAGTAGCGGTCGCCAGCGTCGGTTAATTCGTAGGTCGGGTGCATGCCTCTAGCCACCACAGTTTAAAGGGGCGCTAGTTTACCCGTTATCGTCAGGAAAATCGCACCCCTGGCAGCATGGTTGAGCAGTCCAAGGCGCGATGGTCACAGCTAGGACTAGAACTGCTCCCACTCACCCGCAGACGACTGTTTGGAGGGCAGCACTTTGGCGGCTTGCACCACCGCTGGCAGCTGCCAACGGCTTTTTTCTCTTTACGCTCACCATTACGTATATGCTGAGCATCATAGCCGCTAGCTACTGCTCGCTGGACGACACGGCCCCTTCCCATACTTCACAACGGTCGCGGCCGTTATTCTTAGCTTTGTACAACGCTGTGTCGGCCAAGCGCAGTAGCCTTTTAGGGTCCATGGTGTGAGCCGGATACGTGGCGATTCCGCAAGAGAGCGTAATGCGTCCAAGCGGCTGATGAAGGTGACTCAACGCTTGGTTACTCTGTGCCTTCAGCAGTTTCTCGGCACGCGTTTGGGCCTCGGCCGCTCCGGTACCCGGTAGGAGTGCGACGAACTCCTCGCCCCCCAACCGGCACACCACGTCCGTACCGCGAAAATGCTTCTTTAACAGCGCCGCGACCTCAATCAGAACGGCATCGCCAGCGTCGTGGCCAAAGTTATCGTTCACTTTCTTGAAATGATCGATATCGATCATCAGCAGCGAAAGCAGGCTTCCCTTACGCTGCGCGAGCGCCATTTCCTGATGTAGCAAGGCGTCGAAATGGCGACGGTTATTGAGACCGGTCAGGGCATCCTGAAGCGAGAGCCCCTTGAACTGCTCGACCAAGGTATCTAGCTCTGCCGTCCGCGCCATCACCTGTGCTTCTAGCGTCTGGTTGGCCGAAGCAAGCTGACGCTGCGTATGACGGTAGTGCCACAGCGAAATCCCCACGATAGCCAAAGAGAAGCCCAACGCCCCATAGCTCAGTGGCACGTCACGCCGAGGTATCAGCTCGTGCGCCACCAACATGTCCAGCAACAGAAGTGGCGCAAACAGCAGGAAACTAGTGACGAACAGCCGCTGCTCTAAATTCAAACGACGCACCCGCAGCAGCGCCAGCAGAAGCATGAGGGGGAGCGTGAGCAACAGCAGCACATCGAATATGGGGAACGTCAGTGCCAAGTTCACCACGCCAAGTGCGACCAGACCAATCGAAACCACGAGGTACGCCAAATGGAGCTGCCATAAACGTCTCATCCAGCGCTTTGGTACACCCTCCAACCAGTGGCTCAGCAACAAGCCTATGGCAATGGGCAGTGTAAAGTAGCTGGCGGCTCTTAAAATGTCCCAGGTAAGCGGCGCGTCTGCCAACAGCTGCCGAACGGGGGTCTCTGCCAACAGCATCAACCCTGACGAAAACGCAAACAGCGCGATGGCGAAAAAGCCCCGACGCTCAGGCCCAATCATAGCAAAAATCGCTGCCAACATCGCCAGTAGCAGGCTGAAGGCACTCACCGCAAGGTCCTGTACCGAAGCGTGGAGCATCCCCTTCAGCGCATCGATACGATCGGTGATCTCTACATCGCCCCACAGCCCGATGCTGGTGTAATCGGAGTGGATACGCAGCGCCAGCGTCTTGCCCGCCGAATTCTCCGGCAGCGGAACCAAATGCCACGGCCAACCGATGAAACGAGGCGCCTCCATATCGCCATGCTGATAAATCAGCGTGCCATCGAGGTAGATCTGCCCCACCAAGTTAATGCTGGTAATGTGCAACACTGGGTCACGCCACTCTCCCTCTGGCAAGACCGTTTTAAACCAAACGGACTTCTGGCCGTTGCGCTCCGGTGGGTTAGAAGGAAAATCGATGGGGCTCCAAGGCGCGTCATCTTCTAAAGGAGCATCTCCCCAGCGATACTCCCAATCGGTCAGCGGTGCAGGCGCGCTAGCGTAGGCCAAAGAACCGGACAGCAACAGCAAGCAAGCCATTATTCCTACGCATAAAAAGCGCAACAAGACGTTGAACGTACCCATCCGATCCCCTAGCTGGCGTGACCCACCAGCTCACCCTATTTTTTATTAACGCTAACCTTATACACTCAAAATTGCGTTGATAGCACGTTTGATGCGTTTCAAACGCCTATTCGTTGGTGGCGTTAATCATTATCCAATCGCTCTGTTCGATATAAATGCCACTCGTTTTCGACCCGGCCATCCGGCAGTCGACAGTAACGCCCCGTTCCCAAAGCACTTTCGCGGGTGAGGCGCTCGCCGCCCAGGCTTACGCAATACGCCGCAGCTGCCGTCTGCATATCAGCGCCTTCTCCTCCCGCACAGCCTACTAACGCCACCATCATTATTAAGACGCTATGTTTCATTCGTGGCACTCCTCACTCTACTTCGCTGCATCAGGCCCGCCAAACGGCGCTCCACAATTTTTCACATCTCAACGACGCCTTGACGCTGCCCTCCGGCTATACCCGCGACGAGTTCGTCAAGCTCAGCTACTGGGACCTTACGCCCCGAGAGTACCAAGCCATGGAAGAACAAGTACTCGTGAGCCTCAAAAACGAGGGCCGCTACGGGCCTTTCGAAAAAGAGTACATCCGCAAGGATGGTAGCCGCTACCCGATTCGTTTGCAGGGCATGCTGAGCCATTACCCCGATGGGCGCCCCGTCATCTGGTCACTGATAGAGGACATTACCGAGCGACGACGGCTGGATAAGATGAAAAATCAGTTCATCGCTACCGTGAGCCACGAACTGCGCCCCCCCCGCCCACCTCCATCAATGGCTCGTTAAGTGCCTATTCAAAATTAATCGCGTGATCAGTTCCGTAACCACTGAGTAAGCAGTGTACCTCTTCACATAGACGTTCAAACGAGAGATAGGCACTCAAAGGCAGCCAGGTGTACTTCATCTGCCGCCACAGAATCCCTATCTGATTCAGCTCTGGTGAGTAGGCAGACAGATAGATCAGATGCACACGTTGCGACATCCACTCCACCCTCTTTCGCCTAAAGGCCTTGGAGCGATGCAAGCTGGCATTGTCGAGCACCACAACGGCGAAGATGTCTGGATCCTTCTGGATCACAAACTGGTCAAACGCTTCTATGACCGTTTCCGTGGTCACTGTCTCGGTTGTCGTGTGAGAGACCAGTTTTCCGGCTCGGCTTATAAGAATCCCAACACGTTTAGCCTTCGGCTGCGGGAGTAGGCAGTGACTTCCCGGGGCTTGCCGATAGGACTCCACGCATACGGCACCGACGACGCTTGTGAAAAACCTGATTCATCAAAGTAATAGAGCTCGTGCTCGCCTTGGTCCTCTCGCTCGTGAAGCGCTTTCATCAGGTCTTGCGTTTTGCGAAAGTCCGTTTCGTCACGCTGGGTCTTGAGTGAATGCCGAATGCTCTTGAAGCTATAGCCATTTTTTTTTCAACGCCCGACGCAGTGTCACCGTGGCGACAGACTTGCCGGTCTCTTCTTGAAAGCGAGCCTGTAAGGCGCGAATATGATGGGGATGCTCGGCTACCAACGCTTGCAAGCGCTTGTGATCGTGTTCATCGAGGACGGGTGTTCGTCCACTACGCGGTTTGTCGATGAGACCATCCAAACCGGACACTTCCCATTGCTTGAACCATCGTGATACGGCATCGCGGCGAACCTGAAGTATCTCACTGATTTGGTTAATCGTATGGCCTTGGTCGCTCAGTAGAATGGCATGCGCCCGACGACGGAGAGCGCGCTTCTCGCCATGGTGATAGGCGGAAGTCAGCGTCTGTTGTTCAGGCTCAGTGAGAGGGGCAACGAAGCGTTTTTCCATGGTTCTGTCCGTGTCAGAAATCCTGGCATGGATATTACACGAAAACTTTAGACCAGGCACTTACACTAATAATTTCCATCAAGATGAACGTTACGCGTCAGCGTCATCATCAGTCGCCAAAGATTCTGTTTCGGCAATTTCGATCAGCCGGCGTACCGCCGACAGCCCTGAATCCCTGCGCCATACCAGCATCAAAGGCAAAGCCAGCTTGAGATCCTCCAAGCGATGACTTACTACGCCTTCTGGTGCCCCTGCCATGGTCATAGCCGGCAAAATACTGCAGCCCATGCCAGCAGCTACCAAACACAACATAGTAGCGTTGTCAGTTCCCTCCTGAACCACATGGGGCGTGAAACCCTCTCGCTGAAAAGCGTGGATCAGCTTGTCGTGATAGACCGGGGTGGCACTACGATCAAACCAGATAAAATTTTCGTCATTGAGTTCGGATAGGTATCGCGGCGGTTGTCGCGCTAGGCGTGAGGTGGCACTGGTAACCAATACGAGGTAATCCTCATACAAGCAATGGCTACAGAGGCAGTCATCATCTTCTGGAGGGAAAAACAACATGCCAGCATCCAGTCTCCCACGGCGGATTGCATCGACCTGAGGCCCCGAAAGCACTGACTCTACTTTCAGCGTGACCTCGGGATATTGCTCGCGGAAACGGTTGAGCAAACCGATTATCTGGGGTACCCATAAATGCATCACCGTCACCCCTAGACGCAACTCACCGAATTGGCCATCGGCGATGCGCCGTGCATTGCGCTTGGCCTGTTCGAACTCGCCAAGCAAACGCCGAGTATCACGGTAGAACGATTCGCCTGCGGCGGTCAGGCGAACGCCATGCCGTGAACGAGTTAGCAACGTGGTACCGACCTCATCTTCAAGCAGCAGCAATTGACGTGACAGGGCTGGCTGAGCAAGTGGTATCCGCCGTGCTGCTGAGGAGATAGCTCCCTCCTCTACGACGGTCTGAAAATATTTTAAGCGTTTGAAGTCCATCTCATTCCCATTGAATGACACGCCGTGGCTCTCTCCATCCAATATAAGCATGGAAAGCCAATAAAAAAACTATTTTCTCTATGTCACCGAAACAGCCAAGATGAATTGGTCCATCCAACAACTATGCGAATCGACTATGACAGAACTCATCAACGCAAATTTCTTCGAGCGTCACCACGCCGAGCTGACCCAAATGCGGCACGAGCTGCATCGTCACCCAGAGCTAGGGTTTCAGGAACATGCCACGGCTAAGCGCATCGCTGAAGAACTAGAACGTCTCGGTTTGACCTTTGAAACTGGCATCGGCAAAACCGGTATCGTTGCAACTGTCACCGGTGACCAGCCCGACAATGGACGCCAGATTGGTCTACGCGCCGATATGGACGCTCTACCGATCCAAGAGCTTAGCGAGCACAACCATACATCCGAAGTGCCCGGTCGCATGCATGCCTGCGGCCATGATGGTCACACGACCCTGCTGCTTGGCGTCGCCCGCTACCTGGCTGAACACCGCGACTTCGCTGGCACCATTCACCTAGTCTTTCAGCCCGCAGAAGAAGGTTTAGGTGGTGGCCGGGCAATGATTGAAGAGGGGTTGTTCGAGCGCTTTCCTATGCAGGCCATCTACGCCCTGCACAACTGGCCTTCTCTGCCTGCTGGCCAAGTGGCCGTCCGCTCAGGTGCCATCATGGCAGCCACCGATCGGCTCGATATCCGGGTACGCGGAAAAGGGGGCCATGGAGGCGTCAACCCACACCTATCGACAGATCCTGTGCGTATGGCGGGTGCCCTGATTCAAAATCTTCACTCCGTGGTCGCCCGTGATATTAATCCTCTCTCCCCCGCGGCTCTCAGCCTGTGTGGATTGCAGGGGGGCGATATTGACGGTTTCGCCATTATTCCCGACGAAGTGCGCATCAGCGGTACAGCGCGAAGCCTTGATGCCGACACTCAGGACCGTATTGAGCATGCTGTTCGCCGTGTTTGTGAAGGGGTGGCCATTGCCCATGGCGGCGACATTGAGGTCGACTACCAGCGCATATTCCCAGCAACGGTCAATAGCGAGGCGGAAACCCGCCACGTGGAATCCTGCGTAGTGCAAACACTCGGCGAAGCTGCCCTGGTGCGCGACGTCGATCCTAGCCTTGGCGGCGAAGACTTCTCCTTCATGCTGCAGCGCTGTCCAGGAGCCTACTTCTTCCTCGGTACAGCCAAGGATGAAGCCACCGCACCACTACACAACGCTCGTTACGACTTTAACGACGACATTATTCCCACTGGTTGCCAACTACTGTTGGCCATCGGCCTCGGCGCACTCGCTGCCGCCTAAACGAGGCCTGCTCTACTACCGATAACACCACAATAATGAGGTATGCATATGAAATCCCGGCCATCGCTTCCCCCTAGAGGGTTGCTGATTTACTTCACTATCTGTGCACTGGCGATGATCTGGCCTGGCGCATTAGTGGCCAACCGCATCGAACCGATGGTGATTGGCTTGCCCTTCTTCATGTTTTGGTACGTCGCTTGGGTCTTTGTCCTATTTGTGGGACTAGTGATTGCCTATCGCCATGATGCCGCACAGGAGGTGAACGATGAGTGATTCACTGCTGATCACTACCATCACCCTAGCCTACCTGCTGATCGTTCTAGCGGTGGGCCTGCGAGCAAGGCATAACCAGAGTTCGTCTTTGGAAGGCTACGTCGCTGGTGGGCGCCACATGGGGCTACTGGTGCTGTTTTTCATCCTCGGAGCGGAGATATTCTCTGCTTTCGCCTTTCTTGGAGCTCCCGGCTGGGCCTACAGCAAAGGGGCGCCGGCACTCTATATCATCGCCTACCTGGCCCTCGCTGTGATTGTATGGTGGTTAATCGCGCCACACATTTCGCGGCTTGGCCGTCGCCATGGTTTTCTGACCCAGGCGGAGTTCCTCTCTGCCTGTTATCCAACTCGGGGGAATCTGCTGGGGCTGTTCATCGGTGTGGTCAGCGTACTGGCGATGATCCCCTACCTAACTATTCAGATCGCGGGTGCGGGACTGCTCTTCGAGGCGGCAACCTCAGGCACCATTCCGTTCTGGCTCGGCAGCTTACTGGCCTGTGGCGTGGTGGCGGCTTATGTCTATGCGAGCGGCTTACAAGGCATCGGCTGGACCAACTTGCTCCAGGGCGTGATGATGGTGGGTGTCGCGTGGTTTCTAGGCTTGGCAACGGCTGACCAGTTCTTTGGTGGAGTCGGTGAAATGTTCCGCGAACTGCAGCGCGAAGCGCCGGAATATCTAACCATGCCCGGTGCTGGCGGCATGGGCTGGGGAGCCTTCTCGACAGCCATCCTAGTAAGTGCTCTAGGTTGCGTAATGTGGCCGCACATTTTCATGAAGTTTTATAGTGCGCGCAGTGAGCGAACCCTGAAACAGGTGTTCGTACTCTATCCACTTTATAGCTATTTGCTGGTGCCATTGCTGGTTATCGGCTTCGCAGGAGTATTACTACTCGAAGATAGCCCGCTCGACTCTGCTGATCGCGTGCTGTTGACGTTAGTGGTCGAACTAGCTGACTTCCCTGCGTGGCTAATCGGTATAGCCCTCTCCGGCGCGCTGGCCGCGGCAATGTCTACGGCTGCCAACTTGGCTCATACCTCCGCCACTATTCTGGTAAGAGACGTGGGGCAGCACCTACCCGTGCTGCGTGGTATATCTGATGACAAGGCACTCAGGCTAACTCGCTACGGTGTGGTGGTAATCTCCTTAGCAGCCTACTTGCTAGCCCTAGCCAACCCTGGCTCATTGGTTGGCTTGTTACTCGGCGCCTATGGCATCGTGGTGCAGTTGCTGCCGATGCTGCTTGGCGCACTATTCTGGCGGCGAGCATCACGCTCTGGTGCCTTTGCAGGTTTAGCAGTAGGCGCGGCTCTAACCCTATTGTTCCAGTTTGGGGTCAGTACTCCATTCGGCTGGCACGCTGGCTTCTGTGGCCTAGTCGTCAATACCGTAGTATTCATCGGCGTGAGTCTCGTGACACACAGTGCATCATCGTACTCACCGGCTCAGGCTCTCAGCTCCAAAGGCTGACGCTTGGCTTTAACGCTCTCTCCTGGCTACCGAGACCCTGGCTACGGAGAGGGCGTTGATGGCATCAATTAGAGTCATACCCCCGCTTCTCAGCCCATGCTCAAGCGAGCATGGTTACTGGCGACCAGTTCAATAAGAAAGTCCGGCACGGGTTCGGCGTGACTGCGTCAGGTCTGTTTGGATAACGAGGTAAATAGGCTGATCCACGCCAAGATCAGAAGCAATACAAACTAATCCCGCTTCCTGAGCCAAAAAGTGCGGTAATACTGCAATCCCTAGCAGCCTGTCGGTCTTTCCGTTGCACCGTGAGATACTGACCACCGTCATCGCCGAGCTGAGAAGATCGCCATGAGCCGCTTCATCCCTGTG